>JBBEBV010000210.1:0-7058 GCA_040882165.1 Bacteroidota bacterium
TTCTCCCCGTCAAGGAAATATCGAAGCTGGCAAAAAGCAAAAACATCTGGCTCTTCCTTGATGGAGCACAAACAGCCGGGATGTTCCCGTTCGATCTCCACGACATCGGGTGCGATGCCTATGCGGCGTGCGGGCACAAGTGGATGCTGGGTCCCAAGGAAACCGGGATCCTTTACGTACGAAAAGAAATGTTCGATGTGATTCAGGCTAAGTTTGTGGGGGCGTATTCGGATAACGGCTTCGATCTGGCAAGAGGGACGCTGGCTTTTCACCCCTCGGCGCAACGATATGAATACGGCACCGTCAACGTTCCCCTGCGCGTCGGTTTAGGAGTTGCGGTTACCTTTCTCCAAAAGATTGGCATGGAAAACGTCTGGAAACGCGACAAAGCGCTCTCGACATATCTTTTCAACGCGCTGTCGCAGATTCCACAGATCAAGGTCCTCTCACCGGCCAGCGATGCTGAACGAAGCGCCATGATTACGTTCCAGCATGAGAAAATCCCCTTCCTCGAACTACAACAACACTTGAACACCTTCAAGTTGCGGACCCGCGGCGTCTCGGAAGGGGGCGTTAACGGTCTCCGCATTTCCACACACATCTATAACAACTTCGAAGAGCTTGACCGGCTGATTGAAGGGGTGAAGACGGCGGGGTAGGATAATCAAGGAGAAACAACTTCTGACGGGATCATAGAACAGACATGATGCCACCGATCATCGAGCTTCAATCTATCTCCAAACGTTTCGGCGGAACGGTTGCTCTTGAGAGTGTGAGCTTCAGTGTGATGCAGGGAGAGATCCATGCCGTCGTGGGGGAGAACGGGGCCGGCAAGTCGACGCTGATGCGCATCATTTCCGGCGTGTTGCCGAGGGACGCGGGGACCGTTCTTCTGTCCGGCGTTCCCAAAATGCTCCACTCCCCATTGGAAGCGCAGGGAGAGGGAATCAGCACGGTCTACCAGGAACCGAACCTCGTCCCCTACATGACGGTGGCGGAAAATGTGTTTCTCGGTCATGAAAAAACATCAAGGTTCGGTGTCGTCGATTTCGGACACTTAAATACCAGGACAAAGGACATTCTCGCAACGCTCTCCCTCGAGATCCCGCCTACAGAACTCCTCGCAAACCTGAGTCCGGCGGAAGTCCAACTTGTCCAAATCGCCCGGGCGATTGCCTTTTCCACCCGCATCCTCATCCTCGATGAGCCGACCGCCTCCATCACAGACCATGAAACAGAAATCCTGTTCCAGCTTCTCAAGAAACTGAATACAGACGGGCTTACCATTGTCTACGTGTCTCACCGGCTGAAGGAGATCTTCGAGCTGTGTCACCGGGCCTCCGTGCTCCGTGATGGACGGTATATCGGAACGGTGGAGACGGAGAAGACCAATGAAACCGAGCTCATCACCATGATGGTGGGCAGGGAGGTGCGAGGGGCGAGCGAAACGCGAGCGATCGAACAGGAGGGGGAAATGCAGCTTGAAGCACGATCGCTCACGGTGACCAAAGCTTCCGTCCATGTCCAAAACATTTCCTTCCAGGTACGCAAAGGGGAAATCGTCGCGCTTGCAGGACTTGTCGGGTCAGGGCGGAGCGAAGTCGCCAAAGCTCTCTTCGGACTGAACCCGATCGACTCGGGGGAGATCTGGATTAACGGAGCGAAGGTCGAGATCCGAAATCCAGCCGAGGCGATCGAACGCAGCATTGGATTTGTCCCCGAGGATCGCAAAGGGGAGGGTCTGATCGCGTCCCAATCGATCAAACACAACATCTCGCTGACGGGATTGCGATCGATCTCGAAGTTCGGTTTCGTCAACAGGGCGCGGGAGAACGATATTGCCGCGTCGAGCGCTCAGCAGCTTGCCATCAAGGCTGCAACCATGGAGGCCGACGTCTCGACCCTGAGTGGCGGGAACCAGCAGAAAGTAGTCCTTGCGAAATGGCTCTGGCTCAATCCGTCGATCTTGATCCTGGATGAACCGACGCGCGGCATTGACGTCGGAGCCAAAGCCGAAATCCACAACTTAATTTTCGCCCTGGCACGTCGTGGTGTTTCGATCCTGCTTGTGTCTTCCGAGTTGCCGGAAGTGTTGACGCTTGCAGACAGGATCTATGTCATGCGTGATGGGGCGATTGTCGGAGAGTTGGCGCGTGCCGCGGCAAGCCAGGAGGCCGTGATGAGACTGGCAGCGGTCGGGAATTAACCCGGGATGATCGTCTTTGAAATAATCGAGTTCACCCATCACTACAAGAGCTGGAACAAGGGAGGAGCATGAAATCTGCGAACGTCTATGACTTCATTGTGATCGGCGTGTATTTCTTGTTCATGATCGCAATCGGGTTTTACTTCATGCGGGCAAGCAAGGGGGGGAAGGATTATTTTGCCGGCGGCAATATGCTCCCCTGGTGGGTGGCCGGGATGTCGTTGTACATGACCAACTTCAGCGCATGGACGTTCACCGGAGCGGCAGGGTTCGCGTACAGTGTTGGATGGTTTATGATGTTTAATTTTGGGGCCGGCGGTCTCGGGTACTGGATCGGCACCGCGCTCACGGCAAAATACTGGAGACGGTCGAGGACCATCTCCCCGGTCGAGTACACGTATACCCGGTTCAATGTCGGGACCCAGCAGATGTTCGGATGGGTGATCGCCTTCAACTTCACTCTTTCCGCCGGAGTGCAGCTTGCCTCGACCTGCAAGCTCTTCGCACCGTTCCTCGGTCTCGATATTACCACCGTTGTGCTGGTGATTGGAATCATCATCCTGTTGTATTGTTTTATGGGAGGGCTTTGGGCTGTCGCCGTGACCGACACGCTCCAGGGGGTGATCCTGCTGAGCATTGCGTTACTGATCGTTCCGGCCAGCCTGTATGCGGTGGGAGGGTTCGATGTGCTGGTCGAAAAGCTTCCGGCCCTCAGCTTTGAACATGTCTATAATGGCGTCTATTATGATCAGCATTGGCTCCTTTCGATTTTGATGATCTCGTCGATCGGTTTTGCCGCCGGGGGAGCGCAACGGTTTTTCAGCGTCAAGGACGAAAAGGACGCGAGGAAAGTCGGCTGGTTCGCCGGATGGCTGGCCTGGCTTGGGCCGCTGGTGTTCGGAATCCCGCCCCTGGTTGCCCGCGTGATGTGGCCGGACCTTTCGCAGGAGCCGTTCTTCCAGCCCTATATGGAAAGCAATCCGCAGGACCTTGTCTATGTGGCCCTGTGTCTGAAGATCCTTCCCAACGGTCTTATTGGAGTGTTCCTGGCGGCAATGCTTGCTGCAACGATGAGCGCCCTTAGTTCCGTGTATAACATGGTCTCCTCGATATTTTCCCGCGATATGTATCAAACGTTGTTCCGCCCGAACACCACCGATGAGGAACTCCTCAAAGTGGGGCGCATCATGACGCTCATCATCGGCGTGATCGTCACCGGCCTTGCCGTTCTGTTCGTCAACAGCCAGTTCGGGATTTTCAATCTCATGCAAGCCTTCTTCACCCTCTTGAACACCCCCGTGGTCATCCCGATCGCGTTCGGGTTGATCTTCCGGAAGGTGCCGAAATGGGGGGCAGCCGGCGCCATTGTGTGGGGATTGATTGTCGGGGCGACGACGCGCTACGTGCTGGGCTGGACCATCGGTCCTCAAGTGTATCTTTCCTTCATCATGACGTTTACCATCTTTGCCACATCGTACTGGACGGGGCAGTTGTACAAGAACAACAAACTCCTTCTGGGAGCCATCAGCCTGGCGATCGCGGCTGGTCTCGGCTGGTTGTTCACGCACACCGCGGCGGCGGAGTTGAGCGACGTCATGAAAGCCTTCGGCATCGGTTCCGGAGCTGCGCTGGGGGGAAGCCTCTTCGTGTTCGCCAGGCTTTTCGCTTCGGAAACCGTTGAGCAACGAAAGCTCGTGGACGAGTTCTTCAAAAAGCTCGATACCCCGATCGATGTTGCACGCGAGGTGTTTGCGAAGGGGAAAAAACAAATCTCCACATTCCCCATCGTGGGAGGAACAACCATCGTGCTGGGATTGATGATGTCTTTGATCTTCCTCACCGAGCTTCCCGAAGAAGAGATACCTGTCCTGGCCGGAATTATCATCCTCCTGATAACCGTCGGCGCCCTGATGTGGTACTTTGGCAGGAAGTCGGAGATTCGCAACTTCGAGGATTTTATGACGGAGACCCCCAATGAAAAATAGACCGGACGGTCACCCATTTCACCAGCATAGAATAAAAGGATACACATGAAATCGGTCAACATCTATGATTACGCGGTCATCGGAGCGTACTTTCTGTTTATGCTCGGGATCGGGCTGTACTTTATGAAGATCAATAAAGGAGGGAAGGAATATTTTGCCGGGGGCAACATGATCCCCTGGTGGGTCTCCGGCATGACGCTCTACATGGCCAACTTCAGCGCGTGGACGTTCACCGGTGCGGCCGGGTTTGCCTACGCGACGGGGTGGTTTGCGATCCTGTATTTCTCTGTCTGGTCGATCTCCTACTATCTCGGCTCGCAATTGACCGCAGCCCGGTGGCGCCGGACGCGGTCCATTTCGCCAGTCGAATACACGAATACCCGGTTTAACTTTACAACGCAGCAATTTCTCTCCGTCGTCATCGCGACCAATTTTACACTGTCGGCCGGCGTGCAACTTGCCGCAACGTGCAAGCTCATTGCCCCGGTCATGGGACTCGATATCACGATGGTCACGTTTGTCACGGGCATTGTCATCCTCGCATACACGTTTATGGGGGGACTGTGGGCTGTGTCGATTACGGACGTGGTCCAGGGGGTGATTCTGCTCAGCATTACGTTCATCGTCATGCCGTTGGCCTTGGGTCTCGTGGGGAGTCCGGGAGACCTGATTGCGGCGCTCCCTCCACTTTCGTTTGATCATACCTACAACGGCGTCCACTACACGGAGCACTGGTTAATTGGCATTTTTATCATTATGAGTCTCGGCACAGCAGCGGGCGGGGCTCAACGGTTCTACAGTGTCAAGGACGAGAAGGATGCGAAAAGAGTGGGAATGCTGGCCGGGGGATTATTCCTCACGGTCCCCCTGGTGTTCGGTGTTCCGCCGCTCGTGGCAAAAGTTATCTGGCCCGATCTTTCCCAGGTCGAATTCTTCCAACCCTACATCGGAAGCAATCCGCAAGACCTCGTTTTCATAGCTCTCTGCCTCAAGCTGCTTCCGAATGGTCTGATCGGGGTGTTTCTCGCCGCCATGCTGGCGGCGACGATGAGTACGCTCAGTTCCGTCTATAATATGGTGTCGTCGATTCTTTCGCGCGATATTTATCAGGGCTGGATCCGACCGGAGACAACGGACGTGGGGCTTCTGAAGGTCGGGAGGATGTTTTCCGTGGGCATTGGACTTCTCGTGACGGGGCTTGCGGTGTTCTTTGTGAACAGCCAGTTCGGCATCTTCAACCTCATGCAGGCCTTCTTCACGTTACTCAATATTCCGGTCGTGGTGCCGGTGGCATTCGGTCTGCTCTTCCGCCGGGTGCCGAAATGGTCTGCCGTTGCCTCCATCTCCTGGGGGTTGATCATCGGATTGACGACGCGGTATGTTCTCGGATGGGATATCGGACCGCAGGTGTACCTGGCGTTCGTGATGTCGTTCGGAATTTTCGCGTCGTCCCCCTGGACGGGAGAATTGTTCAAGACCCGAAAACCTCTCCTTCTCCTGATCTCGCTTGTTGTCACTCTCGCAACGGGATTCCTTTTCTCGGCGACGCAGACGATGAACACGGAGCTGTCGGCGGAATTGCAGACGCTGCTCGGATGGGCGAGCGCAGTTGTTCTTGGCATCAGTCTGTTTGGTTTTGCGAAGCTGTTCTCTTCGGATTCGGAGGAACAGAAGAAAGTAGTGGCGGAGTTTTTCAAGAAGCTCGATACACCGGTCGATGTTGCCGTCGAAGTGTTCGGCGCGGGGAAGAAGCAGGTCTCGACCTTCCCGCTGGTCGGAAGCACAACCGTTATCATGGGATTACTGATGAGCCTGATCTTCTTCACCGAACTCGCCGAAGGGGAAGCGACGACCCTGGGGATCATGATCGCCATTATGGTCGCCTTTGGAGCGTTCATGTGGTATTTTGGGAAGAAATCGGAGATCCGGAGCGCAGCGCAGTACGAAAAGAAGAGTTCATAAAACCGGTCTCAAAAAACCTCTTGGTTTTTTATTGCCGCAAAAATGCACAGAAAGCACAAAAAAGTAAAAGAACACTTAAGAGGGCTTCTTTCCAGAATGCCGTGAAACTCCGGGAGACCGGGAAGGATACCATCATGCTCACCTTGTTTGGGACACGGGCGCTCGTGACCGGCGGTTCGCGCGGCCTCGGTCTTGCGGGGGCCGAGGCGCTTGCCTTCGCGGGATGCGATATCGTTCTCAATCACTTCCGGGATAACGAGAAAGCCGAGAGCGAATGTCAACGCCTGTCGAACGCCACCGGTCGGAAGGTGTACCATATCGATGCCGATGTCGGGACACCGGCATCCGCGCGCGCGATGGCGGACAAAGCAACCGAAACGCTCGGTGGACTCGATATCGTCTACTCGAATGCGGGAATCTGTCAGTTTGCCCCTTTTCTTGACATTGACGACGATACCTGGCAACGGCACATCGATGTGAACTTCAATGCAGGATTTTGGGTGACCCAGACTGCCGCCCGCCAGATGGTCAAACAGGGGACGGGAGGGCGTATCCTCTTTACTACGAGTGTGGGAGCGTTTCGTTCCAACCCGACCCAAACCCATTACTGTGCGACCAAAGGAGGTCTGCACCTCCTCGCCATGGGCATGGCCGATGAACTGGGGAAATACGGTATTACGGTCAATTGCATCGCCCCGGGATGGATGCATACCGATATCAACGATGCACAGTCCCGCGACGACTCACTGGTCAAGCCGTTCGTCGCATCGAATGTGAGTGTGGGCCGGCTTGGGATTCCCGAAGACCTGAAGGGGGCTGTTCTGTTCCTTGCAAGCAAGGAAGCTGCGTATGTGAACGGTGCGACCATTTCGGTGGATGGGGGATGGAACGCGCAGTTGTAGTGA
>JBBEBV010000210.1:7158-10513 GCA_040882165.1 Bacteroidota bacterium
TGTGAACGGTGCGACCATTTCGGTGGATGGGGGATGGAACGCGCAGTTGTAGTGATAGGTTCCTTTTGACAGACTGATCGAAACGGAGAAACGGGTCTATGAGTACCTACAAGATCACCGCGCTCAGGATGGGGGAAACGAATGTCCCCAACGCCGAGATCTACTGGATGACCAAACTGACAGGATGGGAGCCACTCACGTTTTGGGCGTTTCTGATCCGGAATGAGAAGCATACGATTCTCGTCAACACGGGATTCCCGAAGGACTATTCCGCGCTGCACAAACACTGGACAACGTGGGCAAAATCGGCGACAGGAGAAGAAGGACATGTACCGGTGGTGAAGGCGGAGAACTGGATCGTTGCCGCGATCGATGCCCATGGGGTGAAGCCCTCCGACGTCGATACTGTGTTCGTCACGCCCCTGACATCCTATGCCACGGGCGGTCTGGATCAATTTCCCGCGGCGAAGATCTGCATGGCAAGGAACGGCTGGATCGATTTCCATGCACCCGACCCGGAGATCCCGCAATTGCCACGCCACATCGTTTTTCCGGACCACGTGCTGCAATGGCTCGTCTCCACGGCGGCCCCGCGCATTCATCTTTTGCCAAACGAGGAAACGGAAATTCTGCCGGGTATCACGGCTTGGTTCTGTGGTGCGCACCATCGTTCGAGCATCTGTTTATTGGTCCAGACGAAATCCGGCAGGGTTGCTCTGACGGATGCGATCTTCAAGTATGGAAACTACGAGGAGAGGATTCCCCTTGGTTTGAGCGAATCGTTGGAAGAGCACTATCGGTTGTACGCAAAACTGAGTCGCGAAGCGGACATCGTTGTCCCGCTGTATGACCCGCGCGTGATCGAACGACATAAAGGAGGCGTCATCGAATAATGGGAACGTATGATTTCAAAAACAAAGTGGCTCTCGTGACCGGGGCGGCGAGCGGCATCGGGTTCGCGGCCGCGAAAGAATTTGCCGAGGGGGGAGCGCGGATCATCGGCGTCGATCGCAATGGAGAAAGGATGAAAAGCCTTCTCAACGCTCTGCCGAAAAGCGGTCAGCCTCATCTCACGATCGAGAAGGATCTGCGCTCGGCGACCGCGGCACAGGAGGTCGTCCCCGAAGCCCTCCAGCTCGCAGGGAGGATCGATATCGTCGTGAACGCGGCCGGGGTCTGCTATTTCACGAAAATGCAGGAGATCTCCGTCGAGGAGTTCAACGAGGTGTTCGATGTCAACGTCCGGGCTCTCTTTCTTATTTCGGTTGCAGCAGCCGAGGCGATGGATGCGGGGAGGGGGGGGCGAATCATTAACCTCGGGTCCAATGCGGGACGGAAAGGGCGCGCTCTCTCCGCACACTATGCGGCGTCCAAAGCCGCAGTGAAGAACATCACCGAATCGCTCGCCCTGGCATACGGTTCAAAAAACATTGCCGTGAATACCGTTTGCCCGGGACCGACGGATACACCGATGTGGGATAGCAATTTCAAAGGGCTCAAGGCGATCACCGGCAAAGAGCCGCAGGAATTCTGGGAAATTTGGACAAAACAGACTCCGCTCGGCCGGGTAGGCAAGACAGAGGATGTTGCGAACCTGATCTGCTTTCTCGCGTCGGAGAAAGGCGGGTTCATCAATGGGCAGGAGATCAATGTG
The DNA here is from genome assembly GCA_040882165.1 of Bacteroidota bacterium. GTDB lineage: Bacteria > Bacteroidota > Ignavibacteria > UBA10030 > UBA10030 > UBA6688. The sequence goes on from JBBEBV010000210.1 coordinate 8,813, forward strand.
TGCGGTGGGTTCATGTTGACGAGTTAGGGCTCCACACGTATCGGGCAACAAACTCCATGAAGGAAACAGGATTCTCATGAATATCAAACATTCTCCCCTGGTGAATCGCGATCTTCGCCATGATGAGCCGGATCAGGTCGGTGTCTCCACGCTCCAACAGGCCTACAGGGCCATGGAGCGGGGCGATGTGGAAGAAGCGAAACGCATTACGGAATACGCCCGGCTTGAATGGCAGGTCGTGCACGATATGTATGTGAACTGGTCCTGGTCGTTCTTCACCTACATCGCTGACAATTTCGGGGAAGAGGCGCTTGAGAAAGCGTACCGCTCAATTTTGGGGAGCTATTACCGGCACCGCTATGACAAGGTGATGGCGAGCGACGTCAAGACGCAACTCCAGCTTACGGTGGAGGGATTGCGGGGGCACTTGATGGGAAAGGACAGGCAGGGCGAAATCTCTATTACAGAAGAAGAAGACCGTTACGTGTTGAAGCTCGATCCGTGTGGAAGCGGTGGTGTCGCGCGCCAGCGGGTGGAGGGAGGCAACGAGCCCTTCCCGGAACATTTTGGGTTTTCGAAAGAAGCACACGACTGGACCTGGGGGAAGAAGAACGTTTGTTTGTACTGCGGGCACTGCACCTTCGTCAATGAAATCCTGGCCATCGAGCATTACGGCCACCCGATGCGCATAACAGAATATCCGGAGGAGGGAAAGGACGCGTGCATCTGGTATGTGTATAAAGATCCGAAGAAGATCCCCGCGGAATATTATGAACGAGTCGGAAAAAAAGCCCCGGAAGGGGCGCCTCGTCTGAATCAATCCGGAGAAAAGCGATGAAGCGCGAACCAAAGAACACATGGTCCACACCGTGGGACGCTCCCCTTGTCCCCGAATTCCCGTTTACCTTCCGCAACATCGAGGTGATGACGCTCGTGTATCGTACCCATCTTGAAGCCGTGAAGGCGCTTCTCCCTCCTCCGTTGGAGGCGACGACGGACTGGGTGTTGATCCACGTGTACAACATGCATGATGTCGAATGGCTTGGATCCTATAACGAATGCAACGTGATGATCGGTGCGAAGCTTGGGAAGAAAGCTCATGGAGGCTATTCCCCTTATCTTTTTCTTAACAGTGATGTCGGACTGGCCCATGGCCGTGAAGTTCATGGCCAACCCAAGAAATTTGGCGAGGCAAAGGTGGAGGCGCGCAAAGACCTCCTGGTGGGGGTGGTCGAGCGTAACGGCATCGACCTCATCACGGGAACCATGGGATATAAGCAGGAGCGGGGTTCCCTGGACGATCTGAAAAAAGCAACCTTCGATTTCGGCACGAACCTGAATTATAAAGTCATTCACCACATCGACGGTCGCCCCGCCGTCCGCCAGATCACGAGCCGCAAACTGGTAAAGGTGAAGGTCCATGAATGTTGGGCAGGCCCGTGCACGGTGGAGCTGCGGCCGAATGTGCAGGCGCCCGTGTACAAACTTCCGGTGGTTGAAATGGGAGTCGGATATTACTGGAAGGCTGATTTTACCCTGGTGGCCGGGGATATCGTGCACGACTTCTTAAAGCATTAGCCGTTGTTAAAAAACAGGATTTTTGCCACGAAGGCACAGAGTTTCCTAAGGTACTGTGAAACGCCTTCTCATTGGCCAGCCAGGTTGTCGGAAAATTCGAAAGGATGTGACGTGAAAGTAGTC
>JBBEBV010000210.1:10613-25113 GCA_040882165.1 Bacteroidota bacterium
TCATTGGCCAGCCAGGTTGTCGGAAAATTCGAAAGGATGTGACGTGAAAGTAGTCGTAACAGATTGGGGATTTCCATCCCTCGGGCAGGAACGGGAGATTTTTGCCCGGCATGGCATCGAACTTGAGGACCATCAGTGTAAGACCGAGGAGGAAGTAGCAGCGATTGTTGCGGATGCCGATGTCGTGATGGCACAATGGGCGCCGATAAAAGCCAAAGCGATCGCGGCCATGAAACACTGCAAAGGAATTGTTCGGTACGGCATCGGCCTCGATAATGTCGACCTGCAGGCGGCAAAGGACCGCGGCATCCCGGTTCGGAACGTGCCTGATTATTGTCTGAACGAGGTGGCCGATCACACCATGGCTTTATTGCTCGCCCTGCAGCGGCAGGTTGCTCATGTGCAATCGCTGGTCCGGTCCGGAAAATGGAGTATCACCCCACCCCAGACGCTCCCCCCCCTGCGCAGTTGCACGCTCGGGCTTCTAGGATTCGGCAGAATCGCCCGGCTTGTCGCCCGGCGCGCGCAGCCATTCGGCATCACAACGGTAGCCTTCGATCCGTATGCCGGCGAACATCTTTTTTCAGAATTTGCTACGCGGCGGGTTGATCTGCCGGCACTTTTTTCGTCGTCCGATATTCTCTCCCTCCACTCCCCCCTCACGGACGAGACCCGGCATGTGGTGAATGCCCGGAACATCGCTTTGATGAAGTCCCATGCCCTGATCGTCAATACCGGCCGCGGGGGGCTCGTCCATACCGCCGATCTGACCGAGGCCCTCCGGCAAAAGAAGATTGCAGGTGCGGCCCTTGATGTGTTGGAAGTTGAGCCGATCGCCAAGGACGATCCTCTCCTCCTCATGGAGAATGTGATTATCACCAGTCACAACGCCTGGTACAGCAGTGCGAGTGTGAGTGAGTTACAACGCCTCGCTGCTCTGGCCGCCGTTGAGTTATTGAAAGGAAAGGTCGGATAAGGACCATGCCGGAATTCAAGATAGACAAGACGTTTGTGGCTGAAGAAAACAATCGCCACCGCGCTCAGGTGCAGAGCGAGTATGTCCAGCTTGGTGAGCAGCTCCAACGCCGTGGCTTCTCGATCGACGCAATTACGAAGCAAGTTCAGGCGTTTGAAGTAGCCGTTCCTTCATGGGGGGTAGGAACCGGGGGAACGCGGTTTGCCCGCTTTCCGGGTCCGGGGGAGCCAAGGAACATTTTTGAGAAACTCGCGGATTGCGCGACGATTCATCAGCTCGCGCGTGCGACTCCGCGCGTGTCATTACATATTCCATGGGACGCTCCGGATGATCCGGCGGAACTTACAGCTGTTGCAGCATCTCTTGGGATCGGGTTTGATGCCATGAACTCGAACACCTTCCAGGACCAGCCGGATCAACGGCACAGTTACAAGTTCGGCAGCCTCACGCATGTCGATGCCGCGGTCCGGGCACAGGCCGTGGATCATAATATCGCATGCATCGAAATCGGAAAGGCGATCGGGTCGAAGGCGCTCACGGTGTGGATTGCGGATGGGGGCAATTTCCCGGGCCAGGTGGACACCCGAAAAGCATTTTACCGGTATCTCGAGAGTCTCCAGAAGATCTATGCCGCACTCCCCAACGACTGGAAAGTGTTCGTCGAATACAAACTCTACGAGCCGGCTTTTTATTCCACCGTGATCAACGACTGGGGGACCGCCTATGCCGTGGTGAATCGGCTTGGACCGAAGGCCTTTTGTCTCGTCGATTTGGGGCATCATGCACCCAATGTCAACATCGAGATGATCGTGGCCCGGCTCATTCAGTTGGGGAAGTTGGGGGGATTCCATTTCAATGACAGCAAGTACGGGGATGACGATCTGGACACCGGCAGCATCAAGCCATTTCAGCTCTTCCTGATCTTCCACGAACTTGTTGGTGCAGCGGTGGACTCTTCGGTCGGGAATTTTCACCCATCGTACATGCTCGACCAGAGCCATAATGTGACCGATCCCGTCGAGGCGCTCATCAGCAGCACCGAGGAACTGCAGCGTGGCTACGCTCAGGCGCTTCTGGTCGATCGTCCGGCCCTTGAGGAATACCAGGAAAGTAACGATGCATTGATGGCGCTGAAGACGCTGAAAAGGGCCTTCACGACCGATGTGACGCCGATCCTTCAAATGGCCCGGATGAACAGTGGCGGCGCGATTGATCCGGTTGCAATGTTCCGTGCAAGCGGGTATCGGAAGAAAAAAGCGAAAGAACGGCCTGCCGCAACCTCGTCACGCTCAGGGATTATCTGACCATGAAAATTCATCTTGCCTATGGAAAGAATGGGCTGGAGATCGAGGTTCCGGAGAAGAACCTCGTGAAAGTTATGAGCATGGAGGGAGCATCGCCTCTTCCGGATCCCGAGACAGCGATGCAAGCATCGCTCGAACAACCGATCGATTGTCCTCCGCTCCGGGAGTTCGCCCGAAAATCATCAAGTGCGTGCATTGTCATCTGCGACATTACCCGCCCGGTTCCGAACAAACTGCTCCTTGCCCCGATTCTCGAAATCCTTGAACACGAAGGGTTGCAGAAATCGAACATCACCATTCTCATTGCAACGGGACTTCACCGTCCCAGCTCCCATGAAGAACGGCTCCACATGGTGGGGGAGGCGATTGTCGCGCAGTATCGTATTGTGGACCACCATGCTCGTGTACGGGATGAACATACCCATCTTGGCTTGACGGCAAACAGAACCCCTGTCTTTATTGATACGCGGTATTGTGAGGCGGAATTAAAGATCACGGTGGGGTTTATCGAACCGCACCTGATGGCCGGTTTTTCCGGCGGGCGCAAAATGGTGGCTCCCGGTTGTGCAGGGGAGGAGACGATTAAGGCTCTTCACAGTCCCTTGTTTCTGGAAGATCCTCATTGTCGTGAGGGATCGATCGAAAGAAACCCGTTACATCGCGAGTTGCTTCAGATTGCCCGGATGGCGGGGCACGATTTCATCGTGAACGTATCGCTTGACGCCGCCGGGGCGGTCACAGGAGTCTTCTCCGGCCACCCTGAGCACGCGCATGCCCGCGGGGTGGAATTTGTGCGGGAGACGGTTCGGGCGACCATTCCCTCGCCGGTGGATGTTGTCGTGACAACCAGCGCCGGCTTTCCCCTCGATCTGACGTACTACCAGGCGGTCAAAGGAATGACGGCGGCATTGCCGATTTTGAAAAAGGGAGGAATGTTAATCCTGGCTGCTGAATGCGCAGAGGGGTTGGGGGGTGAGGAGTTCAGTACGATGGCGAAGCAATTCGACTCGGCTGATCATTTTCGTGATTGGATTCTCAGCAATCCCGTGGCGGTGGACCAATGGCAACTGGAAGAGTGCGCCAAAGCAGCCCGTCATGCCGATGTTGTGCTGGTGTCCGGCGGGGTGCAGGACGAGGAGAGGAAGCATCTGTTTGTTCATTCTGCCAATTCGGTGGAGGAGGCGTTGGAGCGAGCGTTCGAACGGTTTGGACCAGACACCTCTGTGGCTGTGGTTCCGAAAGGCCCCTATACACTTGTCGAAATTGACACTCCCGTGTGAGGTTTCCGGCAATGTTCCCTTGACAACAAACTAGAATTCTTGTATACTCTCCAAAGCTTTAATTAAACACTATTCAATTAGCAAAATCCCAGCCCCTATGCCCCCCAATTACACCGTCCCGGCGCTAGATCGAGCGGTTAAGGTCCTCGAACTTCTCTCCTCATCGCCACAGGGAATGTCCCTTGCCCAGCTTGCGGTACAGACGAAGGTACCGAAGAGCACCATGTTCCGTATCCTCTTCACCCTGCAGCAGAACTCGATCGTCGTGGAGGACCATGAACGGAAGCTCTTTACCCTCGGCATGAAGCTCCTCGATTGGGGCAATGCCGCCCTGTCGAAGATCGACCTGAAGACAATAGCCCACACGCACCTTCTGACCCTTGCGCATGAAACGCGCGAGAGCTTCTACCTTGCCATGCTGGACCATGACGAGGTGATCCTTATCGACCACGTCGATACTCCCGAGATCTGGAAAATGGTGACGCGTCTCGGTCACCGTTCTCCGTTCCATTGCACGGCCAGCGGGCTCGTATTGACATCCGACCTCCCTTCGGAGGAGGTCGACGCCATGATCGAGCGCCAGGGATTGCGCAAGTACACCTCCAAGACCGTGACCACCCCGGCGAAGCTGAAGAGGCGCATCGAAGAGGTGAAGAAGCAGGGATTCGCCATAGCCGACGGAGAATACAAAACCGACCTCTGCGCCATAGCTGTTCCGGTCTGGGATCACAGCGGCCAGGTCGCCGCCTCGCTGATGACCGCGGTCCCTTCGGATCGCATCAGCCGCGAAAAGCGAATTGTCGATGATCTTCTCTCGGTCTTAAGGCGAGAAGCCCTGCACATCTCAAAACGAATCGGGTACACCGGGCAACACGCCGATTAATGTGACCATCCGGTGGCCACCCAGCCCCCATCGTTCATACACCGACGGCAATGACACCTCCTCTTGCACTAGGCATTGTAAGCGACGAAATTTCCCCGGATTTCTCAGAGGCCATTCGCCACGGGAACTCCTGGGGGATCTCCATCTATGAACTCCGCGTTCTCCGGTCGGGTCGCGTTCCTCAGGTCGATCCCGCTGAGCTGGACGAAGTCCAGAATTTTGTGAAGACCCACGGCCTGACGATTTCCGCCCTCTCTCCGGGCATCTTCAAACACCCCCTTTCCCAGAAGCATGACCTTGAGCAGGAGTTGACGGAAGTCCTTCCCCGGACCCTGGACCTTGCAGGGCGACTCAACGCCGGGCTGGTGATCGTCTTCGGATTTCGAAGAGAACCCCATGAACCGGCGGGGAACATTGCGCGCGCGAGCGAATTCCTTCGGCGCGCCGCGGAACAGGCGGCGCGGCATGGCGTCACGGTGGCGGTGGAGAACGAACCGGGATTCTGGTGCGATTCGGGAACAAACACCGCCAGGATCATCGAGGCGGCGGAGATCCCCTCCCTGCGCGCCAACTGGGATCCATGCAACGGCTATGGCACGCCTGAGGTACCGTTTCCCGACGGATATGAAGCGGTCAAGCATCTCATTGCCAATGTCCATGTCAAAGACACCAAAAAAGGGTCCTTGATTGAATGTGTTCCCGTGGGAGACGGGGCGATCGATTGGAAAGGACAATTACGCGCCCTCGTGCATGACCGCACGGTCAAGCATGTGACACTCGAGACGCACTGCCTGCCTCTCGTGGAGAATTCGAAACGCAATGTCGAAACCCTCAGATCCTATCTTCAGGAATTGTCCCCACCGTAACAGGCCACTCTATGAGCATACAACGTCGTGATTTTCTCAAACATGTCGGTGTCGGAGCCCTTGCGACGACCGTTCACTCTCCCTTTGCAGGACTTCAACAGTCCCCGAAAGCGAAGGAACAGCAGCTTCATCCTGATTTCCAATCGAACAATCCGGGGACAGAATATTATTTCCTCGGGAATGGAAGAATCCTTGCCGCGCTTCAAAGCTGCCCAAAACCGGAATCGGGGACGCACGCCGGGCTGCTGGTCATGTCCTCCGAACATTTTGGCCGGAAGATCAGCACCTATTTGTATCACCCCGAACGCGGGCTGCAAAACTCTCGCTTTGTGGTGCTGATGGGCGGAAGGGCTTATGGCCCGGAGCATGAAAAATCGACCATTCATTGGGAGTATCCGGAAGGAATCCCGACCGTCGTCCTGGAATGGGAGGCGGGGGGATGTAACGTGCGCGAGGAACTCTTTTGCCCCATCCAGGATGCCGCGATTGTTCGAACCGTCACACTCCGGAACACAACAGCATCATCCGTCGATGCTTCGAGCATGATGCTGCTGTACCCCAACCTGATGTACTTCGACGAGTACGATGTCGACCGCGTCAAGATGACGCTGACGGCCAGAGGATATCAATCGATGCAATTATTCTCGTTGAACGATGCGACGGTGGGTGACCGGCACATGAATGTCCCGTTCGGCGCGATCGCCCCGGGGGGACAGAAGACCATCGCGCTGATCATGACCCTCAATCTTCCCCGCGAGCAATGGGAACGCAAGGGGCTTGCCGCGATGCGTGATGAGTCGAAGCAGTACTGGCAGGGCCGTGCGACGCTTTACACCGATCACCAGGACCTGAACCACTTGTTTAACTGTTCGAAGTCCGGGCTGCGGACGGCTGTTGCGCAATCGGGAAAAATGGATGGAGGCATCTGGCAGTACAACATGGAATGGGTACGGGATCAGTCGATGGTCGCGGCGGGAACTGCCATGAGCGGGCAGACAGAAATCGCGGAAGCGCTTCTGCGTCGTATGATCACTCAATCCGTTGACGACGATGGCAAGACGGTCGATTCCAGCAGGCACCGGCCGCCGGAGACCATGGAACTTGATCAGAACGGCGAGTTGCTCTATGCTCTCTGGATGCACTGGGTGTGGACAGGGAGTGATCACCTGATCAAGGAGTACTGGAAGAAGATCAGGAGCGTTGCAGACTATGTACTCCAGCCGAAATTCCGCGATCCAAAGGTTGGTCTCCTGAAGAATTCGAGAGAGTTCTGGGAACGGGACCCGGGGTTTGGCGTGAAAGAGGGCTATGAGCTGGCATACCAGACATGGAACATCGTCGGTCTCCAGCTCGCCGCGGATATGGCGAGCCACATGGGTGAGCAGGGAAAGGCAAAAGAATGGACCACGGCCTCCGCCTTGATGAAGGAATCATTCCTGAGGCACCCGAAATTTTCGCTCGTCGATGGCGGGAGGTTTGTGAAACGCCGGCTTGCAACAGGAGAAGTTCAGAGGACCTTTGAGCCGCCGAACCGTCAATCCATGCCGAAAGGCATGCCGCTGAACGTCGAAACAACCTCCTATTGCGATCCCGATGCCGCCAACGTGTTGCCGATCATGCTCGGGGTTGTGGATGCAAAGAGCCCGCTTGCCACCAAGACACTCGAATCGATGGAGCACCTCTGGAACCAGCGCTGGACGACGGGAGGCTATGCCAGATATGATGTGACCTCCGAACCGGATTCACCCGGCCCCTGGCCTTTCGCAACCATGTTTATTGCACGGTCATACTTTGAGGCGGGGAATGATGAAAAGGTGTGGCGTTCGTTGAATTGGCTCCTGAACGTGCAAGGAGGGAAGGCGGGATCCTGGCTGGAGTACTACGGCGACCGGCCGACGCCACCGTTGCCCCCGGTCGGGATCGTTGTCTGGACATGGTCGGAGATTCTCATGTTCTTCATCCATCACATGCTGGGCGTCCGACCCAATCCACGGAACCTCGTCGTTCGTCCCCGGTTACTCACGGGTCTGAACGAACTGACCGCAAAACTCGTCGTTCACGGACAGGATGTGACCTTGAAAGTCGTCCGGTCCGCCGCCGTACCTGCGGCAATCGTTGATGGAAAGTCCGTCGCTCTGGTGAACGGATCGCTCACGCTTCCGCTTCCCCAAAAACCCATGTCCATTTCCATCACTCTTTAGAGGAGCGGCGATTCCACCCGCCTCAGGACAACGTGCCCGAGAAATATTTCTTCTATAAATCCCTCAACGAGCTCCGTGCGGATTGCCAGCGGCTGGGCGTCGATCTGACGTTTGAAGAAAACCTGCAGGCGATCAGCCAACCCGTCAAGGTCGGAAACCGCATGATCGGCAACGCGATCGGGATCCATCCCATGGAGGGATGCGATGCGACACTCGACGGCAAACCCGATGCACTGACCTACCGTCGCTGGGAGCGCTTTGGTGCGGGGGGGGCCAAATTGATCTGGGGTGAAGCGACCGCGGTGGTGCCGGAAGGACTTGCAAATCCACGCCAGTTGCTTCTGAACGAACAGAATATGCCCGATCTCGAGGCGCTTCTGAAAAGGTCCCGGGCAGCGCACCGTGAGCACTTCGGCCGGGACGACGATCTCCTGGTGGGTCTCCAGCTTACTCACTCCGGGCGGTACAGCTATCGCAAGCCGCTCATCACCTACCATCACGCCCAGGCGGATACGCTGACCTATCTTGATAAAAAGAACGGCGTAAAGCTGCCGGCGGATTACCCTGTGCTCACGGATGACTACCTCGAACGGCTCGAGGACGTCTTTGTGGACGCCGTGAAGCGCGTTCACAAACTCGGGTTCGATTTTGTCGACATGAAACAATGCCATACGTACCTGCTGAACGAGCTTCTCGGAGCCAGAACGCGGAAAGGAATATATGGCGGCAGTTTTGAAAACCGAACGAGATTTATCCGCAACGTGCTGGGGAAGATTCGAAACGAATTGGGCGATGCCATCATCGTCGCCTCGCGTTTGAATGCCTATGACGGCGTACCGTTTGAGAAAAATCCAATTTCAGGGGTCGGAGAGGCGCTTCCCTTTGAAACGCCCTACCCGTACAGCTTCGGTGTCGACAGGAACAATCCGCTCAAGGAGGATCTTGAAGAACCGATCAAACTGATCAAGTTGATGATGGACCTGGGTGTGAAGATGGTCAACGTGTCGATGGGAAGTCCGTACTACAACATGCACATCGGCCGCCCGTTCGAGCATGCACCGATCGATGGATATATCCCACCCGAACACCCGCTCCTGGGGATCGACCGTCATTTCAGAATTACCGGGGCGATCCAGGCGGCGTTCCCGGATCTTGTGGTGGTCGGAACGGGATACAGCTGGTTGCGCCAGTATTTGATCAATGCCGGGGAATCGAACATCCGGCGCAAACGGGTCACCATCGTTGCGACGGGGCGCGGTGCTATTGCCTATCCCGATTACGCAAACGACGCGATCACGCTCGGGAAACTGAAACCGTCAAACGTTTGCATCGCGGTAAGCCATTGCACAAACCTGATGCGCGCAAAGAACAATGAGCTCGGGCAATTTCCTGCGGGGTGCGTCCCACGTGATTTGATCTACGCCGGGATTTTCAAGGAATCGCTGGGAAAAAAGAAGCGATCTCCCGAACCACTGTCGGAGCACAAGGAGTAACGTTTCCTCCGGCGTGTCATACATTCACCAGTATCTTTTCCCGACTTCCAGCAGGAGTTCCATTCATGTCCGTTCTCTTCGGCCAGCAACTCTCCCGATCGAACCTCGACAAGAGCCTGGGTGATCTTGTACAGGTTGCCGGCGTGCGATTGATGGAATTGTCGGAAGGCCAGGAACGGGGAGTCCGGATTGCCGATGTACGAACGGGTTCCGGATTACGTTTCCAGGTTTCCCTCGATCGGGGTATGGATCTCTCCGTTGCGGAGTACAAGGGGATTCCCCTCGCATGGAGATCTCCGCAAGGGGATGTCCACCCCGGATTCTACGATGCCCGTGGATCCGGTTGGGCGCGATCGTTTCCCGGGGGACTGATGACCGGTTGCGGCATGACCCATGCCGGGGCGGCCTGTGTCGATGAGGGGGAGGAACTCGGCGCCCATGGCAGGCTGTCGAATACTCCGGCGACGCACGTTTCCCATGCTGCGGAATGGGAGGGAGACCGTTGTTTCTTCCGTATCAAGGGGGAGGTGCAGGAAACTTCCCTCTTCAAGGATCACCTTCTGCTCCAGAGGACGATTGAGACCGAGCTCGGTGTTTCAACGATCACGTTGCATGATACGGTGATCAACAAAGGAACAAAACGTTCGCCGCTGATGATGATCTATCATATCAACACCGGGTGGCCTTTGCTGGACGAAGGGGCGGATTTGTTGCTCAACGCAACGTTGACCAAGCCCCGGGATGCCGAAGCAGAAAAAGGGACCGACACCGCGCGAAGACTATCCGGCCCGATTCCCGGATTCAAGGAGCAAGTCTTCTTTCACGATCTCTCGCCGGATACCGCGGGGAATGGGAACGTCCTTCTTGCGAACCGGAAGTTACAGATGGGGTTGTTTGTCCGGTTCCGGATGCGCGAGTTGCCGCGTTTCATTCAATGGAAGATGACAGGAGAGGGAACGTATGTCCTTGGCCTTGAGCCGGCCAATTGCTGGACGCAGGGGCGGATCAAGGAGCGGGAACGCGGGACGCTCCAGTTCCTCGACCCGGGGGAACGGCGCGAGTTCTTTCTCCAGATCGGTATCCTTGAAGGGGAGGATTCCATGAATCAGTTTATTCAGCAGAATGGATTGACATGAACGAACAGGCGGTACGCATCGCGCAAGCAGGTATAGCCAATCACGGCAGGACGATTGTGAACGCAATCGGTGATTCGGGCAATCTCACACTTGTCGCTTGCTACGATATTGATACGGCAGCAAACGCGACGGTGGCAAAGGAATTCAACGCCCGCCCCGCTGCAAGTTTCGACGAATTGGTCCACAATCCCAATGTCGAGGCTATTGCCCTTGTGACGCCAAATCACCTCCATGCCGGTCAGCTTCGTGCCGCTGTTGCCGCCGGTAAACATGTCTTTGTCGAAAAGCCGATCGCCAACACCATTGCCGACGCCAGGGATATGATCGAACTGATGCGTTCTGCCGGATTGGTTCTTATGACGGGGCATAACACGCGTCGAAGGAGAGTCTTTCGACGGGCGAAGCAGGTGTTGGGCGAGGGATTGCTCGGCACGATCGTTGCTGTGGAAGCGAATCTTTCGAGACCGGCCGGTCTGCAACCCGGATTGCCCGCGTGGAAAGCCGATCCGACGAAATGCGCGCTGCTGCCGATGATGCAACTGGGCATACATTTTATCGACACCATCAGCTATTTGCTCCAACCGGTTCAGCGTGTGAGCTGTTTTGCGGCGAACACGGTGATGCCGGGATCGGTGTTTGATTCGACTGCAGCAATTCTTCAACTGGAGTCGGGAATCCCCGTCTCCCTGACATCGTACTACGTTTCCGCGGACGCGTATTTTCTCCGCATCTACGGGACCGAAGGAACGCTCCATTGCTTTCCGACGCATATGAAGCTGGAACTTCTCAGGAACGGAGAGTTGGCCGAGACCCGCGAAGAGGACTTTAGCTCAGAAGGCGCGGAGAGTTATATCCTGCAGATGCGGGAATTCGGAGAGTGCGTCCGGAGCGGTAAGACCCCCGAAACGGGGGGTGAAGAAGGCCTTCGGGCCCTCGCGGTGATCGAAGCCATGGTTGCATCGGTCACACGGCGCGCCGTGATTGAAGTCGGTGATATCCTGAAAGCATAGCCGGTCTACGCTTTTTCCTGCGTCGACCTCGACCATCATCCATCCACCATTCCTTGAGAAGGCACCATGAAACCTTCCCGCCGTGAATTTTTGAATGTTGCCGCACTGGGCGCTGCCGGGCTTGCAGTCAATCCGTGGCACCTTCTTGAGCGCCCCCGGCAATCCTCAGGTCCATCTTCCACTTCGGGTTTGTTGTTCGACCGGAGCGAACTTGCCCGCATCCGGGAGACGACAAAGCATCCGCGCTTCAGCCCCTACTGGAATTCTCTCGTCGGTGCAAATCTCGAAGCGGACATGCGGTTTCTGGAAAAAGAACTCCGGTTGAACAACCATGTGGCCGATATGATTAAGGCCAGGGTGATATTGGAACGGAGCTCCTTCGTCTATGCGGTCTTGGGAGATGCCAAACACCGGGATGTTGCACAATTGGCCATCGACCGGATTCTCGAATACAAACGGTGGGACTATTTTCTTGAGGCCGGTGAGCACACCATCGGTCTCCAGCGTGCACCCGAAGCGACTATCGCCATGAGTTTCGCGCTCGAATGGATGGACGATGCTTTAAGTGCCGATACGAAGAAGGAGATGGAGAAGCAGATCGCGGAGAAAGGGGCCCCCGCATGTTACCGTACACTGTTCGGCATGCGCCATCCGGACCGCGTGCGCGGCTGGGGCTTCGACCCCGAGGACGATTACCCCTACCGCTTCAATTTGAGCCGATGGCCCTTTATCCTGAACTCAACGAACCTGAAAACGATTCCGATTTGCGGACTCGGTATTGCGGGTTGTTTACTTTATGGCAAGCACCCGCAGGCGCAACGCTGGCTCGACATGGCGCTTCAAAGTGCCCGCGCGTTCGCTCCCATGTTCGGGTCGGACGGAAGTTACGATGAAGGGGTCAGTTATTGGGGCTATACCGCTCTTCACCTGACGATGTTTCTTGAAGCCTACTACCGGAAATTCGGGATCGATGAACGCTCCATGATTAATTACCCGGGGACGGTCCGGTACGGTCTTCAGATGTCGATGCCGACGGTCGGGAAGCCCGCGGATTGCGTCAACTTCGGCGATGCAAGTATCGTCGGGGATGTTTCAGTGGCTGCATGGGTAGCCCGCCAGCACCGTGATCCGATTGCCCAGTACGTTGCAACGGAAATTGGTGAGATCAGAAGCCACTTTGCGCTTATCTGGTTCGACCCAACCGTCAAGGCTGCGACGCCGGGACCGGAGTTGTACGATGTCCGGTTCTCGAATGACATTGTCGTGTCGAGGACCGGGTGGGATGTCGCAAGCTCCGTCGTTGGACTGAGAAGCGGCGGACCGGCCAACCATGAGCATTCGGACCGGAACGCTGTTATCTTCAAGGCCTACGGTGAGCGGTTATTGCACGATCCGTTCAAGGCCGCGTATTCCTACACTCTGCCGCACTGGGTGTTGCGCCAGACGGAAGCCCACACAGCGGTCCTCATCGACGGGAAAGGACACCAGTACCACGACGGCAGCGAGGGGACAAACTCCTCATGGTCCGAGGCGCAGGTCGTTGAATTCAAACCCTCCCGCGATGCGTTGATCGTCACGAGCGATGCCACGGAGGCGTATCGTCTGGTAAACTCCGATGTCGATCTGGTCCGACGGACGCTGGTGTTCCTGAAGCCGGACGTCCTTTTGATGATCGACCGCGTCCGATTGAAATCGACAAAATCGAAAGTGCAGCTTCGGTACCAAGTCTATAATGAAGACAAGAAAGGGATGATGGACCTGCAGGAGTCCGCCTTCACGATCCGCCGTCCGCAAGCTTCGCTGAAGGGATCCATCGTGGGCTCGTCACCGGTAGTGATCACCTCCGGAAAACATCCCGTTTCCGAGGAAATCGGTGTGTATCCCTACGTTCAGGCGGAATCGAACGAGGCACTGGATCACCGGTTCCTGACCATTTGCACCGCGCAGGAGGCGAAGAAGGGCCACGGCACCGTTAACACGAAGAGAGAAGAAACCACCTGGGTGGTGACTGTTGATCACAATACAAGAAAACAGACGGTTCGCGTCGATCTTGCGGCGGACCTTCCCGTCATCACCATCAGTTGACTCTCCTATCAAGAGCGGAATTGATCCGTTTCCTGCGAGAGGTTAAAAGAAACCCATGAAGCCATCCGACAAACATTTTGAAGAAGCCTTAAAACTCATCCCGTGGGGAACGCAAACGAACGCCAAGCGCCCCTTCCCGCAATTCAATGAAACCATGCCGAAGTTCATCGTGCGCGGCAAGGGATGCCATATCTGGGATATGGAGGGAAAGGAGTACATCGACTATCGTCTTGCGCTCGGTCCGATCACCCTCGGATATTGCTATGAAGAGGTCGATCAGGCTGTGCGGGAACAGATGAAGAACGGCGTCCTCTTCAGCATGGCGAGCCCGATCGAATTGGAGCTTGCGCAGTTGCTGCACGAGACGGTCCCGAATGCGGACATGGTTCGCTTCATGAAAACGGGGGAGGACGCAAACCTCTCCAATATCCGGATCGCCCGTGCCACCACGAAGAAGGACATGATCCTCATGAGCGGCTACCACGGCTACCCTGATTGGTTCGCCACCGAGGACAGCCCGAACAACGGGGTGCCGGAGTTCATGAAGGACTATGTGAAAATCATTCCGTGGGGGAACCTCGAAGAGGCGGAACGTTTGATCCGCCAGTACCACGAACAACTCGCGTGTGTCATCTCGATTCCGTACGACATGGGAGAGGACATCCATGGGACCTTTATCAAACATCTTCGCAGGCTGACGAGGCAGTACGGGATCCTGCTGGTGATCGATGAAGTCTGGACCGGATTCCGGCTGGCGCTGGGCGGCGCGCAGGAGCTCTTCGGCGTTGACGCCGACCTCGCGAGCTATGCCAAAGCGATGGCCAACGGCTACCCGATTTCAGCGTATCTCGGCAAACGGGAATACATGCAGAGCCTGGACCGGTTCAAGATGACGACGACCTACGCGGGGGAGACACTCTCCATTGCAGCCGCCATTGCAACGCTGAAGATTATGAAACGGGAAAAAGTACACGACCACATTAATGCCATGGGACGGAGGTTGATGGCCGGGTTTGACGCGATCGCGAAGGAGCTTGGCGTCGAAGGATATGCGGCCGGGTTGCCTCCCTCGGCCTATTTGAAATTCAACACATCCGACCCCGCGTATAATGCCCGAATAGAGTATCTCTGGTTCCGCGAGCTGTTCCGCGAGGGAGTTTTCATCATGTTGCGATGGTTCATCAGCTACTCGCATACGGAAAAAGACATCGACGACTCCATTGAGAAAGCCAAGCAGGCTCTCCGCCGCGCCCTCGATGCAGAGCC
>JBBEBV010000211.1:0-2532 GCA_040882165.1 Bacteroidota bacterium
CAGCGGATGGTATCGATGATGGAGCAACTGGTTGAGTTGCGCGAGTACAATGTGAAGCTCCGGAACGCGCTTGGGGAAAATGTCGCTCTGACAGATTCCGGCATTGCCGTTCTTGGGTCCGCCCGCCCCGCACAACGGGGCCGGATCGAGACCGATCGGCCCCGGGAACGGGGAGCAGTCCAGAGGTCGGAACAGGAAGCTTTCCCTTTAAGATCGCCCCCGGTGCAGGCTGTGGTCGTGGAAAAACATACCGTTGTGTTTCCGGTGATCATCCCTGCGGAAGGATACATCACGCGCGGGTTCAGCGCGGAACAACGTCATTATGGAATCGATGTTGCAGGCAAAACCGGTACTATTGTAAACGCCGCAGCCGACGGCCATGTGGTGTTCGCCGGTTGGACGAGCGACGACGGGAACAAGATTATCCTGACGCATGCCGGGGGATTCCTGACGGTGTACAAGCATAACCAGTCCTTGTTGACCTCCGTCAACGCTTTTGCAAGGAGGGGGGAGCCGATCGCACAGTTGGGCAACACCGGGGAGACAAGTGTCGGGCCCCATCTTCACTTTGAAGTGTGGAAAGACGGTACGCCGGTCGATCCGGCACAGTACATTCTGAACTTTCATTTTTGACATGGTGACCGCGTGAAATCGGATCTGACAAAAGAGTTGAACCTGATCGGGCAGGGAACGTCCGTGGAAGGGAAAATCCGGGCGCAGGGAAGCGTGCGGATCGACGGCAAGGTCACGGGTGAGGTCACGGCAAGCGAGAGCATTGCCATCGGCTTGACGGGCGAGGTTGAAGGGATCGTGACAGCAAAGAACCTGACGGTGGGGGGGAAGGTGCGGGGCTCGTTGAACGTGTCGGAAAAAATCGTGTTCGAAGGGAAGTCCGTGATCCGCGGTGATATACGCGCTTCGAAGCTCGTCGTGGACGAAGGATGCATGTTCGATGGGAAGGTCTCGATGGGCGACAAGGGACCGATGCACGATCAACGTCACTGATCGCTTGCGGCAGTATGAAAGGTGGCACGCATGTCCACCGGGTCAGATCCGGATCAGCACGGGGAAGAACCGAAAAGTCCGAAGAAGGGGAGCGAGTTGCTCCCCGGCATGGGCCAGCTCTATCGTGATTTTGCGCCGTATTTCACCATGGGTTTTCAACTGGCCGCGGCGGTCCTTCTGTTCTTTTTTGCCGGTTGGTGGATTGATTCGACGTACGAGACGGCACCGACCTTCCAGTTGCTCGGCATCCTGATAGGGTTTGCGGGGGGTCTCGTGAAGTTCCTGCGAACGGTCTCCGATCTCAATAAACAGAAACAGCCCTAACGCCGCCCGGACGCCTGTGAAGATCGATTGGGCATTTCTGAAAATCGTTGCGCTCAGCTGGGGAGGGGTCGTCGTTCTGGCAGTCTATCCGATGTCCGTTTATGCCACCGGGCCGGTCGTGGATGGTTTTGTAGCGGGCGGACTGATGAGTCTGGCGCATTTGCTCCTGGGCTATGCCTTCATCGAGTTGGGATTTGAGAAGTCCAATACCTCCTTCCTGAAAATTGTCCTGGGGGGATCCGTGGTGCGGTTGCTGCTGCTCGTCGGGGGAGTGTTTCTGCTCGTCCGGGTGTATGGTTTTGATTCCCTGTGGCTGATGCTGTCGCTGCTGCTTTTCTATGGTCTCAACCTGACTCTCGAAATCTATTTGCTTCAAAAGAAAGTCTCACTCAAACGTTGATAGAAAACGCACTTGAGAATCGATAATCCCGCCGTTTCCGATACGCTCCAATCCGGTTACGCTCTTGCCGATACCGCCCATGCCGCGGCGGCATCGGACCATGGGGAGAAGTTCGACTTCGGTCATCTGCTCGACCATATGAAGAACTCCATGGAACTTGAATTTCCCGGCGGCCATCTTGAGCTTCCCCATATCGCCCCCGTCACTCTGGGGGGCATAACATTCGATTTCTCCATCTCGAAACATGTGTTCTTCCTGCTGCTCTCCGCTCTGCTTCTTCTCGGGGCGGCGGTGTATGCGGCCCGGAAGAACCGGCGGAACCGTGTGCCGAGGGGGGTGGGGAACCTGTTCGAGGTCTTTATCGTGTTCATGCGCGATGAAGTGGCGCTTCCGAATATGGGGCCCGGAGGCATCAAGTACCTGCCGTACCTGCTGACCACTTTTTTCTTTATCCTGATCATGAACCTCATCGGGCTCGTCCCGTTTGGGGCCACGCCAACGTCGAACGTCTCCGTCACAGCCGGACTCGCGATCATCGCGTTTTGTATGATTCAGATTTCCGCGATCCGCGCCCAGGGAATGAAACATTACCTTGCTCATTTAACCGGGGGAGTGCATCCGGTGCTCTGGCCGATCATGATCCCGATCGAAATACTGGGTCTCTTTACGAAGCCCTTTGCCCTCTGTATCCGTCTCTTTGCAAACATGACCGGCGGGCATATCGTCATATTATCGTTGATCGGCCTGATCTTTATCTTCCGTTCTGCGTACATCGCCCCCGTCCCCGTCGTTTTTGCTCTCGG
>JBBEBV010000211.1:2632-3873 GCA_040882165.1 Bacteroidota bacterium
TGCACGACCGCGAGGATGCCATCCGCGATGCGCTGGATCAGTCCGAAAAAGCGCGCGCCGAGGCGGCCGAGTTGCTGAAGCAGAACGAGAAGAATATGGCCAAAGCGGACGAGGAGTATCAGAAGGCCATGCGGGAAGCAAAGGCGCTGGGGGAGAAGTTGAAGGAAGAGATCATGACCAGGGCGCGCCAGCAGGCCCAACAGGAACTCCAGCACGCGAAAGAAGAGATCCAGCGGGATATCGAAGCGGCGAAACAACAGCTCCGCAACGAAGTGGCTGATCTGGCCATCAAAGCCGCCGAAAAAATCCTTGACGAGAATCTTGATGCCGCGAAGCAGAGGAAGCTTGTCGACAACGTCTTAAACCAGTTACCCAAGAACTAACACGGCGTCGTCGGTGACGGAGTCCAGGGGCCGGTCCCGTTTTCGTCGGACCCAAACCGCCGG
Organism: Bacteroidota bacterium; assembly: GCA_040882165.1. Classification (GTDB taxonomy): domain Bacteria; phylum Bacteroidota; class Ignavibacteria; order UBA10030; family UBA10030; genus UBA6688. Next base: position 3,079 of record JBBEBV010000211.1, read on the forward strand.
ATCTCCGATGCACCGATCGCCGGTGAAGAAGTCATCAGCCTATGCGCAACATTCGCGTCGCCCGTCGGTATGCCCAGGCCGTCATGGATCTGGGGGCGGAACAGAAAACGCTCGACCGCCTTGCGGAGGATTTTACCCTGCTTCGGCGGGCGCTCCAGGAGTCGCGGGAGTTCCGGGCTTTTCTGAAGAGTCCGGTCATAGGAACGGAAAAGAAAAAAACCGTCCTCCGCGGGATGTTTCAGGCGAAACTGAGTGACTCCATGCTGGGGTTCCTGGACTTCATCTCCGAGAAAAAACGGGAGGACGTGCTGGGGCAAATCATCGAGGAGTTTTTCAACCTCCGCGACGAGCGTATGGGGATTGTGAACGTTGATGTCCGTGCGGCCGTTGAGCTCTCGGACGATCACCACCGCCGGATCGCGAAGCGTTTCGAATCCATCACGAGCAAGAAGGTCCGGATCTCGTTCTCGCTTGACAAACAATTGAAGGGGGGATTCATCGCGCGGATTGGCGACACGGTGTATGATGGCAGCGTGCGCCGGCAACTCGAGCTGCTCCGCGAACGTTTCACCGATGAGCTGATCCGGAACTGAGGCGGCATGACTTGGACCGGTCTCAAAAACCCCTCATGAGTCATTGCGAGGGCCGGAGGCATATTACTTCAGTTGCGGAAGCAACTGTCAAATTGGATCATTGAAGCGAGAAGCGACGAAGCAATCTAAACTGCGAAGATTAGATTGCTTCACCCCGATAAATCGGGGTTCGCAATGACCTTGTTTCTTGTTTTTGAGACCG
>JBBEBV010000212.1:0-3776 GCA_040882165.1 Bacteroidota bacterium
TGCGGAGAAGATTGTTGCCGCGTGGAAGGACGGAGTGGAAGAGTTTAAGAAGACCCGCAAAGAGTATTTGTTATATTGAAACAAGCAAGATCTGACAAGTTTCCCTGAGCATTCTGTACGAAACCTGTCAGGTCTTACCGCGTTTATAACCCATCCCCATACTTCATCCCGCCCCCGACCGTCACAGGGAGCTTCCCCCTGAATGGAATTTTGCCGTACAGGGCTTCCGCCATGGTTTCCTGCAGTGCCCTTGCATTATCATAAGCGCAGATGATGGTCGGTACGGAAGGGACCGAAGCCCCGATGTACGGATTGCCGAAGGAGATCAGAACCACGTTCGGGTTCACCGCCACGAGCCGTTCGATAAAGGAAGTGTGGGTTGCAGGTAATTCGACCGTGCCGCTATTCAGAACGATCTTGATGTACGCTGCGACAAGGACGATATCCGCTTCCCGCGCAAGGGAGATCGCTTTTGCGCTCTCTTCCGCGGTTAAAGAATCGGAAAGGCGCAATTCCGTGACGTGGGACGTTTGTTTCCGCACCTCGTCGGGGAAAGAAATCAGCCCTCGAGAAACCATGGAGTTCCCCTCTTTATTGCTCGTGGTGAGGATCAGGACCTTCCTGGATGAGGGGATGGGGATGAGGCTTCGCTTGTCCTGAGCGAGGGTCAGGCATGCGGCGGCGACGCGTTTCGCCACTGCATAGTGTTCCGCGGTCCCGACTACCATGTCGATCCGCTGGATCTCCACAGCCCGTTTCCGGTGAAGACCGACTTGAGTCTTACTGCGGAGGATTCTCCGTACCGATTCATCGACGCGTTGTATTGACAGGTCCCCCTTCGCAATTGCGTTCCTGATCGCGATGATCCCCTGCTCGAGATCTCCGGGGAAGAGGATGACGTCGCAGCCGGCCTGAATGGCCTTGACAGTCGCAACATCGAACGGGTAGCGCGTTGTAATTCCTCCCATCACCATCGCGTCTGTGTAGATAACCCCATCGAAATTGAGCCGTTGGCGCAACAGTCCGCTCATGGCATGAAAAGAGAGCGTTGCCGGGATGGTGTCCTTGTCAACGGCCTTGATCCACAGGTGTGCTGTCATGATGGCTGAGGGTTTTGTGCCTCGAAGGACCTCCTTGTATGGCAGCAACTCAACAGACTCGAATTCCTGTCGATTGCCCGAAACAACGCCGAGGTGGGCATGGGAGTCGGTTTCCGTATTCCCGTGACCGGGGAAGTGTTTACCGGTCGCAAGTAATCCATGATCCTGATATCCTCGGATTGCCGCTTGCGCTAGTTTCGCCACAAGGTTCGGATCCTCACCGTATGATCGCGTGTTGATAACCGGGTTCTTCGGGTTATTATTGACATCCATGACGGGAGCAAAGTTCACGTGCACGCCCAGAGCGCGTGCCTCCTTCGCAGTGACGGCGGCAGCCTGGTAGACGAGTTCGGGATTCCTTGAGGCCCCGAGGGCCATGTTGATGGGAAAGTCCGTCGCGCCGTCAACATACGTCCCGGCCCCTTTTTCAAAATCGACGCTCACCAGCAGTGGAACTTTGGAGATCTCCTGAAGCGTATTGAGCTCGGCGGCGATGGCCTTTGCTTCGACCCGGGAAAACCAGATGCCCCCGATATGATGGGTACGGACCCATGCACTGGTGCGATCCATCGTCGTGTGGACCGGCATGAACAACTGACCGATTTTTTCTTCAAGGGTCATGCTACTCAATGTTTGTTCCACCCACCGATCATCCGGTGGAAGGAGTTGGCTTGTGGCCATCGAACACCAGGCGACGAGGAGGAGGAATGAGAGTATTTTCATGGCTGGAGTCTCGGGGAGATATTGGGGGGAATGATGTCATGAAGAAGGGGAACGGGTTTTTGGCCGGCTCCCCCAGAAAGAAACGATTAGATTTTGGCCAGAGCCTGCTTCAGGTCGGCGAGCAGGTCTTCTACATCTTCGATCCCGACCGAGATTCTGACCAGACCGTCCGTTACGCCGATGCGCTCCCGTTCCTCAACCGGCACGGAGGCGTGGGTCATCGTCGCGGGATGGGAAATAAGCGTCTCAACCCCCCCGAGGCTTTCCGCCAGTGCACACAGTCGCACCGATTTCAGGAACTTCCGCGCGTTTTCCAGGCTGCCGAGGTCGAAGGAGATCATCCCTCCGAACCCGCGCATTTGTTTCTGCGCCAGCCGGTGTTGCGGGTGGGAAATGAGGCCGGGATAGTTGACCCGTTTCACCTTCCGTTGTTTGTTCAGGTACAAGGCTATTTCCATGGCGTTCATGGTATGGCGGTCCATTCTCACGGCAAGGGTTTTTATGCCGCGCAGGCATTGCCATGCATCGAACGGGCTCATGATGCCCCCCGTCGATTTCTGAATGAACCGAAGCCGTTCGGTAAGGACCTTGTCGTTCAGGACGATCAATCCCCCCAGCATATCGCTGTGACCATTCAGGTACTTCGTCGCGCTGTGAACGACGATATCGATTCCCAGATCCAAAGGGTTCTGGAGGTAGGGGGTTGCAAAGGTATTGTCCACGATGGAGATGATTTTCCTGGTTCTGCAGAGCCTGACGACAGCGGCGAGGTCTGTGATTTCCATCGTCGGGTTCGTCGGGGTCTCAATGAAGATCATTCTCGTGTTGGGCTTCACGGCTGCCCTCAGAGTCTGGATGTCCGTGGAATCGACGAACTCGAAATCAAGGTTGAAACTGTTCAGCACGAGTTTGCCGAGCCTGTACGTGCCGCCGTATACATCCCGCGAAACTATCACGTGATCGCCCGATTGTAAGAGATGGAAGATCGCCGTTTCTGCCGCCATCCCCGAGGCAAACGCCAGCCCCTCCTTCCCGTTCTCCAGCGCGGCGATGTTCTTTTCCAGAACAGTCCGGGTGGGATTGGAAACGCGTGAGTACTCATAACCCTTGTTTTTCCCGAGTTCTTCCTGGACATACGTCGAGGTGAGGTGGATCGGGGTCATAATCGAGCCCGTGGTTGGATCGGGCTCGATACCGGCGTGGACTGCTTTCGTCGAAAAACCCATAAAAACTCCTATCTACGCGGATTACGCGGATTTACACAGATTGCGCGGATTGCTACTCAGAAAATGACTGCATGAAAAGAGGGCTGACGACTTTGGGAGCGATCATTTGTTCTGTGTTGAATTGATAACTCGCTTGACTTCGACGCTGGGGCCGAAGTTGATAATCAACCCCAGTTGATACGGTGTATTTCGTAGTGTACTTAATAGTTTCTTCGCATAATCAGAGGAAATACTCTTCACCGTTTTTGTCTCGATGACGATTTTTCCCTCAACAACCAAATCCAATCTCTGAAACCCAACTTCGGTTTTGTCAAAGAAGAGTTGCTCTTGTTTCTCCTCTTCAATAAGAAATCCAATTCCACGAAGTCGGACGGCCAGCGCCGTTTGATATGTTTTCTCAGTCAGCCCTTCACCAAGAGTATTATGCACTGCGAAAGCCGCGCCTATTATCTTCTCGGTCAGGTCGCCGTACAAAAGGTTTTTGTTCATCGCAACTCTGTTTCACCCCCTCCCACCCGCCCTCACAACGGAGTTGTTTTTGTAATCATTCCGGAAGTACCATCAGCGTAATCCGCGTCAATCCGCGCAATCCGCGTTCGCGCAATCCGCGTCGACTTCCGAGTTGTCCATGCAGTCATTCTGAACATCCCATCCGCGTAATCCGCGTCAATCCGCGCAATCCGCGTTCGCGCAATCCTAGTCCATGAAATCATACTCAACATCCCAT
>JBBEBV010000213.1:0-3771 GCA_040882165.1 Bacteroidota bacterium
GAACCTTGGCCTTGGGCGGCAGATTGTTGAACGTCACGAATCGCTGGAACCTGTTTGTCTCCAACGGATTCACGCCATAGTAGGGATTAGGAAACACATTGACCCGCTCAATGCTTGCAGCCACTGAAGCCTGATTCGCTACGGGTGCGTATGCACTGGTGTTGAATGTGAACTCGTCCACATTCGTGTTGGCAAAGTTCGGCGTGATCCGGAACACCTGGCCATCCTGGGGATTGAACGGCATCGTTCCACGCTGCAGCGGCCACATTGCATACAACGTGGGGAATTCATCACCTTGAGTATTGAGATTCCTCGACGTATAGAAAGCATCAGGTGCCGCCGTGTAGTCTGTATTGAAGATGAACAGATATTCCCGGTCAGCATTCGATGCCGTCGGCTGCCACAAGTTGTTGTTGGCCGCATTGCCGGCTTGTTCCACATAGGCAACAGCAAGCTGACGCTCGGGACTGGATGTTACATCCCATACCGTAAAATACTGCTGTGCATAACTGACGTACCCGTAACTTGGTGTGCCGCCCCGCAGATACATGTAGGCGTTCTGTCCACTGGCAAGGTTTGTATGGAACCGAATCTCAACCGTCACCAGCTCATCAGGCGTGATCGTATTGGGACCCCAGAATGTTGACCCCAGGTCCAGGCCGCCGAAGAACTGCGCACCACCCCAGTTCACACCAGTAAACCAGCGGGCTGCCGAGGGCGCAAACGTATAATTGTTGATCGCCACCGGGGGTCCGACAACTTTCACCTGCAAACCGTCCACAATGGCATGCAATCCATCATCCCCCTGATGGGTTTGGTCGGCCATGACTACCTGGCTCTTCGTCGTGTTCGTCAGCGTCCACAAGAAGGCGGCCGGGTCTCCCGGATCGACAGCAAATGTCACCCGGTAAGAGTCACCCGTCACCTTTTTGGGATCGATGACGATGGGATAAACCCCTCCGTCGCTTGATCCCGCGGAATGCGCTGCCGCTACCGTATCGCCGACTGACGACGAGAGGGTGGTTGCATACGGCACAGCTGGCCTGACAGTCAGAATGGACGGGGACGATTCCAAGGCCTTTGTATAGCCCACGGTAACCGGGGTTACCGAATAGGCGGTCACTCCAACATAATATGGCGAGCCATTATACAACCTGTCAACGCCATTGACAGCATCAGCGCCAAACACATACGTGCGCTGGATGCCCGCGTCTTTTCCGAACTGTATGGCAATGTCGGTCTCTGTTCCATACTCGGGGACGAACTGTCTGTCAAACACGGTCAGGATTCCGTTGACCAGGTCATACGTTGCCAGGCGGTGGGCGTCGGACAATTGAGAGGCCAACGTCGGGAATTGGTAGACGTTATACCCTTCAAAAGCGTAGTCACCGGGCTGATTGATCTCATTCTCAGTCCGGTCAACTCTCGCTTGGTCACTGGCCCATTCGAGAATGACCTGTCCGTCGAGTTCGGCGACGACCACGTTCGGCGCCGCTGGCGCCCGCGTAACCTGGAAGAGGAGGTCATAGGTGCTCTGAACGCTTTGGTCCACACCCTTGAGTGCCGTGACCGAAGAGAACCGGTTAGCGCCAAAAGCCGCAAGCGTTCCGACAACGATCTCCTGCGTATCGCCGGGAGACAGCAAGAAAGGACCCGAGGCAAGGATGATCCTTCGATCGCCAGGCGTCGGTGAATATTTCAGACCATCAGGGTCAGTACCCGTATATGCTCCGATACCGCCGTCGATCCATCCTGTCCCCTGCTGAGATTCGGGATCGCTCGGGAAGATATACTTGGGATTAAATCCGGGCGGCGTCGGGAAGTTCTTGTCGGCGGCACCAACCAACGTTGCCGTCGGAGCAAACCCGCGAAGAAGTTGCCACCACTGGCCGGTACCACCATTGTACTGAGCTGCACCGCGTGGCGGATCGGTGTAATCGCCGCCTGCTGCAAAATACGAGAACGATGTCATCGGCAGGTTCACAAAGCCGGGCAGGTATTTCAAATCAAAAACCGCCGTGTCTCCCGCCACCCCAACTTTTATTGGTCCCTGCAAGAAATCATAACCCACAGCCGCATGAGGTAATCCGAATTTTGCAAAATTGGCGTCTGTTCCTGCCCCGTTATACGTATAACCAAGGCTCAAGCTCGTGTCTGTGCCGGACACGTCGTTACCCGCATCGCCAAGATCAGGATCGGACCACTGTGCGACATACATGCTGTCGATCCAAAAGGCACCCTTGTTGGTTGCATCAACAAGAACACCGCCCTTGTTGATGATCTTGTACTTTGCGAAATAGGACTTCCCCAAAGCATCGGTTCTCTTGTAGCCCCAAACGGTCTTCTGCACTTCAAGTCCGAGCGGCAGGGAACCGTAGTTGACTTTCGATTGGTCCGTATCCAGATCGTTAAAGACCATCCAAATGATCTGATCGGCAGGTGAATTCGGATCGGCGCCAGCAAGTCCGGGTTCATCTGAACCGAGCGCAGCTAAATCCTCCCCGCCCATGTTCTCCCATCCTGCAACAGGATTCCAAGTTCCGCTGCTGTCTCTGTCGACATAGGGAGCCCCATACTGAATGGGCCATTCTGCCCAGTCCTTCACATACTGCGCGCGAACTTCAGCGATTTCAGCCGCCGTCACACGATCGACCGACTTCTCATTCACACCGGCTGCGTCGGTCGCGAGAATCGCATCGCTTGCTTCGATGAAGTCACGGCGGATTCGCCATACCCTGAAGCCCGTCTCACTTGCACGAACAGCCGTTGCGCCCAGACCGGTCACGTTGCCAGTCCGGGTGCTGATGCTATAGGTACCCGTACCGCCAACTCTGATCGTCTGGCTGGGCGGGTTTGTCGTCAAACCGGCATCGGTGAACATCTTGCCGCCCCAGATGATACCATCCTGGTAAATGACATTGACTCGTCCCGATGGAAACGTCGTGCCGTCGGATGCACCCGGGCTTTGATTCGCCTGACCGTCCGCGCGATGCCACGTTCCAATCGTTCCGATGTTGATATTACCGTACTGCGGATTGAGCGCCGTACCTTTGCTTAGCGTCGAACCTTGCTTCTTGTCCGGATCCTTGTCTGCCGCTGCGACAATACCCAGCGAGAGAACAAGTAACAGAACAGAAAAGACAGTGGATTTCATGTTCACTACTCCTCGTTAATAGTTGAAAGAGTTTTTCTCCATCCTCTTCAAGTCCTAGTACTCGAACCTCAGTCCGAACTTCATCTGACGCGTGCTGCCATACACATCATTGGCACCTGCGCTCAACAACGCCCAACGGTTCTGCAGATTGATGGCACGATAGAACGCCTCATAGTTTTTAGCGCTCGTGTATTGCCCGGCACTCGGATGCTTCAACCAGCCATCGTCGTTCGGTGAGCCCGTCGTGGGATACACGTTCACGACATGCTTCGTGTTGAGAAGATTGGTGATGTTCGCATAGAGCTCCAACGAGAAAGCATCGAAATAGAAGACCTTCGAAACGTTGAAGTCTACGTTGAAGAACCAGGGAGTTGTGGAAGCATTCACCGCCTCAATCGGATGACTCTGCCGGGAATCCGACAGGGTCTCGACGCCAACGTCCCATTGGTTCGACTGACCAAGGGCGAATGAAACCCTGGTGTAGGGGTGACCGCTGTTGAACGTTGCAAGAAGCATGGCGCCCAGGCCTTCAAGGATCGGGCCGCCATCGCCTTGCGCAAATCGGTAATCCACGGTAATGGCGCCGCGATGCGTCTGGTTATATGCAAGCGGAATGA
>JBBEBV010000214.1:0-24380 GCA_040882165.1 Bacteroidota bacterium
ATTTTTAATTTTTAATTTTTAATTGTTTCACACTCCCCACTTTTTCCATCGATCGGAAGTATCCCATCAAATCCTCCAAGGGCAAGGGCTCAAATTCCCCCGAGAGGAAGTCGCGTATCTCCAGGACCGATTTCTTCTGACCAATTAATATATTGAGTTCGGCGTTCATATGCTGTGGAATCCTGTTGAGAGCGGTCCGTTCTGCTTCCGTGAGGTTTGCACGGGCGATCGCAGCCGCTTGTGCGCCAAATCCCCCTCCTCCCTGCAAAGGCACACGTTCTACCGAAATGCGGGCGGCCTCCTTCTCAGCCGCGGTGAGTTCCAACTTCGCTGGTCTCACGTTTTTCTGCCCTGCCCGGAGACGATAGAAAGCCTCAACCTCGCTTTCCAGTGCGGCAGCTCTTCGATCGAGAAGAGGATGGAATGCCGCAAGTTTTCTCTCCCCATCGGACGGAGACTCGAACAAGACTGCAGCCGTGGAGACAACTTTCTTTTCGACGTTCGCCTGATGACGAATCGCGTTCAGGGCTTCCTTGTACGCTTGGTGGAGCCTGGCTCCTTCAGACTCATCGGCAAGATAGCCGATTCCTTTGCGATGGGACTCCCCCATCCGCGCCGAGCCGCGGGTGATCGACTCGCCGGCAACTTTCAGCCCCATCTCATCTCCTGCGGATGCCAACACGCTCATCGATCCAATCCCCACCACAGCCGCGCGTTTAAATTGGGTCGGATCCAACTTGTCGGGGGTGTCCTGGGAGGAGTGGTAATACATATCGGGCCAGGTGATAAACATGAGCGCCGGGATGCCATGCTGCATGTAAGTCACGTGGTCACTCGAGCCATAATGCTTGTCGATCTTGATATAGAACGCATCCATGCTCCCGTTCTGGGAGACGACCGGAAGGGTGTATCGATAACCGTTGGCGCGGTAACGGACACGCTCACGATTGGTCTCCGCCACAAACTCCATCATGCTCTGGCCAATGTCGTTCAGGAACGACGGGAACGTGTCGGGGGTGCGTTGCAGTACCCAGTGTGCCCGATTAACGGTGAGGCGAATTCCTTCCATGTCGAAATTCAGATCTGCGATCATGGTCTTCTTGATGTCCTCATGCTTGTTGAGCCAGGCATTCGTCCCACTGATCTCCGGCACCCAAAGAAAGTGAATGGTCCGTTTCGGTGGTGGAAGCTTTCCTTCCTTGATGAGACGAATGTACGTCCGGCCCATCTCCAGCGTAAGAGCACACCCGGAGTTGTCGTCGTTCGCTCCCTGTTTGATGTAGCCTTCATAGAGATGGGCGGAAATGGCGATGGTTTGCGTGGTGCTCCCATCGCCGGGGATGGTCGCGTGAACCACCTCCAGCTCACCGGGGAAGGTCTCGGCTTGTACGATCGATTTCAGCACCACTTTCTGACCGCGCCCGAGGATTGCGGATATTTCCCTTGCCTCACGCGGGCCGATGGCCCACCCGAAACCAGGCTTCTTTCCCTCCGGCGCGTTGGCGGAGATGCTCGCGGAAAGGATCTGGTCCGGATAATCGTCCGCTCTGAGTGAATTATAGCTTACCACACCTGCTGCCCCGCGCTCGAACACACCGAGACGCTGGAGTGTGTTGGGATTTGCCGATCCGAGCACGATCTTTCCCTGCACATCTTTGCCTGCGTAATCATCGCTTCGGGCGCCGGGCCCGACATCCACGACTTCGGCCGTCACCTCGCCTGTCTCACTGTTTCCCGCGAGAGAGATGGCGATATCATAGATGTCGTACAGCTTCCGGAGTTGAGGTTCGATCATCCACAGTTCCCCCTGACTTGGTTGCCAGAGTCTGTTCTGGGTAGGGAACGATTCGACCTCCACGTTGCTGAATCCGTACTCGCTCGCAAATTTCACCATCACGTCGCTCTCACGGAAGTTTCCCTCGTATTCAGCGCGCGGACGGACGCGCGGGTACGGCACAAGCTCCAGCACGTGATGCATGGCCCGTTCGCCCGATGCCTCGTTGATGATGGCGCGCATCTGGTCCGATGGCAGCAGGGTGCGATCCTCCCGTTCCTGGGCAACCAGGGGGTTGAACCCCACTGCGAAAAGCAAGAGGAAGAACATTGCTCCTGTGTTCTGTTTCATGATGGCTCCTTGATATTTTCAGAAATGTGACAGAGAAAGCCGGCTCTGTACTGATCCGCCGGAGGTCTATTACTAACATACGCGTCTGCGTGTGACTCTTTGGATATGCGCTCAACCAACCTTGACCTCCATCTTCATCCACAGGCCTCCGGCTCTCCGGCGGCTAATGTAAGGGAATTTCGGCAAAATTCAAGAGGAGCCGACATCGTCATTTAGGGCGCTTCTGACTGCCCGAACAGGCGCAGACGCGATTCTTCGCGGCAGGGATAGCAAGGGCGTGGGAGATGTTTTCCCCGCTTTTTTTGAGGAGCCCGGCTGTGAGGTCAGCGTAGATCTAGGAGACCCCGGGGGGTGGTCGCTGAACTTTTCCCCGCGGCACTCTCTCGGCGTCCGTGAAGAGGATGGTCAGGATGATGCCTCGCCCTGAGGTTGCTCCACCTAAATAAGTAAGGTTCTTTCAGGTATTGAACGGTGTAATGAGTCTCTTACTTTTGATTTTGTTCAACTTCTTCGTATATTCGGGTCGAATTTTTTCACCCGGCTTTTCCTATTCTACTCCCACGAACTGTGAGCAAAAAGAAGATGGATACGAGTACGACCGCGGCAGCCCCAAAGAAGCAGCATTCCCGCCTCTTTGGCCTGCCAAAAGAGACCCTCCTGGACTGGTATGACGACATGCTTCTTGTCCGCCGGTTCGAGGAGAAGTGCGCCCAGTTGTACGGTATGGGGAAAATCATGGGGTTCTGCCACCTGTATAACGGACAGGAGGCCGTCTCGACCGGCGCTGTGAAGGGGGCCATAACCAAAGACGATTATGTGATCACCGCGTACCGCGATCATGGACTGGCGATCTCGAAAGGGGTCGATCCGAAAGCGATCATGGCCGAGCTCCTTGGCAAGGTCACCGGCACCACCAAAGGTCAGGGGGGGTCGATGCACATCTTCGACAACGAGAAAAACTTTCTCGGGGGCCACGCCATCGTCGGCAGCCACATCCCGATCGGAGCCGGCGCCGCCTTCGCCAGCAAGTACAAAGGAGAGAAGCGGGTGTGCCTTTGTTTTATGGGCGACGGGGCGACCAACATCGGGGCGTTCCATGAAGGACTCAACCTTGCCGCCCTCTGGAAACTACCGGTCGTGTTCATTATCGAGAACAACCGCTATAGCATGGGTACCTCCGTCCGACGGTCCTCCGCCGTGGAGGACCTGATCAAGAAAGGGCTTGCGTACGACATGCGGAGCGACGTCATCGACGGTTTCAACGTGCTGGAGGTGTACACGAAGGTCAAAGCGGCGGTGGATCACGCCCGTGAAACGTACGAACCCTCACTCCTGGAAATCCGCACCTACCGCTACCGCGGGCATTCGATGTCGGACCCCATCCATGGCCACTACCGCTCCAAGGAAGAGGTGGAAGAGCAAAAAAAGTACGACCCGATCTCCGTCTTTGCCGAAATCCTGAAGGCGGAGAAGTTGGCGGACGATGAATGGATCGAAGCGGCGGAGAAGCGGATCAAGGCGATGGTGGACGAGTGCGTGACGTTCGCAGAAGACAGTCCGGAACCCCCGCTGGAGAACCTGTACAAGGTAGACTACGAAGAACCGAACGGAGAATAAGGAATGCCGACAGTCAGTTTACGTGAAGCTTTGAACCAGGCCATGGATGAAGAGATGGCACGCGATGAACGCGTGTTCCTGATGGGTGAGGAAGTTGCCGAGTATAACGGGGCATACAAAGTGAGTCAGGGACTGCTGGCCAAGTGGGGACCCAGAAGAATCGTCGATGCCCCAATCGCGGAAGCAGGCTTCGCCGGCGTCGGGATTGGAGCTGCGATGTGTGGCCTCCGTCCCATCGTCGAGTTTATGACGTGGAACTTTTCGCTTGTCGCCTACGACCAGATCGTCAACAACGCCGCGAAGATGTATTCGATGACGGGCGGACAGTTCCATGTGCCCATGGTATTTCGGGGCCCGGGAGGGGCCGCCCACGGGCTTGGCGCAACTCATTCCCAGGCTCTTGAGTCGATCTATGCACACATCCCCGGATTGAAGGTGGTGATGCCATCGACATGCAAGGATGCCAAGGGACTCTTGAAGACGGCGATCCGGGATGAAAATCCGGTCATCTTTATCGAAAGTGAAGTGATGTATGGCGACAAAGGGGAGATCCCGGAAGGCGAATACACGATCCCCTTCGGCGTCGGGGAAGTGAAGAAGGAGGGAAAGGACGTCACCCTGGTATCCTGGTCGAAGGTCCTCGCCCACATCGTTGGGAAATCGGTCGAGAAGCTCGAAGAGGAGCTCGGGATCAGCATCGAAGTGATCGACCCGCGCACGATCAAGCCGATGGACTATGACCTCATCGTCGAGTCTGTGAAGAAGACCAACCGGTTGTTGATCGTGGAAGAGGGATGGCCATTCGCGAGCGTGGGGGCACAGATCTCGGACGAGATCACCCGCCGGGCGTTCGACTACCTCGACGCACCCGTGGAGCGCGTGAACCAGGAGGATGTCCCGCTGCCGTACGCGAAGATCCTGGAGAAGCACTCCCTTCCGAACATCGACAAGATCCGGGCCGGATTGAAGAAGGTGCTGTACATCGATGAGCATGTTTCAGATTGAATGTCTTTCTCTGTGTCTCCGTGGCACAGTGGATTGGATGAACAAGGGAAATTCCATGGCAACCAAAATAATGATGCCGAAACTGAGTGACACCATGGAAGAAGGTGTCATTCTGAAGTGGGTCCGGAAGGAGGGGGAGAAAGTAAAGCAAGGTGAGACGCTGGTTGAAATCGAGTCGGATAAGGCCGATATGGAACTGGAGGCGTACGACTCCGGCGTGTTGCGCAAGATCGTGGTCCCCGAAGGAGGCAAGGCGGCCATCGGCGCGTTGATTGCGGTTATCGGCGGTCCGGATGAAGACATCTCGGGGTTGCTTGGCGATACCGCCGCTCCCGCGAAGCCTGTCTCAACCGAGAAACCGAAGGAAGAACCTCAGAAAGAAACCACCAAAGCAACGCCTCCATCCCCCACACCGGTGGCAGCGACCACCGCGCCCCCCACGAAGCCGGCCGATGGACGGACAAAAGCCTCTCCCCTTGCAAAACGTCTGGCTCAGGACCACCATGTAGACATCGCCGGCGTTACGGGAAGCGGTCCGCAGGGACGCGTCATCAAGCGGGATATTGAGGGAGCGCTGTCTACATCGACTCCGGCCGCCGCGGCTCCTCAAAGAACGTACGCAGCAGGGACGGCGGAGGATGTCGCACTCTCCCCCATCCGCAAGACCATCGCGAAGCGGATGACGGAGAGCAAGACAAGCGCCCCGCACTTCTACGTTACGGTCGAGGCCGACATGGAACCGGCCACGACCTTCCGCGAGCAGTTGAACATCGCCAGCGAATCGAAGATCAGTTTTACCGATATCATTATCAAAGCGACAGCCTCGGCGCTGATGCGGCATCCGCAGGTTAACGCAACGTACCTGGGCGACACGATGAAGCAGTATCATTACATCCATATGGCCGTGGCCGTGGCACTGGATGAAGGGCTGGTCACGCCCATTATCCGCAACTGCGAGCAGAAAGGGATCGGGGCGATCAATGCGGATCTGCGTGATCTGGCCGAGCGCGCCAGGAACCGAAAACTTAAACCGGAAGAGTACACCGGAGCGACCTTTACGATCAGCAACCTCGGCATGTTTGGTGTTGAGGATTTTATCGCCATCATCAATCCCCCGGAAGGAGCGATCCTTGCGATAGGATCCATCATCGAGAAGCCGGTGGTGAAACAGGGAGCCATCGTGGTCGGCCACACAATGAAGATGACCCTTTCCTCCGATCACAGGATCATCGATGGCGCCGTCGCCGCCAGGTTCCTGCAGGATCTGAAGAAACTCCTCGAAAACCCTGCATCACTGGCCTTGTAAGGATCCCGGTACCTTTGAAGCCTTCAAAGAACCCGACCGGCTCGTCGGGTTCTTTTATTTGTGCCATGGGACAGATCCATGAGCGGAATGAAGGATGAAAACCAGGTTCCCATTGGACCTCTGTTTGCCCGATAGAGGACGAGACCCGAAGAACCATGAAACTATCCGAACAATTCACGAAAGAGACCTCCGGCGCAGCGATACCGTTCATCGCCTTCTGCATCGCTCTGAATCTCACGGCAGGGCAGATCACTTCCGCCTTGAAAATCCCAATTTACCTCGACTCGATCGGCACCGTACTGACAGCCGTGCTTGTCGGGCCATTGGCCGCTGCGACCGCCGGGGCCTTCTCCAATCTTCTCGCATCCGCCATGGGAAGCCCCGCCATGGCTTTTTTTGCTCCGGTTTCCATCGTCATCGGACTCTTCACCGGATTCCTGGCCCAACGCGGATGGTTTAAGCGGTGGTACACCGTCGTACTGGGAGGGGCCCTCCAGGGGGTCATCGCCGCCATCTGCTCCGCCCCCATCTCAGCCTATTTGTTCAGCGGAGTGATGATGGCAGGGACCGACTTTCTCGTACTCTATTTCCGTTCAGTGGGGAACTCCATCATGGAGAGCGTCTTCTACCAGGGCCTCGCCTCCGATCCTGTCGATAAGATTATCACCTACTTGATTGCCTTCATCCTGATCCGCAATCTCCCCCAACGCCTCACAGGAAAATTTGCAGGGGCTTCAAACATTCCATCACGATCGCTTTGACGCAATCATGGTCCCCGACCTTCGACCGAAACTGGCTTTTGTGCTCCTTCTGTCGGTCTGCGCGTTCGTTCTGAGCTGGCAGGTTCTCACCCTGTTGATCGCTTTGGTTCTTCTCCTTCCCTTCGTCCTGCCGACGTATCATCCTGCCTCTCCCCGTGCACGCCGACTGTTCCTGCGTTTTGTCCTGTTCAGTGTTGCCCTCTCCGGCGCGATTATCACGCTGAACGGCTGGATGATTCAATCGGGAGAACCGGTAGACACGATCCTGGGAATCACGCTCTATTCGGGCGGCCTGCTCTTTGGTATCCAAACAGCGTCGAGGTTGCTGCTCCTCTCATTTTCAGTTCTTTTATTTTTCACCTCGACACCGATACCTGTTTGCATCAACGCATTACAGCAGTCCGGGTTGTCACGCACGCTGGTGCTGATGCTGTTGCTGACCCTCCATTTTCTCGATACGCTTCCTGAGCGGATTGACCGGATCTTCGTGGCACAGGAAGCGCGCGGTGCGCCGGTCAGGGCCGGCTTCGTCTCAAGAACGAAGGCCTTCTTCTCGATCCTCTCCCCCCTCTTGCTTTCATCAATGGCCGAAAGCGTTGATCGGGGCGTTGCACTTGAGTTACGGGGCTTCCTGCTGGGAACGGCCCCTTCGTTCCACACTCTGCCTCCTGCAAAGCAGCCCTCCCTCGTGACGGTCCTCCTCCTCACAGCATCCGTCCTCATTGTTCTCTATTCTCTTGCCCAATGGCTCTTCCCATAACACTTGAGAGGGTTTCATACCGGTACGCTCCGAACACCACACCCGCCTTATCGGACATCAACATGGTTCTCCAGAGCGGGACATGCTGCGTCATTCTTGGCCCGACGGGAAGTGGCAAGTCAACGCTCCTCCACCTACTGGCAGGCGTGCTGGCAAAGCATTACCCCGAATCGGTGGGGGAAGGAGTTCTCACGATCGGGGAACACCGGTACACACCTTTCCCCGAAGGTATTCTGTTTCCAACCGTGGCACTGGCACTCCAGGATCATTATGTCCAGATTTCCGGAATCCGCGATACCACGCGGAAAGAAATCGAATTGACACTGGAAACACTCGGAAGGGATCCCCTCCGCGAACGCGCGTCCATTGACCGCCTCCTTCAGCAATTAGGCATCGCCCATCTTGCGGAACGTAAACCAACTGCGCTTTCGGGCGGGGAAACTCAACGGGTCGCCCTGGCGACAATCCTCATCGCGAACCCGGAGATCGTATTGCTCGACGAGCCCGCGACAGCACTCGATTATGGTGCACAATCGAGGCTGAAACTGCTTCTCCAATCACTGCGGGGAACATCGAGCGTGGTTTTCACCGACACCCGCATCGATCTTCCTCTTGATGTGGCGGACCGTTTTATCGTCCTCGATGCGGGCCGGATACATTTCGACGGCAACCGGAGGAGCTTTCTGGAACAATTACCGGACTTCGGAGACCTCCTTCCGGTGCAGGATTGGCAAGAGGCCATTCATGAAGTAAAGGGACGTCAAGACTCTCCGCTCCGTCACCGTATTCTTCGCGCCGCAGGACTCCCATGAACATCACGTTTGATACAGTTGGATTTTCCTATCCTTCTGGAGCTGTTGTTTTGAGAGATCTCACGCTGGAAGTCGGGGCGGGAGAATTCGTGCTTATCGTGGGGCGCAACGGCGCAGGAAAGAGCACGTTGCTCAAACTTCTCAACGGGATTCTGAAGCCGACGTCCGGATCGGTCCGCGTCGGGGGACTTTCAACCGGGTCGACGCCCACCTCGACACTTGCACGGCACGTCTGTGTGACATTTCAAAACCCTGCCGATCAGATCTTTGCCCCGACCGTTTTTGACGAGGTCGCGTTCGCGCCGCGCAACTTCAAACACCCGAAGACCGAGTCCATGGTCCGGGACGCACTTTCCCTCTGTCAACTCGAGCACCTGAAGGATCGCCATCCGTACGACCTGCCGCTTGCGCAACGCAAGTTGCTCACCACGGCCAGCGCTCTTGCATCCGGTGCACCGTTCCTCGCCTTCGATGAGCCCAATGCCGGGTTGTCACAAGTCGAGCACCAAGTGATGGATACCGTCGTGAAAACCCTGACAGCGCGTAGGGTCGGATTCCTGGTGGTTTCTCATGACCTTTCTGTATTTTTCCGGCATGCGACAAGAGTCATCGTCCTGGAGGGGGGACGATGTTCGTTTTCCGGAACCGTGAATGATCTGATGCGGAACGAAGGGATTCTACGGAGAGCCGGGCTTCGGCTTCCGGTTCCATTGAGGATAAGCCGGCTGTTAAAGAACTTCAGGTAAACCCTGGAGGGGGACAAAGCGTTTAGAAACACAAAACCCCCGGAAGGGGGCTTTGTGTTGTGGGGTGTACATTGAAATGCAGGCAACTCGCAGCGGCGTGGCACTGCAACGAACGCTACTGCCCGGGAATAATCAAGGTATCCCCCGGGCGGATATTCTCCGCAACGTCATTCTGCCGCTTCAGTTCCTGGACAGACACGCCGAATTTTTGCGCAATATCCCACAACGTATCTCCCCGCCTGACGTTATACTCTCGCAAGCTCTGCGAAGTGGCACTCATCTGATCCGGAATCTTCAGTTTCTGATCGACGCGGATCATCGAGGACCTGAGGT
This sequence comes from Bacteroidota bacterium, assembly GCA_040882165.1. GTDB lineage: Bacteria > Bacteroidota > Ignavibacteria > UBA10030 > UBA10030 > UBA6688. Next base: position 9,466 of record JBBEBV010000214.1, read on the forward strand.
TATTGTATTCCTTCAAGATCCTGGCCGAAAGACCGTAGACCCGGGCGATCGTTGAGAGCGTTTCGCCTCTCTTCACGTTGTGAATCCTGTTACCGCGCGAAGCATCGTGGCCATTGGTCCCGCCCGGTACTTGTGCGCGATCCGGCGCGGTGGAAGAAATGACCCGGGCGCGTTCTTCCGGTTCCCCGTAGATCTCAAGTTTCTGCCCAACGGTAATCCTGCTGCCTCGCAATCCGTTCCAGCTCTTCAGGTCGTTCACGCTCACACCGTAGTCCCGTGCAATGATTTCCAGAGCATCACCGGAACGAACAATATGCCGGACCCATCCTTGCGAGCGTTGCCGGGTATCGTTTGAGCGTGAGGTCAATACAACCGTGGCTTCTTCCACCTCTCCCTTTTTCAACCCTTGCTTCTCCCGGAGCGACATCGCATCGACACGGCTCAAGAGGGCAGCTTTATCGGGACTGACCCACACCTTCAGTTGCTGGCCGGTTCGGATAAAGCTCCCATAAGCAATATTATTCCAATTCCGGATGTCGCTCGTGCGTACTCCGTACCATTCTGCGATATGCCCGATCGTATCTCCCCGCTTCACACTGTAAACAAGCTGATTTTTCCCGGCTGGGGTCTTCAAGGGGGCCTTGATCGTGGTTCGGGGAGTGCTTGTTCTGGCAGCGAGAGCGGCACTAACGCCTTTCCCAAAGCGGACTGTCTTTTGATCCCGCTCGTAGTTGAATGGCACCTTGTTGCCCGAGAGCGCACCGGAGGGGAGCGGAATGGTAAGCGAAGCACCGATCGCCAAAGCTCGTTCATTCCTGATTGTATTGACTTCCCGAAGCAGGCCGGTGTTCAGCCCGTAACGCCGCGCAATCGTTGAAAGGGTTTCCCCTTTTTTCACTTTATGAATTGCCCAGTCACGTTTTTGTTCGTCCGGGATGCCGGCATACTTCTGTTCGAAAATCTCCTTTTTTCCCGACGGAATGCGCAGGCGGTAGCCCGTGACCCCCGGAGGAGTGCACCATTGGAGCAATTCAGGATTGAGATCTTTGAGGCTTTGCAGGTCTGTTTCCGCGCACGTAGCGAGAATCTTCAGATCGATACAATCGTCGATCTCGACAACATCGTAATTCAGCGCTTCAGCAACATCGGCCACATGAAAGCCATACACCTGTGGCTCCACGGCCATTCGCACAACGGCGATGTATTGAGGAACATAGTTCCGGGTCTCCCTTGGGAGGTGGGGCCGAATCTTCCAGTAATCAGTCGACCCGGCTTTGCGTATCGCACGGTACACCCGTCCGGCCCCGGAATTGTAGGCAGCCAGGACAAGATGCCAGTCCCCAAGCTCCTGGTAAAGGTCTTTCATGTGTCGGGCCGCCGCGCGGGTCGATTTTTCAAAATCGCGCCGTTCATCGTACCACCAGTTTGAACGGAGACCGTAGAGCGCCCCGGTCCCCTTCATAAACTGCCAGAGCCCAACCGCCTTTGCCCAGGAGCGAGCGTCCGGCCGTAGGCCGCTCTCCGGCATTGAGAGGTACACGAGCTCTCCGGGAACCCCTTCTTCCCTAAAGATCCGTCGCATCATCGGAAAATATCTTCCTTCAAGATGAAGCCATCGCTCGAAATGCTCGCGACCTTTGTTCATGAAGAAACTAATAACCCGTTCCACGTATTCGTTATATGGAAGAGCGACCTCCGAATCAACAATATCGTACTTTGGGATTTCGATTCTGGAAGGATCGCTAATCTCGATCTCGACGTTCAACTTTTCCCGCAGGGCAAAGATGGAAGCTTCCGGGCCGAGGTCATTGATCAGGGCAATGTACTTTTCATAATCCTCAATCACACTCCGGCTGAGGTCGATAAAATCCTTGTTCGATTCCACATCCGGGAAATAACTCAATTCATTGAGGATCTCGATCGCTTGTTCGAATTCATGCTGGGATAAGGTGGAGTCCCGCGCTTCCTGGGCCCCGAGTGCCACCAGATAGTGCTGCCGGGCGATCTCGAGTTTTTGGGCGATCAGGATGGATTCATCGACAAGGGAGTCGGGCAGACTTTGGGCAGGCTGCTCAGCCAAACCGGGAGTACTGCTTTGAGGAGAACTCAGGGGAGAAAAGGTCGAAAGGGTCGTGTCAGAAGTTGAGGGAGCAGAAGTGCGTGCGATCTCCCCCATGCGGGTAAAGATATCATCTGTTCGTGTTGATGGCCCTGAAGAACAGGCCGCAACGGCGATACAGAGAATTCCCCCTAAGAGATACTTCATGAACCCTCGGAATCGTAATGGATGGGACCCTATGAACTCCACCAAGATACGGTCTTCGGGGAAGAGAATCAAGGTGGAAGGAGCAAATAGGAGGGTTGGATGACGACCATCACATCCCGGGCCTGCGGTTACAGGGGAAGGTTCCCATGTTTCTTCTTCGGGTTGGCGTCGACTTTGTTTCTCAGGAATCGGAGTGCGCGAACGAGCTTCGGGCGGGTCTCGGACGGCACAATCACTTCATCAATATAACCCCGTTCAGCAGCAACGTACGGATTCGCGAATTTCTCGCGGTACTCCGTCACTTTTTGATCCAGGGCCTTCTCCGGATCGGGCGAGCTCGCGATCTCTTTTTTGAAAATGACCTCCACGGCTCCTTTTGGTCCCATCACGGCGATCTCTGCTGAAGGCCATGCAACATTATAGTCGCCCCGGATATGCCTGGAGTTCATCACATCGTACGCGCCACCGTACGCCTTGCGTGTAATGACGGTCAGCCGCGGCACGGTCGCTTCGCAAAACGCATAGAGCAGTTTGGCGCCATGCTTGATGATCCCTCCCCATTCCTGCTCCGTTCCGGGAAGGAAGCCTGGAACATCTTCGAAAACGACAAGCGGAATATTGAACGCATCGCAGAACCTCACAAACCGGGCTCCCTTGAGGGAAGAATCGATATCGAGCACTCCGGCCAGCACGGCAGGCTGATTTGCGACAATCCCGACTGGCATGCCGCCGAGCCGCGCGAATCCGACAAGGAGGTTCCCTGCATAATGCCGGTGTACTTCAAAAAAATCCCCCTTGTCACACACACGCGTGAGAACATCCCTCATGTCGTACGGTTTGTTCGGGTTTTCCGGGACCAGCGAATTCAGCGACTCGTCCTTCCGCTCCGGGTCATCCCCTCCATCAAGGAATGGCGGGTCGTCCATATTGTTCGAAGGGATATACCCCATCAACGTCCGGATCGCCATGAGACATTCCACTTCGTTCTCCATCGCAAAGTGTGCGACCCCGCTTTTCGTTGCATGGGTCATCGCGCCCCCGAGGTCTTCAAAGCTCACCTCCTCATGGGTCACCGTCTTGACCACATTCGGACCCGTGACGAACATGTAGGAACTTCCTTTCACCATAAACACAAAGTCGGTAATCGCCGGCGAGTAGACCGCTCCTCCCGCACACGGACCGAGTATTGCGGAGAGCTGCGGTATAACTCCCGAGGCAAGTGTGTTGCGCAGAAAAATATCCGCGTACCCGCCAAGGCTGACAACCCCCTCCTGGATCCTCGCTCCCCCCGAATCATTCAGGCCGATGACCGGTATTCCCAGCTTGAGCGCAAGATCCATCATCCTGCAGATCTTTTCTGCGTGCGCCTCCGACAACGAGCCTCCGAATATCGTGAAATCCTGGCTGAACACTGCAACCGGACGTCCGTTGATCCGGCCGTGTCCCGTGACGACACCGTCCCCCAGGAACTTCTGTTTCTCCAACCCGAAATCATTCGAGCGATGTTGGACAAACATGCCGATTTCTTCGAAACTCCCCTCATCGAGCAACACATCGATCCTCTCCCTGGCGGTCAGCTTCCCCTTCTTATGCTGTTCTTCCACGCGCTTTTCACCCCCCCCTTCGAGCGCCCGGGTTCTCATCTCGAGTAACTGTTGTATCCGATCGTCAGCCATATGCGTGCTTTGCGATTACCTGTGAAATCTTTGTGGAGGTCAACGTGTTGGCAAATATAGGAAAGGATCGGGGGGGAATCAACCATCCGCGACTTCTGGTAGGTCCCATTCTCCACTCCCGAGGTGCTGCTGAGAAAAGGCAGCGGCATGGTGAGTCCCGCCATGACGGTTCGTCTGAAATGAGGACTCTCCCGAACTTCGGTTCACAGGGGGTGCACAAACGACGAAGGCGACGGGGTACTTTCCGTCGCCTTCAGGAAACTGCCCTGGATTCGTTACTTTGCTATGATCTCTATCTGGTCGGGGACGACCTCGGCATCATTCCGTACTGCTCCTACGCGCGCCCGGCCGAAACGTGCGGCAAGTGCGTCCTTCGCTCCGTGGAACACAAGGTAGAGGTTCGGGATCACGAACAGCGAGATCAGCATCGCCCCGATCAATCCGCCGATGGTTGAGACCGCCAGGGGTTGAAGTATCTCCGATCCCTCGCCAATGCCGAGCGCAAGCGGAGACATCCCGACCACGGTGGTCAGCGTTGTCATCATGATCGGGCGAAGGCGGAGCGGACCGGCCTTCAGCGCCGCCGCCTCCTTCGACAAACCTTCCCTTCGGGAGATTTCGATGAACTCAACCAACACAATGGAGTTATTCACGACAATTCCTGCCAGGAGAATAATCCCGAGCATCACCGTGGCCCCCACCGGTATACCGGTGATGAAAAGACTGAACACAACGCCTATGAGGGCAAGAGGGATCGTCGTCAGGATGACAAAAGGATTCAGGAGGGATTCATACTGGACGCCCATCACCACGTAGACAAGGAAAATCGCCAGGAGGATAATAGTGATGAGGACACGATTATTCTCCCGGATCGTCTCTTCCTGACCGCCGTAAAGGATTGAATATCCCTCCGGCAAGTCCAGTTGGTCGAGCCGGCTGTGAATATCCGTCATAACTTCACCGATCGTGCGCGTGGTTGAAGTGACTTCCCCTCGCACCTCGACAATGCGGTTCTGGTTTTCCCGTGAAATCGTAACGGGTCCAAGGCCTTCCCTCACCTGGGCAACGCTCCTCAGGATCGTCGGCGGACCTGCGTTGGGATACACAATGAGATTCTCGACATCCTTGAGACTCTTCACTTCGGAACGGTCGAGGAGGACGCGGATATCGTATTCCCGGTCTCCAAACGTAAACTTCGAGGCGATCGTACCGTCGATGGCGGTCCTGACCGTTTCGCCGATTTCGCGAATGGAAATCCCGAGTTCGGCCGCGCGTTCACGGTCCACCTGAATCCGCAACTCGGATTTAGCCTCTTCAAGTGATTTTTCAACGTTGGAGATGCCATCAACCGTTCTGATGCGCGCCATGATGTCATTCGCCAGGACCACCAGCATTTCCAGGTCGGGACCCTGAACCTTGACGCCTACATCGCTGCCGCTGGAGGAAATGCGAATGCCGCGAATCTGGGACTTCGAGACCATGATGCGCGCCTCGGGGATCTGTTCTTTGCCGATTCGTTTCCGGACTTCTTCAATCCAATCGTTGCTGGAGATCGTTCGTTCCCTGAGGGGAATGAGTTGGATGTCGAAGCCACCCCTGTTTGCGAATTCCGCAGTTCCCCTGCCGAAGATGTAGCCCCCGACAGTCGCGAAGACAGTTGATTTCGCGGGCATCTCATCGACGATTTGCTTTATGCGTTGTGCAACGATATTTGTTTCATTCACGGAAGTGCTCGGCGGCATTTCAATGCGGATCGACATCCTCCCATCGTCCATATAAGGAAGAAACTCAGAACCCAATTGTTGGTATACCATGAGGGAGCCGAGGAAGAGCAGGACGACTCCCCCCACGGTCACCAGCTTGTGACGAATCGTCCAGCCCAACCATCCTTCATAAGCTTCGGTCAGACGTCTCACCCCATTCTGCATCACAAGAAAATACCTGGGATACTTTTGTTTGTGGGATTCTTCGTACCGGAAGAGGAGTGCGGAGAGCATGGGGACGAGGGTCAGGGCCACAATCAGCGAGCCGATAATGGCAAATGAAATCGTAAGAATAAGCTCCTTGAAGAACAGGGCCGCGAGACCGGAGATCAACAGGAACGGCAAAACGGATGCAAGGTTCGTGGTGGTGGAGGCAATCACCGCAGAGATCACTTCGTTGCTCCCAAAGTGCGCGGCTTCGACCGGATCGGGATGTTCGCGTTGATGGCGCGAGATGTTCTCCAACATGACGATCGAATTGTCGAGAAGCATGCCGATGCCGAGAGCCAGTCCTCCCAGGGAAATGATGTTCAACGTGAGATCGCCCATCCCCATCATAACAAACGTAGCAAGGATGGCGATCGGAACGGAGGTGGCGATGATCAGGGTGCGGCGCCAACTGCCAAGAAAGAACCCCACCACCGCCATCGCTAGCAGCCCTCCGATCATGGCTGAGCTCGTAACGCTGGAAATGGAGTTGTTGATATAGTACGACTGGTCATTCACGATCCTCAGACTCACTCCTGGCGGAATGATACTGTTCTCGTGGAGAAACTCCATCTTCTTCTTCAGGCCGTCATTCACGTCCACCGTATTGGCATTGGGCTGCTTTTGGACGCTGACTTTGATACTGGGGACGTCGTTCAGGTGGACGAAGATTCGTTGTTCCCGGTGACTGTCTTCCACCCGGGCAATGTCGCCAATTCGTACGCGCTGAACCCCCGATGCCGTTCGAACGTTGATCGGTACTTCCCGGATCTGATCCACCTCGGAAAATTTCCCCTGCGTCCGGCTCAGGTACTCCCGCCGCCCGGCGGTCACCCTCCCACCCGTTTGATCCAGGTTCGCATCGCGAATGGCGTTCAGAACCTGCGTAACGGAGAGTCCGAAGCCCTGCAGGCGCTTCTGGTCGATGATCACCTGGATTTCCCGCTCAAGGCCTCCTGCAACATCGACGCTGGCAACTCCCGGCACGGTCATAAAATAGTTTGAAAGATCTTCCTGGGCCCAACGACGCAACTGTACGAGGTCCAGCGAGGATGCAGAAACCCCGAGCTCGAAGATAGGAGCCTGTGACGGGTCGGCTTTCCAGATGGTCGGGGGGTCGGCTTCCCTCGGCATGCCGGACCGGGCCTGGTCCAGCTTGGTGCTGGCATCCCGCAACGCCAGGTCGATATCCTTGCCGTAATCGAAACTGAGCGTAACATTGGTACGTCCTTCCGAAGTGCTGGATTCGACCATCGTCACATCCTCTGTTGTGGCGAGTCGCGACTCCAGAAGGCGCGTGACGGTTTCCTCCATCACCAGCGGATCCACTCCCCGGTTGGCGACATTGACCCGGATCTGGGGATAGATGATCTTAGGGAGCAGATCGACCTTCAGGTTCGAGAAAAAATATCCACCCAGGACCACAATAACGGAAACCAGCATGAGGGTTCCGATCGGGTGTTTGATCGACCAATCCGCCAGCGTACGGCTGTTCGCGAGGTCACGGTCGTGGTGACCGGGCTTCTTCTCCATACGATCGCTCCTTTGTAATTTGAACTTGCATTCTGTCATTCAGGGCATTCTGTCCGACCACAACCACCTTGTCCCCGGCCTTCACACCGTCAAGGATCTCGATCCGTGCCGCCTCGCGAATTCCCAGCGTCAGCTCTCGACGCTCGACCACCGAATCGACAACGACGTACGCGGTTGCCACGCCGATGGAGGAGGTCATAACCGCATCGTTGCTTAGCACCACGGCGCTATCCTTCGCCGAGGTCGTCAACTCTGCCCTGCCGAACATGCCGGGCATGAGGCGGTCGTCTCTCTCCGTAAACATCACCTCCACCTTGACCAATCTGCTGACAGGATCGCTGGCGGGGAATACTCTCCTCACTTTTCCCGCAAATTTCACCAGCGGATATGCATCGACGGTAATCTTCACCGGATCGTTGACGCGCACTCTCGGAATCTGAAGTTCAGAAACGGGAACTTCCATGACCAGTGTGACGGGATCGCTGATGGTCAGAAGAAGCTGACGGGGAACGGCGATATCACCCTCCCGCGCTCCCCGAAAGGTGACAACCCCGGAGATGGGAGAGGCGATGGTCGTATACTTGAGAAGGGCTTTCTGGTACTCGGATCGGGCCTGTGCCACGTTGTACCGCGTGCGCGCCTGATCGAATTCCTGCTCGGAAACCAGTTTGCTCTCATAGAGCCGCTTGGCTCGTTCGAAGTTCGCGCGCGCATCATCCGTTGTCGCCTCTGCTTCCTTCGTCTGCGCCGCGAGGACCGTAGCGTCCAGCCTCACAACAACTTCTCCCGCCTTCACCCGACTCCCTTCTTCCACATCAAGCAGCACGATCTTGCCTTCTGTCTGGGCAATGATCTGGACCTCGTTCTTTGCCGTGATGGTCCCGGTCGCGCTGATGGTTTCAACAATCCGTGCCCGTCTGGCTGTCTCCACTTCGACCAGAACCACCGGCCGCCGTTGCTGTTGCTGTCCGGATGAGGGGGTGTTTCCGCATTGCCAAGATAACAACGCTGTACCAAGGAGAAGGATATCCGATAGTTTCATAGAAGCCAGGGTTATGCTACATGTTCGGGAATAGTGGATCTGCACCCATCATGGACACGCTCCTGCTTTACTCATACCGAAGTGCATCGATGACGTTGGACATGGCCGCTTTCCACGCAGGATAGAGACCGAAGAAGATACCGACGAGCGACGAAAAAAGAAAACTGATGGCGATGGAGTTCAGGGAGATAATCGGCGTCAGGTTGCCATACGTGGTGATAAGGTAGGAAGCGATGAGGCCGACCGCAATGCCCATGCATCCACCGACAACGCTCATGACCACGGACTCAATCAGGAACTGCCACATGATATCGTTTCTACGAGCCCCGATGGCCTTCCGGATGCCAATCTCCTTGGTCCGTTCCGTGACGGAGACGATCATGATGTTCATGATACCGATACCTCCGACCAGCAGCGATACCGCTGCGATGCCTGCCAGAAGGAAGGTGAAGGTCTGCTGTGTTTCCTGGAACGTCGATATGATGTCGGCCTGGTTGCGGATGGTGAAATCGTTGTCCACATCCTCCCTCAGCCGGTGTTCCCGCCGCAGGGCGCGTTCGATATCAAGGAACGCCTGGTCCATAAGGTGATCGCCGGCCACCTTTGCCGTAATCTGCGAAAGATAGTCGACGCCGAAAATGCGGCGTTGCGCCGTGGTCAGAGGGACGATGATCTGATCGTCCGGGTTCTGCCATCCGCTCTGCCCCTTCGATTCGAGGATGCCAATGATCTCGAACGATTGCCCGGCGATCCTGATGGTCTTTCCGAGGGGGTTGACACTCGGGAAGAGGTTCTCGACGATATTGTTACCCAGTAGACACACTTTCGCCACACCCACCACTTCGGCGTGGGTGAAATATCGGCCCGCCACGACGGCGAAGTTCCTCACCGTCTCATAGTCGGGGGTGGTACCGACGATGCGTGTGTTCCAGTTCCTGTTTTCATACTTCACCTGCGCATTACGATTAAACTCGGGGACGACCGCGTCAATCGTATTGACCCGCGCTCTGATCGCGTCCGCGTCGGCATTTCTCATGCGAACGCTGCTGCCAAACTGCACCACCGTGATCCCGCCTCCCCGTTGAGCTCCGGGTGAGACAAAGAGAAGGTTGGAACCGAGCGATTGGATTCTCTCAATGACTGCCTTCTGGGCTCCCTCCCCGATTGCAATCATCGTTATCACCGCCGCCACACCGATGATGATGCCCAACATGGTCAACAGAGCGCGAAGCTTGTTGGCCACCAGTGCTGCCAACGCGGTAAGGAAACTTTCACGGAAGTTCATGGTTGGCCCTCACCGTCCCCCGCCCCGAACGTTACCGCCACCCAGACCGCCCATGCTGTTCATGTTCCGCATCCGCTCGGTCATCTGTTCTGCGGCAAGTTTGGCGCGGGAGATCGTCACAATTTGGAGTTCCTCTCCCTCTTTCAGCCCTTCGAGAACTTCGGAATAATCAAAGTTGCTCGGCCCCACCTTGATGACGCGGGCAACGAACTCATTTCCCTCTTTTACCATGACCACACGCTCCCGCAATTCATTTTCATTGCTGACCTGGGACGCTCGACGGCTCCGCGGACCGGCGGCAGTTCCGCCACCACCCCCCATGGTAAATCCGCCCCCCTGTCCACCTCCGGCACGCTGGCGCATCCCGTTGATCCGTTCACGTTGTTCCGGCGTCATCTTCGCCATTTGATCCTGAAAATATTTTCTCCGCTCATCCGGGGACATGTTTTGTGTTTTTTCGCGCAGGGCTCGAAAATCAAACGGCTGATCCTCCGCGACTGCCGACCCATCGGATTTCACACTGTCCTGTTTGACTTCAGCAGGCGGGGTCGCTTCTCTCCGGAGTGAAGCCAGCATCGCCTGCCCCTGCTCGCTCCGTGGATCTTTCAGGGCTTCGTTCGGTACCAGGACGACTTGTTGGCGGCGGAAAATCTCAATATCGACCGCACAGCTCATCCCCGCTTTCAACTTGCCACTCAGATTCCGCACCAGGATCACCACACTGAACGTGGTGACATTTTGCTGGGATTTTCCGAGCGGGGATATCCGGATCACTTCGCCGTTAAAGCCGTCATCGGGATATGCGTCGGCCACGACCCGGGCGCGTTGTCCTTCCCGGACTTTCCCGATATCGACCTCATCCACGTTCGTCTCCACATGCACCTGTTCCATATCGGCGATCGTTGCAAGGACGGTTCCGCCCCCGACATTCGAAACGCCGGAGGAAATAATCTGGCCTACTTCGACATTCTTGGAAAGCACGATCCCGGAGCTTGGCGCAATAATCCGGGTATCCTGAAGTCGCTCCTGCATGGTTGCAAGGGCCGCCCGGCCTTTCAACAACTGGGATTTTGCCCGGACGTTCTCCACGTTGATTTGATCACGCTCCTGCTGTGAGATCAGGGCCTTCCCGAAGAGTTCGATGGCACGCTTGTAGTTATTCTCCTGTTGTAGCGCGTTCGCCTCGGCCAGAGCGAGGTCCGCGTGCGCCTGTTCATAATCATTCTGCGCCGTTTTTTGGTCAAGGGCAATCAAGAGTGCCCCCTTGGAGACATACTCCCCCTCCTCAACGTTGAGCTGCTCGATCTGTCCGCTTGCCTTGGACTTGACCTCGATGCGATTGATCGGCTGTACCACGCCATTGGCCGAGACGGTGAGGTTCAAATCGCCTCGTTCGATTTTCACGATGCGTGTCACCTGCCCGGCCGGGGCCGCTTCAATATTTTCGTTGCTGCCAAGGAAGAAGTAACCGAAGGCCCCCGCAGCAACAATGAGAACTCCAACGACAATGAAGATTTTTTTCATCCGTACAAACTCCTTGGGCTAAGATTCATGTGACACAGTTCAGATTCCGGGGGCACAATCTCACTTGTGATTTTCCCGCTTTTTCTCACGGTCTTCCTGCTCTTTGATGTAACCATCGTACAACGCATTCTGTTCCGGCGTCAACACTTTTCGAATTTCCATTCGAAGCGTGTCGCGCTTCTGCCGAAAGATCTCCGAATACGTCTTCTTCACCTCGCTGAACCGCACGCGATGCGCATCGAAAATCGTATCGACTCTCGCTGCCTGCACCGGGTCCAGACGCAACCGTTCGGCGAATTGCCTCTGATATTCAACCCGAGGCACACGAGATCCGCCATTGGAGGAAACGAAAAACGTCTTTGCGGCATATCCGCCGCCGACGACCCCCAGGAGAAAACTCGCAATAATAAACAAGAAGGTTTTTGTCTTCAGTTCCATGCGACCACCTATTTTGAAATTGCAGCAAAAATGATATCATCCTTTGAAATATCGTGTTGGGGCTCCAGCACGCGTTTACTCAATGAATCCGACAAATCTCCTGTGAGAATCCGGTCGACCGGCGAAGGCAGTTCAGGTTGATAGAGACTCCCCAATCCGAAGAGGCACACCACAACAAGAGAAAGGGCCAACACCACCCGCATGCCAAGCCGCTCGATGCCGGCATGGACCCGTACCTGCTCCTGATCATTTCGTACTGTCCGCAGGACTCCATAGACAAATGACGGCGGGAGATCGAAATCAGCCGCATGACGAATGCCGTCACGGAGCATCTTCGCTTCGCTCACAAGGGTGCGGCACTCGATACACGATTCCAGGTGGGCAAGAACCTCCCTGCGTTGTTCGTCATTTGCCTCATCGTCGATAAAGGACGAAACCCACTGCTTTAGTTGTCCGTGGTTCATGTTCGCTCCTTGAAATAGTCTTTCAGCAGCGTCCGTAATTCCTCCCGGGCGCGAAAGATTCTCGACTTGACCGCTTGCGTCGAGATTCTCAATGTCGTCGCAATCTCCTCATACGTCAGATCCTCATACTCGCGAAGGAGGATGATTTGCCGATGAAGGGGGGAAAGCCGTTGCAATGCGTTCGAAACCATCCGTTTCTTTTCCTTCAACAGGAGATCATCTTCCGCGTTCGAGGTCTCTTTGGATTGCCGTTCCCGCTCCAGTGTATGGTCGGTAAAAAACTCGAGAGAGAGCGTCCGCTTGATCTTCCGGCGCCGGATCTCGTCGATACAGAGATTCATCGTAATCCGGTAGATCCATGAAAAAACCGAAGCACTATGTTCGAACCGGTGCAGGGAGCGGTAGACCCGGATAAACACTTCCTGCGTCAGGTCGTCAACCTCCTCACGATTCCCCAGGGTAAGGTAGATCAGGTTTGCAACCTGATGTTGGTAGCGACGAATCAGCTCCTCAAAAGCCTTTTCGTCCCCTTTACGGAACGCTTCTACTAACTGGAAATCGTCGTTCGGATGTTTCACGCGAACCTGTGCAATAAACGAACACCTTCGGGGAAAGTTCCTCCCGTTCCCGCCGTTGGGCTCTGGAAAGGGGTTTGGATGCGGCTTTGAAGTTTCAGTGTCTCACAAATGCGAAAGCCCAACCCCGGTCGGGACTGGGCCACAGAGCTTCCTGGGCAATATACTGTTAAAGCAGGACGCGGTCGATGATGCCACCGGCTACGACATCCGCTCCATCGTAAAGAACGACGGATTGGCCGGGCGTGATGGCCCGCTTCGGCTCCATAAACTCAACCCGAAAGCCGGATTCCCCCTCCCGAAAGACAATTGCTCCGGTCGCCTCATCTTTGTAACGAACTTTGGCCTGAACGACCATGCCATCCTCAAGCGCCTCTCTCCCCACCAGGTTGCAGTTCCTCGCGACGAGAGTCCGCTGAAGGAGATCCTTCCCTTCGCCGATCCGGACAGTATTCGTGCTGCTATCGATTCCTGTCACATAGACCGGCTTCCCGAATGCACCCAGACCCTTCCGCTGGCCGATCGTGTAAAAGGGATACCCACGGTGCGTACCCACCACATCCCCCTCGAGGACTAACGGACCGCCATTGACTTGCTCCTCCAGTTCGGGGACGCGCTCCTTCAAAAAGCGGTCATATTTGTTGTCAGCAACGAAGCAGATTTCAAAACTTTCCTCCTTGGTAGCAGTGCGAAGTCCGTACTTGTGAGCCAGCTCCCGCACCTCCGGCTTGGACATGCCGCCCAGGGGAAACATCGTCTTGCTCAACGCCTCCTGGGAAACCGCCCACAGAGCGTAGGATTGGTCCTTCCGTTCGTTCACCGCCGCAGAAACGACATACCGTCGATGGAACTCGTCATAGCGGAGACGGGCATAGTGACCGGTGGCGATGCAATCCGCCCCGAGCGCTTCCGCCTTTCGCAGCAGCTCACCCCATTTGATTTCGCGGTTGCAGAGGACGCACGGGTTGGGTGTCCGGCCATCCAGATATTCCTTCACAAAGTTGTCGATCACTTCACGGTTGAACGTTTCGCGGAAATCCACCACATAGTGCGGAATTCCAATCGATGCAGCTACCAGGCGGGCGTCGTTCATGGCGCCAAGGCCGCAACAGCTCGTTTCGTTCCCGACATTACCGCCGACTCCATCGAAGTCGTACGTCTTCATCGTCACGCCGATCACGTGATACCCCTGCTCCTTCAGCAGGGCAGCCGTAACGGACGAATCGACACCCCCACTCATTCCCACCACAACGGTCTTTTTTACTCCGGTCTTCATCACGGTTCCAAGATACGAAAATATCGCGGCCGGAACAACGTGAAGAACGCAGCCCGGGAACGGGACCAACCAGTCAGCGCGGAACCCTGCGGCCGTATTGATTCGAATTCGCCTTCCGTTCAAAATACCCGTACGCTGTGCGGGAGATCTCGCCGATGATCCGCCGACCGTCAGCCGGCTCGAGCAACAACTTTGTCATGACACAGAGTGCATAGGGAGATCCGGGGAGAAACACGATCCCGACGTCGCACCGGATCCCCTCCACCTCTCCCTCCTTGTTCGCGAGTTCCACCTTATCGGGAATTCCGGCACGCAACGCTCCCCCCTTCGGTTTTTTGAGAATCACGAGCATATCTTCAGAGGCCGTCTTGCTTACCAATTCGCCCCTGTACAGACGTTCCAGCACCCGGAGTACTTCCCGCGGAGTACCGATGTTCTCTCTCCCCTCTTTTGCAGCCTGTACGTCCATCATGACACGCTGAAGCTTTGTCTTGGTCGCACCGTTCGAGGCCAGGAATCGGTTTACATTCTCCATTCCTACTTTTTCAATAAGCAAGTTCGTCGCGGTATTGTCGCTCAGTACCATCATAAGGACGGCATAATCGCGCAGGCTCATGGAAACGGAGTTCTTACCGAGTTCACCCAGCACCCCACTCCCCCCGACGCGAACCGACTCCGGCAGCGGCTTGATGTCGGTCAGTTTGAACTTTCCCTCCTCTGCCTGGCGGTACAGTTCCGCCAGGATGTGGATTTTGATGGAACTGGCCTGCGGAAAAATCTCGTCTTCATTGATGAACAATTCCTCTCCGGTGGTCAGGTCCTTCATGGCCACCCCCACCACAGCATCCGAAGAGGAAACGATGGAC
>JBBEBV010000215.1:0-24340 GCA_040882165.1 Bacteroidota bacterium
CCACTCTTCACTTCTGCTGCTATGGCTGTTCCTTCACGCATTCGCTGACAGGCGAACAGGGCGAGGCGGGAACGGCAGGACTCTTCCTCGCCCGGCTCGGTTTTTCCGCCTTTCTCTCAATGAACATCATGGCCATCAGCTGGATGATCTATGACCAGGGGTGGACGACATTCGGGCTGGAACCTGAGACCGTCCCGTACCTTGAAAAACTCCTCTTTGTGCTCTCGATCCCGATCATGCTCTTCGTCGGCTGGCCCTATATCCGGAACGGCTGGAATGAGCTGCAATCATTGCGCTTTTCGATGGACGGCCTGATTGCTCTCGGGACCTTCACTGCGTTCGGGTTTTCGTCCGTTCAGACTTTCAGTGGCGGCGGGGACGTGTATTTCGACACGGCCACCATGACGCTTGTGCTCGTTACGGCGGGCAGATACATCGAGGCAACTGCCAAAGTCCGCACATCGGATGCCATAAGGAAACTGATCGACCTGCAACCGGATACCTCCAGGGTGATACGAAGCGGGATAGAAATACTGGTGCCAAGCTCCGACGTGGCCGTCGGCGAGTCGATCAAAGTCCTTCCTGGCGAGCGAGTCCCGCTGGATGGCGTGTTGGAAGGAGGGATGACCACTGTGAACGAGTCGATTCTCAGTGGCGAATCGATTCCGGTGGTGAAAAGAGCTGCCGATTCCATGTTCGCCGCGACGATCAATATCGATGGCACGATTATAGTAAAAGTGATGGCGAGACAAACAGAGAGCCTGCATTCCCGGATTGTGCAATTAATGGATGAGGCGCAACGTTCGCGCTCTCCGATTCAGCAAACAGTTGACAAGATAGCGGGCATCTTCATTCCCGTCGTCATTGGCATCGCGTTGCTGACGCTTGTGGGGTGGCTGCTGGTCGGTCCCTTCGAGCTGGCGCTCATCCATGCACTTACGGTTCTTGTCGTTGCCTGCCCGTGTGCGCTTGGAATCGGGGCGCCGCTGGCGAGCGCCATCGGTATTGGTCACGCGGCGGAAAATGGAGTACTGGTTCGCTCGACCGCCGTGCTGGAACGGGCCGCGGCCACAAGGGGAGTTGCGTTTGACAAAACCGGAACGCTGACGAAAGGAGAGCTCTCGGTTCGCTCGGTCCATGCAACAGGGAATGAAGGTGCCATGGTTCGCATCGCAGCATCGCTGGAACGGGATTCGGAACATGTGCTCAGCAAGGCGATTGTTCGGCATGCCCGGGAGAAAAACCTCACTTTGTTCGAGAGCCGCGACGTCCGGGCGGTTCCGGGACTCGGCCTCGGCGGTAACGTCCTTGTAGACGGATCGTGGATCGGCGTATTTGTCGGGACAGGCGAACTGATGGAGCGTGAAGGCCTGGAGATGGGAGATGCCCCGCGCGTGGCAGAACCAACCGACGCTACTCGCGTCTTTGTCGGTTGGGGTGGATTGGTCCGGGGGAGCCTCGAGTTGACCGACACGTTGCGGCGAAATGCGAAGGAGGTTATCGACGAGCTTGGAGCGATGAGTATCCAAACATGGATGCTCTCGGGAGATTCGGAAGGTGTAACGCGCAGGATTGGCGACGCGCTTGGGATCGCTGAAGCGTTCGGGAGATTGCTGCCGGCCGACAAACTCGAAATGATACGAAGGCTCAGAAGCTCTGGTGGACTGATGATGGTGGGGGATGGAATCAACGACGCACCGTCGCTCGCGGCGGCCGATGTTGGCGTGACGCTCGGCTCCGCCACCGACATTGCAAAGGAAAGCGCGGACGTCACCATCATCGGCGACCATCTCGAAAAAATCCCCTGGCTCATCCAATTCTCCCGCCGCGTCCTCTCCACCATTCGTTGGAACCTCGTCTGGGCCTTCGGCTACAATGCCGTCGGTATGGCGTTTGCCATCGCCGGATTGCTCGAGCCTATCCTCGCCGCGGTGGCAATGGTTTTGAGCAGTTTGTTTATCATTGTTAATTCCCGCCGCCTCATCCGCGATTAAAGAGGCCTGCAAGGGTCTAACGGAAGTCGGAGACCGCCATTCAATTCAACGGGCCCCCCGACACGTTCGAAAGCAATCACCCCGGGATCGAAGAGCCTTCACTGTAATTCAGTGATTTTCCGCAGAGTATTTCTCCCTGGCACTAAAATAATTCTTGACATTTTACGAAGAAACGTATAAACTTGCGCCAGTCGACTTGACTGGCGACGCCTTCCCGCACCACGGATTGTGAACGAGTTCTCAGCTGTTCCATCATAAGAATATTCCACCAGGCGCACCAGGGGGCACGGAGAATAGAGAAACCCCTTTTGGTTTTGCAGTTCATCTTTTACTCCTTCATGTTCTTCGTTTCCTTCGGGGATCTCTTTTCGGGAGGTTCTTTTGAATAGTTCATCAAAGCATCGTCCCCCTGCATTCGAGGAAATAGTGTATCCATGGCACCTCGGCAAGGTGTCCCGGACGATTGAGCTCGATGGGGCAAGGGTTCCTCACCCTGCCTGGCGAAACGCTATCTTCGTTGTCCATGGCATGGGGAGGCAACTCATCACCGAAACGGCCGCCTCGCTCCGCTCCGGTTTCGAAGACTCTCTCGACGAGATCCTCGAATGGCAGCATGAGCGGGGCATCGCGAATCCGCTGCACAAGCTTGGTGAAATCCCGCCCCCCCTCATTGCGGAAGGGTATTGGGCCGACTACGAGAGTCTTGAGAAGACATTCCCGGAAGACTGGAAGGAGCTCGAAGGGAATAAGCGCGGGTTCTTTGTAGCGCTCTGGAGGACGCGCCTCCTCTCGCCGTTCCGAACTTTCGGGTGGCTTGTCCGGCAACAGCTTCGCCTCCTCAATCCCTCCGTCATCTGGCGCGTGCATTTCTTTGCGTGGCTCCTGTACATCCCGCTCCAGGTTGTCTCGCTCGCAACACTCCTTGCACTCCTGATCCGTAATCCAAAAGTCTTATCCGACGTCCTTGCCGATGTCCGGCTGTACGTCGCCCCAAAGGGGATCACCGAACGGGCCATCGTCCAACGAATCGATTACCGTGTGGGAGCGGAGTTCCTGAAACTCATCGGGCTCGGGTGGGACTTCCGTCCGCTTCCGAAAACAGAGCGAAAGAAGATTAGCGGGAAGGAAGTCGTATTCGAGCGGATCATCTGGGTGGCGCACAGTCTCGGGACGGTGATCAGCTACAATGTGCTCTCCGATCTGTTCCACCGTGCCAAAGGGCTTACGAAGAGCGGGGACAAGATTCAAAAGCAAGGGGTTGAACGTTTCCGCGCGGCGCTCCGGAGGTTTGTGACGATAGGGAGTCCGCTCGACAAGATCGCATTCCTATTCGGTGAAAAGGCGCTCCGACCGTGGCCCCCGCGTGACCGACAGGCAATGGTTGCCGGCGGCGAGACGGTGGAAGGGGATCACGTGAAGCAATGGTGGGTGAACTTCTGGCACGTGCTCGATCCGGTTTCCGGCGCGTTATCGAACAGTCTTATCTGCGGCGACCGTCCGCCCATGAACCGGCACATCGGGTTGTTCCGGGTTCCGGGCCTGGCGCACGTCGCGTACTGGAAGGACAGCGCGACGCTCCGCTTCATCCTTGGCCGCGCCTACGGGCGGAAGTTCCTGGAAGACCGTGAATTCAGGCCCATGCCCGCCTGGGCGCTGACGATGTTTGCGGTGGTGGGATACCTTGTGTGGGCGGCGACTATTGTGGGGACGCTGATAGCATTCGTCATCTTCATCGATCAGTTGCCGACGTTGATTAAGATTTACCTTGGCATTGAATAGAAGAGAATCTCCTGACGGATTCACTCTCAACACCCAAAGGGCTCATCCTGAAATCCCTCTTCCTCAGACTCACCTTCTTCCAGCCGGGCTCAGAAAAAGAATACCCAGTGACGGATGATATCGTAATGGATATCGTGCCGATGCGGTTCGGAAACGTTGTCGGGCTCACGGACCCGGTACTCCTGCAACCTCGTCCGGCTCAGCCTGGACTCTTCTTCATAGATGCACCGGGCTTCAAGCCGACGCGCCATCACTTTTTCCGGGTGCAATTTGCCAAACCGAACTTTTCGGTCTCGTTGCAGAAATTCCTCCGCTCCGATGAGGTGACGCCGGAAGCCCGTCCGCTTCTCTATCCGACCCGCTTGCCGGCATGGGACTCCGGCTGGGACAATGACTATGGTGAGAATGAATTCTTCAGCACCGGCGACCTCAACCGAACGACATCGGAACAAAAACCGCTGGAGTTGAGGGTGCCTCTGAGGGAGTTTTTCAACGCAGGTCACAGGGGGGCGCCGTACCATTTTCCCGAGAACACGATCGCTTCCTTTGATAAGGCGCTACAACTCGGTGCGAACGGCTTTGAGTTCGATCTCTGCCTTACTGCCGATGATCGCATCCTGATCTTTCATGACGCGGAGCAGAGCGTGATCGCTTACCAGCGGCGCAACCTCGAGGGATTGCCCTTTCCGATCGTTTCTCCTGTGTTCGATCTTGTTAACGGAAGGATGAACGTGGCATTCCGCCGACTCCGGGGGGACGAATACGACCAGACCCCGTGGCGACCGCTTCAATCCCCTTTCGAATTTGAACTGATCAACCTCACGGCCCGGGAGGTGCGGGAGTATTTCCGGTATGGGCATCGTGGGGGGATCGAATATCCGATCCCCGATCTTGAGGAGTTCCTTGCATTCTGCAGCGAGCAAACCGACCGGCTCCGCTTCCTGTTCTTCGACATCAAAAACCCTGGCAGCTCGAACGGGAAGGAAAAAAAGCATATGCAGAAATTCGGGAGGTTGATCGGGACCGCGATGAAGAAGTTCACGAAACTTCCGCAGAAGATGGTGGTGTGCAACGTTGTGCCCGATTACATCGATGAGCTCCGGGCCGGATTCAGGGAATCGACGGAGGACCGGGTTGAGTTCGCGTATGACGCCGGGGCGGCGCTGCTGAAGCGCAACCCGGTCAGAATTGCCAATGAGAAAAAGACGACGGTGATCTCGATCGGCGCCCAGGGGCGGCCGGGCGACCTAAACGATGTGATCAAAGCAGCCCGACGACGCGATTATCCCGAAGAGTACAAGGACGAACTGACGAACACCCGCATGAGCACCGTTGTTCACTGGACCTTGAATGGACGAAATGAGATCATCGAGTCGTTCCGCGCCGGCGTCAACGGTATCCTCACCGACAAGCCGGAGGAAATGTGGACGAATCTCGCCCCGCTGCGAGTTGGGCCATGACTCACTCATGGAATCGCCCGGCGTCGACTTTCAGAAGCTGCAAAAGAGTAATAGTTTCTCAAGGAATGTGCCATCTGCCGCCAAGAAGGCAGACACTCAATAACCAACTAAAGAAGGGATGTACCATGAAAACACGAGCGTTGTTGGTCGTTGCACTGACCTTGCTGAGCGCGATCCTGCTGTTCGTCGCAGGATGCCAGCAGGCGCCTCCGCCGCCGAACCCGATCACCGCGTCATGCACGCAAACCGGTGCGATTCCGTGCACAGGGAGCGTGAACGCCACCTTCACCGCCACACACGCGAACGGCCAGGCCATTACCATCACCAGTGTATCTGCAATAGCCACCGGGCCCAATTCCGATTGCGCTTCCACAATGCTCTTGCCGGATTCTGATGCGAGACCGGACGTGATCGACCAGACCGTAAGGGTCAATTGTGGTGACTGCACACCGGGCCAGACGATCACCGTCGTAATCAGTGTGGCGGACAACGCCGGCAACGTGGCGTTCGCCTGGTGCACCATCACGACGTAGCCTGAGCGGGCCCTTCCCCTCTCGGGCCTGGATGCGTGCAGCGCGTGGCCGGTCTTGAAATCATTCATCGCGCGCTGTGATGCATTGATTCTGCTCCAAAATCACGCTAAAAACGACCATCTTCCGTCTTGTTACCCCGGTTCGTTTCTTTTCTTAGGGAGAAACGAGTGGATGGCATTGTTTCGGGGAAAATACAGGATTGAATCGGCACGATTGAAGGGGTATGATTATTCGTCGCCCGGTGCCTATTTTGTCACCATCAACACGAAGGGGATGATGTGGTGGTTTGGGGAAGTGGCGGATGGGGAGATGAAATTATCGGAAATCGGGAAGATTATTGCGGATGAATGGGCAAAAACGCCCACGATTCGTCCGACGGTGACGTTGGATGAATGGCAGGTCATGCCAAATCACCTGCATGGCATTATCGTCATCCACGAATCCGAAACCGCGGCACGGTCGGGTCAAATACCGTTTGGGGGTTGGGAAAAACCGGTGAATATTAACATGGTAGAGACGCACAGCAGTGCGTCTCTACCGGAAAAAACACACAATCAATTCGGACCGCAACGCAATAATTTGGGATCGATTATTCGCGGGTTCAAATCCGCATGCACCACCCGCATTCACAACGCGGGGTTTTCCGAATTCGCATGGCAGGGACGTTTTTGGGACCGGATCATCCGCGATCAGGGTGAATTGGAACGGATAAGGAAATACATAATCGCCAATCCGAAGAAATGGGGCGACAGGAGGAAATAGAATCGTCGTTCACCCGCAGCACTATCAAAAAACAACCCCCGCTCATGGACTACACAATGTCAATCCCCAGGTGATTCCTTCCCCCTTTCCCCTTCCACCAATCACCTACTACCCATCTTCATCCTCCCCGTATAAATTCTCCCGCTGCCATCTTTCGCCTCCACCATAATCTCTTTCGCTTCTGTCCCCGGCTTCGCGTAGAAGAAATGATCGGCCTGAATCGGCTCGATCCATTTGTGACGGTGCGGGAGAGCCGAACCGGTGAACAGCTTCACCGCTTCAGGATCGTTGCCCAGACGCCGTTCCATGGATCCCTTCTTCACACCATCCTCATACCAGGTTACTTCCCAACGCTTGTCAGCTCCCCAGATGTTGGCGAAGATCTCATCCGGGTGATCGGGATTCGAACCTTTTGGATGGATTGTCATCTGGTGGTCGATCGGCTTGCCGACCGACTTGTAGCGCCATTCCAATTCGCTGCCGTTCACTTCATAGACGGAATAACCATTCGGCGTGCCGTCGTGACAGATGTTCGCCGTCCACCAAGCCCCGCAGACCGCTCCGTTCACATGGATCTCAACACCTCCGTCCCGCAGGTATTCGCTCTCGTGCATGTGACCCGTCAGCACATATGACTTGTATGGCTCAAGGATGCGATAGAGCAGCTCACGGTTCGTCACCACCAGCGAGTTGCTCGGACTCTTCGCCCCGATGCGGAGGTGCTGTTCATTGTAAGGGGGAATGTGCGTGAAAACGACGACGGTCCTTCCCTTTTCGATAACCGAGAGGTCAGCTTTTAGCCAGTCAAGCTGTATCTGGTCGAGGTAACCCATGTATCCGCCGTACCAAAAGACATCATCCAGCACCACATAGTGGATCTCCCCACGGTTGAACGAGTAGTACGTCGGGCCAAAGGTCTTCCGGAACGTGGTCGCCGAAGCCTCGTCGGTTCTGGCTGCGATATCGACATCGTGGTTGCCGATGACCTGGAAGAATGCCATCCCCATCTCCTTCACCGCTTTTTCGTAATCGGGGAAGTATTCGAGCCGGTCGTACATGATATCGCCGCACGCGACACCAAACATCGGTTGAGCCTCGAGCTCCCGCGCCGTCGTGTAGACATCCGGCACAGTCTCACGCCGGAACCGGGCCATGTCGGCATCGTCCAGCGTCTGCGGATCGGCCAACTGGAAGAAGGCATGTCGCGTGTCGGGAACTGCCAGTTGCGCGATGTCAAAAAGGGCTGTCGTCTCGCCGTTCGGGCCCGGTGTGACTGGCTGATAGAACAGTGCCGTCCCGGTAGCACTCTTGGAAATGCTGTAGCCCGAGGGGAGAGAGATGGAGACGAATTCCTGGAGCGAGCTGGATTTGATATCGAACGTCCCGTCGGCTTTGGTTCTCACGACCGAGCGTCCATCGGTGACAGCCACAGACGGGACCCCTCTCCCGCGGCTTCGGACGACACCCCGGATCCGGACGTGATTGGCCATGGGGAGGAGAGTTGTGAGCGGATGATACGGGTCGGCCATGATCCGCTCAGCCATCAAAAGGGAGGCGGTGGTGAATCCGGCTTGCTTGAGGAACATTCGACGACTTTGCATGATGAAAGTCTCCTTCCTGGGTTAAATGCCTCTAAACATAGGAAGAAAGACCACTTGAGGCAAGGAATTGATAATCAAGTCGGTTTTGGCTACTTTCTTTCGCACATTCGCCAAACCAGAAAAGGTAGATCATGAAGAATAGCCTGATTTTCGTTCTGTCCGCAGTTCTGCTGGTTGGATGCACCCAACGGGAGCCGCTTATCGGGAAGATGGTTGATCTGTCTCATCCCTATGATTCCACCACGATCTATTGGCCGACGGAGAAGGGCTTTGAGCTCAGGAAGGGATTCGAGGGGATGACGCCGGGTGGATACTTTTATAGTGCCAACGCGTTCTGTTCCCCCGAGCATGGCGGCACGCACATCGATGCGCCGATCCATTTTTACGCCAACCGGAACACCGTCGATCAAATTCCACTCGACCAGCTCATCGCTCCGGGGCTCGTCGTCGATGTGTCGGAGAAATGCGCCGGCAACCGCGATTATCAGGTGCAGGTGGAGGATCTGACGGCGTGGGAGAAACGGAACGGTCTGTTCGTCAGCAACGCTATCGTGCTACTGCGAACCGGGTTTGGAAAGCACTGGCCGGACCGTGAGCGCTACATGGGGACAAACGAGCGCGGGGACTCGGGAGTAGCAAAGCTTCGCTTCCCAGGGCTTCACCCGGATGCCGCGCACTGGCTCGTGAACGTGCGGAGGATTAAAGCTGTCGGTCTCGATACCCCGAGTATCGACTATGGGCAATCGAAGGATTTCAAGAGTCACGTCACGCTCTTTGAGCAAAACGTGCCGGCGTTCGAGAACGTCGCCAACCTTGATCAACTGCCGGAGAAGGGTTTCACGGTGATCGCCTTGCCGATGAAGATCAAAGGAGGGAGTGGCGGGCCGTTGCGCATCGTTGCGCTCATGAATCAGCAATGGCGATAGCATGGGAGACCTGGAGGGGGGAGAACCGGAAAAAGTGCGGAGGCCCACGGTCTAGTTCTTACTTTTTACCTTTTACCTTCAACCTTCAACCTACTTCCATTCCACAATCTCTCCCAACTCTTTCCGTTTGAGATCCGGCACCATCACCCCTTCTTTTGGATACCCGATCGGCATCAGGACGAACGCCTTTTCATTCCCGGGCCTGCCCAGAATCTTCCCCAAAAATTCCATCGGGCTCGGTGTGTGAGTCAGAGAAACGAGTCCTGCGTTATGGATTGCCGCCAGGAGGAACCCAACTGCGATGCCAACCGATTCCTTCACATAATAGTTCTTTCGCACTTTTTCTCCCTCTCGCTCATAGCTGAGGGCAAAGACCACGATCAGGGCGGGCGCGGCATCGATGAATTCTTTGTGCCAGTCGGTGCCGAGCGGTTCCAGGTCCTCGAGCCATTCATCCGACATCCGGTGCTCGTAGCTTTCCTTCTCCTCTTTTTCAGCTGCCAACCGGATCTGGTGTTTCACGTTCGGCTCGGTCACAACCACAAATTGCCACGGCTGTTTGTTCGCCCCAGAGGGGGCGGTGCCTGCCGTTTTGAGGATCAGCTCGATGACCTCTTTCGGGACGACCTTGTCCGAGAACTCGCGCACGGAGCGCCGGCGATTGCAGAGTTCGTAGAACTCTCTAGCTCTCCGTACCTGCTCATCAGGAAGGAGAAGATTGAAATCGTACGGAATGAAACCCTGCATGGCGTCCCCTTTCTTTGAAAACAGTGGGGGATGATACTGCAAATCGCCGGGAATTGCAATATTCTTCACTCAATTGCAGGTCTGGACTCTTTTCGGTAGTTTGGTGCCGACCCTGACCGTCCGGGCGCTCCGATCACGAGCGCGCAATACCGCGATGGCCGGGGTGAGGTGTTTTCTCTCCGGTTCACCACGAGTGGCATTGTTGTCGGGATGGTATGCATCTAACCCCGACGAAGATTTTTCCGCAGTATCATTCTGTGAGATTGCCGTTGAAGCATGATTAAAGCAATACAGAAAAAGATTATTGACTCGGAACCATTCCGGACATTGGCGCTAGGCATCAGCGGACTGAGGCCCGGAGAACCGCTCCGGCTCCGGGGCATCAGCGGTTCCCTGATGGCCTTTGTTGCTGCGTTCGCCCAGGAACAGCGGAACGGCCAGGTCCTGCTGGTCGTATCGGACAACGACAGGGGGGAACAGCTCCGGGATGATTGTGCGGCGCTTGTGGGGGATAACCGGGTCCGGTTCTTCGGGGAGGGAAGCAGCCACCAGGCAGCGCTGCTCGATATGACAGCCCCGATCTCGCAAATCGAAACCCTCCAGGCTCTCTCGGTATCCGAACGGGTCATCGTGGTGACATCCGTCGCCGCGCTTATTCACCGCATCCCGCCTCCGAAGGATTTCGCGCGACGAAACCTCAAGCTCGAATCGGGGAAGGAGTACCCGTTCGAAGGGCTCCTGAACACGCTCGCGGAGCTCGGCTTCGGGCGAAAGGATTTTGTGGAGGAGTACGGCGACTTCGCCGTCCGGGGAGGGATCCTGGATATCTTCCCGTTTGTCGGCGACAACCCGATCCGGCTCGAGTTCTGGGGAGACATGGTCGAGTCGATCCGCGAGTTCGACTCTCTTTCGCAGCGTTCCATCCGGAACCTGCAGACAGCAAGTATTATCGCGAGCCTGTCGGCCGGGTCGAAAGAGGAACCATCGTCATCGCTTCTGGCGTACCTCCGGCCGGACGCGCTCGTTCTCCTGGATGAGCCGGCTTTGATCGAACAGGAAGTCGAGGAGTTGGGCCGTGAAGGCATCACGGGAATCCTGGAATGGAGGACGGTAGAAGCTTCCCTTAACGGCTTTTCCAAGGTGCTCCATTCGACGATCCATACTTCGCAGGACGCGGGCGCGCTCGATTTCTCTTCCATTTCCCAACCTCCGACCAACGGCAGCATCAAGCTCCTCCTCCGCAATATCGCATCGCTTAACAGGGAAGGGGTCGAAGTGTACCTTGCCTGCGACGTTCCTGACGAAGCGGAGCGGATCAAAGAATTGCTGGACGAGGAGATGGGCGGGATGCAACCGGAGGGAGAAATCCCGGAGAACCGTTCCCGGGATTCAGGAAGCTCTCCCACGAGCCTGACCGGTTCTCAGGAAGGATCCTTGCAGGGCGATGAGGAGGAACTTCCCGGTTCCTCTCCGCTTCGTTATTATGTTTTCACCGAGGCATTGCATTCGGGATTCAGCTATCCGCCGGCAAAGGTTGCGGTCTTCACCGAGCACGAGGTATTCGGAAGGTTGAAGCGCCGTGGAATTGTGCGTCGGAAGAAGTTCAAAGGCTTCAGCCTGAAGGAAGCTCGTCAGCTCCGAAGGCAGGACCATGTCGTGCACGTCGATTACGGGATCGGGCGGTTTGACGGATTGCGCAAGATCCTGGTGCGGGGAGTGGAACAGGAAGTGATGAAGGTGGTCTACGCGGAGGAGGACGTCCTGTATGTGAACCTGAACTTTGTGAACCGCGTCCAGAAGTACTCCTCGCAGGAAGGGCACGTTCCAGCGTTGACGAAGCTCGGGGGACCGGACTGGGAGCGGATCAAGTCACGGGCGCGGAAGCGGGTGAAGGATATCGCCCGCGAACTGATCCGCCTGTACGCCCGTCGTAAACACGAACCGGGGTTTGCGTTTGCCCGCGATACGCACTGGCAGAAGGAAATGGAAGCCTCGTTCATGTACGAAGACACGCCGGACCAGGCGAAGACCACCGTCGATGTGAAGAGCGATATGGAAAGTCCGGCCCCCATGGACCGGCTGGTGTGTGGCGACGTCGGGTTCGGCAAGACCGAGATCGCGGTCCGTGCCGCCTTCAAGGCGGTGTTGAGCGGCAAACAAGTCGGGGTTCTTGTACCCACCACCATTCTTGCGCAACAGCATTTCAACACGTTTCTCGATCGGCTGGGGCGGTACACAGTACGGATTGAATCGCTCTCGCGCTTCAAGACAAAGAAAGAACAGACCACAATCCTTGCTGCGCTCAAAGAGGGGAAGGTCGATATTCTCATCGGCACGCACCGGCTTCTCTCGAAGGATGTCGTTTTTAGGGAGCTCGGGTTGCTCGTGATCGACGAGGAGCATCGGTTTGGTGTTACAGCCAAGGAAAAACTGCGCCGGCTTCGGGCCACGGTCGACACTCTCACCCTCACGGCGACGCCGATTCCCCGGACGCTGCAATTCTCGCTCATGGGGGCCCGGGATCTCTCCATTATCAATACGCCGCCGCGCAACAGGCTTCCCATTATCACGGAGATCGCCCAGTTCGACCTGCAACTTGTCCGGGAAGCAGTTCTGAAAGAGCTGCACCGGGGAGGGCAGGTGTATTTCATTCACGACCGGATCAACGACATCGAAGAGGTCCACAACCTCCTCAGAAGCAAGATCCCGGAAGCCCGTTTCCACATCGCTCATGGGCAGATGAAGGGACGCGACCTCGAGAATGCGATGCTCGCCTTTCTCGGGAAAAAGTACGATGTCCTTCTGTGCACGAAGATCATCGAATCCGGCATCGACATCCCGAGCGTCAACACGATCATCATCAACCGGGCCGACCGGTTCGGGCTGGCGGAGCTGTACCAGCTGCGTGGCCGCGTCGGTCGTTCAAACGAGCAGGCCTACGCTTACCTTCTCACACCCCCTTTGTCCAGCCTCCCGCGGCTCACGTTGCGGCGGCTCCAGGCGATTCAGGAGTTTACCGAACTTGGGTCCGGGTTCAACCTCGCCATGCGCGACCTCGAGATCCGGGGGGCCGGGAACCTGCTCGGCGGCGAACAGTCCGGGTTCATCATGGAGATGGGATTTGAGATGTACCAGAAGATCGTCGAGGAGGCAGTGGCCGAGTTGAAAGAAGAGGAGTTTGAAGGACTATTTGAAGGAAGGAAGAAAGATGGGAGGGGAGAGAAGTCGGACACGGTTGTTGAGGCCGATGTTGAGGCGTTCATCCCGGAGTTGTACATCGAGTCCGGAACCGAGCGGCTCGATTTTTACCGGCGGCTTTATGCCGTGGAATCGCCGGAAGAGGTGCAGGGAATGCGGGAGGAGTTGGGGGACCGGTTCGGCGAATATCCGGAAGAGGTCGAGCACCTGTTTGCCATCGTCGAGGTGAAAACGATCGCCTCCCGGTTGGGATTTACGAAGCTCGATCTCAACGGCCGGCTCCTGATCCTCATCTTCCCGTCCACGGAGGTCAAGCAGTTTTATGAAGAATCCGACGGGAACGAGGCTCCATTTCAGAAGATCATGAATCGCATGACAGGATGGAAGCAATACCGTCCGAATTTGAAGCAGGAGGGGAAGCAATTGAAACTGATGGTCACGATGGAAGCAGAAAAAGAACCCTTGATAAGGTTGATGCAGGTCAAGGAATTTCTTCAACGGGTGGGGGCGTGACATCTCAAGGCATGTTCCCCGGAGAACTTTGGCAGATTTTGGAAAAAGCCGGCTCCGTTTGGAATGGGCGAAAGCGCCCGGGGTGCTTGCTGTGTACTTGCCACCTCGGGTCTCCTTTCTCTTTCTTGCGATTGGTCCGATCCGATGGTACATTTTTCCCAGGCGGTTAAACTCTTTCAAAGAGCCCGTGTCATACCTGCATGGAATTGACGGTCGGGAAAGTTCATAAAAACGTGGTTGGGAGGATTCCCATGAGATTCACATTGATGACGTCGCTTGCCCTGTTGTTGGCGCTCCTGCTCGTTCCAGGATGCACCGACAATACCAATCTGACAGGGCCTGAACCACAGCAGGAGGTGACTCTATTTGCCGACATGAGCCTCGCGTTCGTCATGGCTTCCGATTCATTGGACCTGACGCCCGAGCAGCGGGAAAAACTCGAGGCTGCGTTGAAACAATTCCGCCAGGATGTCGAGGCGGCAATGCGGGCGCACAAGAGTGGAGGGATGACGCGGGAGGAATTTCGTGCGCGGGTGTCAGAGCTGGAAAACCGGCTTGATGCCGAGGTCCGCGCGATCCTTACACCGGAACAATACGACCGCTGGAAGAACCGTCAACGGGAGATCAAGGATCAGGGGGGTGTGCCCTACCCGCTCATTTTTCCGCTTGACCGGTTGGCCCGTCTCCTGGAGCTGACGCCGGATCAGGTCGCACAAGCCGAGGTCATTGTCCATGACGCACAGATGGCTCTGCGACACGCGGTGGAAACAATTCATGAACGGGAAAAACTGAGGGAAGCGATCGAGTCCATTTTCAAACGGGCTGATGCGCGGTTTCAGAGCCTGCTCAGCCGGGGGCAGCTGGCGAAATACAACGATCTTAAGAGCCGTCGTGCTCAGCCCAAACTGCCGTATCCTCTTCCCTCGCGACTTGATCAATTGGCCCGGCTCCTGAGTTTGACGCCAGACCAACTCGAGAAGGCAAGAGCCATCGTCAGGGGGGCCGAGGGTGCCATCAGGCAGGCAGTCGAGACGCAAACGGATAAGAAAGAGCTTCGGACCACGGTGGGAAATATTCTCAAAAGGGCTGAGTCCGCTTTCCGGTCGATCCTGACCCCCGAACAAGTGCGCCTGTACGAGCAATGGAAGCAGAGAGGAAAAGGAAGAGGCTGACGAACCAACTCGTCTTTGATTAATGCAAGAAGGCCCCGGGGAGTACTCCTCGGGGCCTTCTTGTTTCTGGCAGGATTGGAGGGGTTCCGGCGCTCGCCCTAGATTACCTTCACGACGACGATCGTCATGTCGTCATGTTGTTTAGCCTTGCCGGTGAAGTGTCTGATCTCGCTGAAGACTCCCTCGAGGATTTCCGCGGCCGGTCCTTGTGCGTATTTCTCGATTGCTTTGAGAAGCCTTTCCTCACCGAACTCTTCCATCGCCTTGTTCATCCCTTCCGGGAGCCCATCGGTGTAGAAAACAAACAGGTCGCCCGGTTGGAAGGGAATGTTCATTTCCTGGATCGACTTGGAAAACGTTTCCCCCTGGTCAAGCCCCAGGGCCAGTCCCATCGGGTTAAGAATCCGTACCCGACCCTCTCCATGCTTGCGCGTCAGGACGGGGTTGTGCCCCGCGCGTGCGAAACGGAGTTCATTTTTCCCCGTGTCGAAGATCCCGTACACCATGCTGATAAAGATTCCACGCTCCACGTTCTCGTAGAAGAGTTTGTTGATCCGGGTAAGGATTGACGCGGGGGAGTCGGTTACGCCGGCAAGGGCGCGGAGGAACCCCTTAGTCAACGTCATGAAAAATGCCGCTTGCGTTCCCTTGCCCGAGACGTCTCCTACCGCAACGCCTAGCTTTCTGTCACCAAGCTCCATGAAGTCATAGTAGTCGCCCCCCACCTCCAGGGCGGGGGCGCAGCGTGAAGCGATGTCGAGCCCCCCAAACTTCGGATTGGTTTTCGGGAGAAAGCTCATTTGTACCTGGCGCGCAATCTCCAACTCTTGCTGCAGTCTCTGGCGTTCCGAGATGTGGCGCGCGAAGGCCGGTGTGATCGAATCGAAATCGGTAATCTCGTTCTTCCGGTACAGGGTGAAGAGGGAAATGAGGATCATGACAACCAGGAGACCCAGGAGCATGAAGGCCGAGCCCGTGTACACCGGGTTGCCCGTGGAGAGCAATGTCGCCGTCTCTTTTGTGATCGTGAACATCCAGAGGGCGAGGAACGAGGTGAGGACATCGTACCGGACGAAGCTCCAGACCATAATCGCCGCCATCCCAAGCTGGATGGCGATTCCCGCAGATAACGGCTGGACGTTCTCGCTGAAGCCAAGTCCGAGTACCACGGTTCCGATCGCGACGATCGCCGGAAGCGAGCTGATTTTTTTTCTGAGGAATGAAACGGCGAACAGGACGAAGAAGGTAAACACGTACATCACGTTGACAAAACTGGCTCCCAGGACATGGAACGACGGGCTGAAGCTGTCGAACATCCGGTTGGCATTTTCCTCCGGCAGTCCCATCCAAAAATTCAGAATCATGCTTCCCCCGCGGAACAGCAACAACCAGACCGCAAACGATCCTGCGCCCAGGGCGAGTCCCCGGATGACGGACATCCCGACGCGGGAATGAAACACGGAGCCTTTAAAGAGAAGGTCGACGGGAACGAATTTTTCCTTCCACGCGTCACGTCCTATCGCCTCGCTCACAGCCCAAAGAACAATCAGGGCGCCGCCGGTGAAGAGCGGGCCGAAGAAAACCGGGAGGATAATCTCCCAGCCCATTTCCCGATAGAGTGTCAGATACAGTTGCAGGGCCATCAACACTCCCCCGCCGATCCCGATGATCATGCCGAATTTGAAGCCGATTTCGTACGAACGGATCCGCTTGAAGGTCAGGACAATCATCAGCACCGCGAGGCCGCAGTAGAGCAGGACGACGACCACCTGGTGAACGACCATGGTATCCGTTTGTTTGTACTGCTCGGGGATCTGGTATTCCACGGCGTAACGGGAAACAGCGTCGCCGGCAATCCCCACCCGGATGAGGATCTTGTTGTCCGGTTCCGTCGATCGTGCGGCCCAGACGTACTCAAAATCCGTCCGATGCGGCTGCTCAATCTTCTTTTCCGATTCGACCTCGGTGCCGCTCATCCTCACGGAGTACTGAATTGAACCCTGATCCAACGGCGGCACGCGGACCGTATCTTCTCCCGACCATTGTTTGTTCCCGGCGAATCGGTCCATAAACTCCACCGCAAGCTGCTTCGCTTCTTCGGCGCTCACCGATGCGATCTTTGCGCTATCGGCCACGACCCTGCTGAACCCGATCAGGGTCCCTCTCGTATCGAAGTTGAAGACAAGCTCCCCCTTCATTCTCCCCACGGCATCCCTCACCCGTTCCTCTTCATTGCCGTTCCCCTCCCGGAACAGTTTCCCGAACCCGGTGCGAGGCGACCATCGCACACGCCAGGTGTACCCCGGAAGGCTGTCCCGCAACCGGACGTTCGATCGCTCAATTCCCAGTTCACGCTGCGATTGACGGATCAAGGGGCGGTTCATGCGAAGCTGGGCATCGGGCGAATACCCGGTCACATCAAGGCTCAGTTCCGCAATGAGTTCGCGTGAGCGTTGAATAACGCTGTCGGAATCCAGCGGGAGAACAAGCGCTCCCTGGGGGTGCGATCCAGGAAACAGGTTGAGGATAACGACGGCGGAAACGAGGAGGAGAAGCAAGAAGGGAAACAGCGGTTTCAATTTGGTCATACCAGCCTCTCCCGTACGGTAATGAAGTGTCGGCAGCAGAATCTAGCGGAAACTCAGAATGGCAACGAGACCCAGGAGAATGATCAGCATCCCGGCTATCCGGTTCACCCAACCGAGCCCGACATGGCTGATCTTCTCGCGGAAAAGCATCACCACCGAGCTCAAGAGGAAGAACCAGAGGACCGACCCGGAAAAAATTCCAAGAACCAGCGTCCCTGCCGAACCATAGCTCATGCTGTTTCCTAATCCCAGGGCGGCAAAGATTCCGAGGAACGCGACAATCGTGATTGGGTTTGTAAGCGTAAGGACCAGGGTGGAAAAATAGGAACTGAACAATCCGAGCCCGTTCACTTCCGCGGGGCGCTCTGCCGGGCGCGCAAGGAACGTCCTGATACCCAGGGTACAAAGAAACACGCCACCCAGAAGGCGAATCCACATTTGCTCACGGAGGAGAAGATCGGAGATGAAGGTGAGTCCGAAGCCCGCCACGCAGCCGTACAACGCATCGGCTGTTGCAGCTCCCAGACCGATGACGATCCCCGAAAGGTGGCTTTCCGCCAGCGTCTTTCGGATACACAGGATGCCGATCGGTCCAATGGGCAAGGCGATCGAAAACCCTATGATGATACCCTGAACGAGAAGGAAAAAATCCACGCGCCTCCGGTGTTAAGAGTGCAATGCCTGAGGTTAGTTGTCGAATAATGCCGGGTGACCCTCACGGCTGGGCCGGAGGTGCAACCGGGAGGCGGGATCATGCCCTTGGGGTCCGGGCAAGTTCGTCCTCGATATATTCCCTGATGGCAGGTTTCAGATACCGGTCCTCGATCCCGATCTCTGCAAGGCCCTGTGCGAGGAGCGACGCTTTTCGGGGTGGGGCAAGTTTCTTATTGATGACGACGAGCCGTTCAGTCTTGAGGATGCAAAAACCCCCTTCAAAATCCCCCTTCTCATACCGTACGGCGATACCGCAGTTTGAGGCCAGCGATTCGAGCTCTCTCAGCAGTTGTTCCTGAGTCATATTCCCGTTGAAGCTACGTGATGAAAAAACAAATGTTGCGGAAAACTTAGGGAGAATTGGGGTGAGTTTCAAGGGGACCGGCACCCGCGCGCATCTTCGTGCTCCACCAGGCTTCAATCCGGTCTCCCGACCAGAAGGTCAGCCACGTAAGCACGGCTCCGGCAATCAGGTCGATGACGTAATGGTAGCGGAGATACACGGTGCCGATCACGAGCAGCACGGCGAGGGAGGTCAGAAGCCACCGCGCTTTGACTTTGTACCGAAACGCGAGAAATGTAATGATGAGCGTCATCTGAGTATGGCCGCTGGGGAACACATCACGTTGGACCACGTCTGCGGGGGTCGGGTGGTTCCTGGGGATCGATTCGGCCGCGTTGATAAAATCCCGAAGGTATTGTGTGAAGAACAGACCGGGGAGCTCGGTATCCATCAACGCAAAGTCGTGGAGCGTGAAGCGGGGTCCGATTCCCGGCAGCAGGAAGTACCCGAGGTACGAGAGATAGAAACCGTAGACGATCAGGAAGGCGGCTTTATCGAACTCCTCAATGGCGTACCGCCGGTAAATTTCGACGCCCAGAATAATAAAGAGCAGGTAGTATGAAAAGTAGGCAACCTGCAAAACTTCCGTCAGCACCGGATGAGCGAATTGTCCCAGCCATTGGGTCGGGTTCACCCCGAACATGGCATGGTCGATCCGGATCAGCAACGCGTCATAATCAATCGGATGAATGGGGCGAACCATCAGGTACAGTTCTTTAAAGACAAAGATGACGAACGGATAACAGTACCACCGGTGGAGACCGACAAGGAGCTTCGTCCGCTGCGTGTCGGCTGCATGGGCCAGGAGCAGGATGCCCGCGATGACGGCGAGGTTGATTCCCACCAACAAGGACCAGGCCTCGACACGGGAATAGAAGATCAGGTTCAGGGCGACGAGAAAGAGAAGGAAGGCGATGGAAACGACATCGACCGGGGACCAATGAGACACAAATCGTCGGATGTTCATGCAGAGCGAAGACGTGGTAGGGAAGTCAGAGCCATTGGAGCGCAAACGTTGAAATGGTCAGGAAGATCGAGATCCCGATGACATCCTGGAACGCGGTCTCAAACGGACCGGCCGTGACCGCCGGGTCGAACCCGAGCCGCTTGGAGATCATCGGCGTCGCGGAGCCGATAAAGCCGGAAATATTGATCGAGAGGAACATGGAGAGCCCCACCACGACCCCGAACAACGCGGTCCCATGCCACAGGGCACCGACCAGGCCAAGGATGAAGCCGCACGCGGATCCCAGGATGAGCGAAGTCTGGACCTGGCGTCTGATCGGGATCCACCAGCGATTCGGGTCAACATGTCCGGTGGCCAACCCCCGGACGATGACAGCGGCTGCCTGGAGCCCGGTGTTGCCCGAGAGGGCTGAGATGATCGGCATGAACGATGCGAGGAGAATGACCTTCTCCAGGGTTGCGCTGAACTTGTGCACCACAACGCCGGCCATGAATTGAATCAGGAGGGTGATCATGATCCACGGCAGGCGGAGCATGGCGATCTGGGTGGGGGATCGGTGTTCCATTTCGTCCGCGTCGGAGCCGACCATCCGCGCGACATCTTCCTCGTGCTCTTCCTCCAGCACGTCGACGATATCGTCCACCGTGATGCGTCCGACGAGCTTCCCGGCCTTGTCCGTGACCGGCAACGAAATAATATCGTACCGCTTGAACAACTGGGCCACTTCCTCCTGGTCCATGTCTGTATTGGCGCTGACGAAGTCGGTGGTCATCAACTTGTTGACCCGTTTGTTCGGAGCGTGCAGGAGCAGCTCCTGCAGGGAGACCACGCCGACCACCACCCCATCATCGTCGACCACGAAGACGTTATAAATGTTCTTATGCTCTTTTGCCATCTTCCGGACGACGCGGATCGCCTGCTTGATCGTGTCCTTTTGGTTCGCGACGGCGACCTCTTTTGCCATGATGCCGCCGGCGGTGTTCTCATCGTACCGGAGCAACTCCTGGACTTCAGAGGAGTCTTCAACATCCATTGTCTCGAGGACCTCTTCAGCCCGTTCCTCCGGCAACTCGGCGACGATATCGGCGGCGTCATCCGAATCCATCCCTCCCACAAGCCGCGTCAGTTTTCCCTGCGGCAGGCTGTGGAGCAGCAGCTCGCGCCGCGATTCACTTACCTCCAGAATCGCATCGCCGGCAAGTTCCTCCGGTACAAGCTTAAAGACGTACTCCGCCTCTTCGTCCGTCTCCAGACGGTTAATGATGTGAGCGATGTCGGCAGGGTACAGATCCCGGAGGATGTTGAGGATGAGGAAATCCGACTTGGAATGGACCAACTCCTCGATATCCTGCATCAGCTCGTCGTCGACTTCAATAAGCTCGCGCTGTGTTTCCTCGATATGTTGTTGTTCTTCACTCACGGTGACAGCCTGTCATCCTTCGCCAGTTTACGAAAAGGGAAGAGTCACATGGTTTTTATATTGCTGAAGTTTACCAGAAAGCTCAACATAGTCTTGCGGAGAGAGTTCCTCAGATCTCCGCGTGAGGTCGAACCCGATGGAGTCCAACTGGTCGTCGGTGAAACCCATAAATTTCAATCCGTTGCGGAGGGTCTTCCGCCGCTTCCCGAAGGTCGCCCGCACGATATTCCTGAAGAGAAGATGATCACAATCGGGCAGATCCCGTTTGAACACAAGCCGGACCACGGCAGAGTCCACCTTCGGAACGGGGTAAAACGAGTTGCGTGAGACTTTGAACAAGAGCCGTGGCTCGGTATAGTGCTGCGAGAAGATGGAAAGGATGCCGTATTCCTTTGTGCGCGGTTTTGCAACAAACCGTTGCGCCACTTCGAGTTGCACCATCAGGGTTGCTTCGAGCACCGCCTCATGCTGGTCCAACAGCCAGAAAAGGATCTCGCTCGTGATGTAATAGGGAATATTCCCGACGACCTTGAATCGCGCGCGCCGTTGCTCTGCGAGATCTATCAGCGAAACGGTGAGGACATCCGTTTGGAGAAGCTCGAGGGAATCGCCGAATGTCTCCCTCAGCAACGCGACCGCCCGGGGGTCGAGCTCGACCGCCAGGAAGTCCGGAGTCTTCCGGATCAGGAACTTCGTCAATGCTCCTTTGCCCGGCCCTATTTCAAGGAGGTGATCGCCGCTCTGCAATGCAAGGCTCTGAACGATGTTGCGTGCGATATTGTCATCGTGGAGAAAATTTTGACCAAGGGACTTCTTTGGTTTGATCATTGAGCGGGTGAGCGTTGACGGCACAATATACACAACACGGTTGCGAATTTCAATCATACAATCTCTCCCGTATTGGATTTCAGATTTCATCATTGTTCTCTCTTCGTGCCATCACAATAGTTCCTTAATTGTCTTACTTAATCCGGCAATACGTGCAACTTCAAAAGCCTCGGCCGATATAGATGTAAACGCATAAAAGCAAAAGCCCCGCAGATAAGTATCCTGGGGGCTTTTGAACCAAAGCAGCTTCTTTCTAAGAACAAACCGCAGAAATGAAATTTACTTTCTGGTCAAGGTAGAGGGTAGATAGAATCCGCTGACCGCCGCATTATCAAAAAATGGTTTGGTGGTATCTACTATTTTTGAATATAAGAGTGGTACTGCATGTTTCTTTATAAGGACTCGCGTTGTTTTCGCGGTATCAATTTTCTGAAAGAAACCAACAATTGATGCATGAACAAAAATTCTTGGCGTCGAGGCGCTTAACCTAAGTGGTTTTGCCGAAATTTTTAGTCTTACAGCAAATTTGTTTTGATCTTCTTTAGATTTATAAACTGATACCTGATGTTCAAGCTTTTGTTCAGCTCGGAGCCTCCCTGGTTTGTAACGGGTTGGAAATCCAGGCAACTTGATTTGTATGTCCTCGAAGATGAAATCAACAAACTTCAGTGTCGGCATATTCCTGACGTATTTTTGCTGTTATTGTGTAGGTGGCGGATCCAGAAATTGGCTTAAGGCGAGTTTCTTGTAGTTTTTCCGCGTTGAGTTTTTGGACAATTTCGTCATCAATACTAGTGAACTGGATCAAAGGACGAAGGTCAAGGGCAAAAGCCACCTTGAAGAGAGTACTAAGCCTAATGTTTTCGTTGCCGTTGAGGAGTTGGCTAACATAAGCCCGTGAGCTGCCAAGCATTGTCGCCAAAGCTGCTCGACTAATGTTTTTCTTTTCCATTTGTTGAGCTATGTTTTCACGTATATCAAGGAGTTGTTGCTCTAATGTGGCTGACCAGTCCTCTTCAATATCTAAGAGAGTTTGATTGAACTCTTCTTCAACCCTTGCGTTCCTTGCAAATTTACGCTTCATCACCATCTCCCTTGATGAATATTGCTTTTAAATTCTCGGCTCTTTGAATTTCTTTTTTGTCGGTTTTGTCCTTCTTCTTGACAATGCCATGTGTGATTACAGCGTCATTGCCGATCATGAAGAAGAAAAGTCTAACCGGTAAGGGGCGAAGCTCATACAGGTTGTGATAACCCTTTAATGGCTTGCTGATATTGATATTAACAACGGGGAACTTAGATTTTGAAAGAAAGGCAATATAGTTTACAATTTTTTTCTTCGAT
Organism: Bacteroidota bacterium; assembly: GCA_040882165.1. Taxonomy (GTDB): domain Bacteria; phylum Bacteroidota; class Ignavibacteria; order UBA10030; family UBA10030; genus UBA6688. Next base: position 22,890 of record JBBEBV010000215.1, read on the forward strand.
CTATGATCAAGACCCTGAAAAAGTTCATCTTGATAGATAGGTGCGTCGTCACTTCTTGATAACGCGAGAACCCTGCGGGCAGGACCCTCTGTAATTAAGATAGCCCGCATAGGATGTTAAGTAATTTATTAACGTATGTCAAGGCGAAAAGTTGCGGAGCACCATTCCTTATTTATTTAACCGTCGCCCACACAGTGTAGCGAATTCCAACCAACTTGTCAATTTGAACCAAGTTATTCTCGTCATTTGAGCTTTAATATGAAGTAAATTCTCCCTGGTGCCTTCCAAAGGCCTAATTGCATTTCGGCCGATTTTCCGTTACTTTGGCTCCGAAAATTTCGACCACCATGGCCCGACCTGCCTCTCAACAGACTCCCTACGTATCCATCGTCGTTCCCCTCTTGAATGAAGAGGAATCCCTGCGCGAGTTGTATGAGAAGATCGCTGCAGCCCTCCGGGGAGCGAGGAAAACCTACGAGATCATTTTCGTCGATGACGGCAGCACGGACGGCTCCTATGCCGTTTTACAGGAACTGCATAAGCGTGATGCCTCCGTCAAGGCGGTCCGGTTCCGCAGGAACTTCGGGAAATCCGCTGCCCTCTCGGTCGGGTTCCAGGAGGCGGTAGGGAAGTTCGTTGTGACGATGGATGCCGATCTGCAGGATGACCCGGCGGAGATCCCCGGACTGATTGATGCGATTGGGGACCGGTTTGACCTGATCTCGGGATGGAAAAAAAAGCGCTTCGACCCTCTCTCCAAGACCATCCCTTCACGCTTCTTCAATTTCGTCACAGCGATGATGACCGGCATCCCGATTCACGATTTCAACTGCGGTCTCAAAGCCTACCGGCGTGAGGTGGTAAAGGAGGTGAATGTCTACGGCGAGCTCCACCGGTACATTCCAGCCTTGGCGCATTGGGCCGGGTACCGGGTTGGCGAAAAAGTGGTGCAGCATCACCCGCGCAAATACGGGCACACCAAGTTCGGGCTCAGCCGCTTCTTCAAAGGGTTCCTGGACCTGATGACAGTCCTCTTCACCACTCGTTATATCCGGAGACCGCTCCACCTCTTTGGAGGCTGGGGGATCGTCTCGTTCCTCGCCGGCGTGGCCATCGACGGTTATCTTTCGATCGAATGGATCCTCGGGAGAACGTCACTCAGCAACAGGCCCCTCTTCCTGGTTGGTTTCCTCCTCATCATTATCGGCATTCAGTTTATTTCGATCGGGCTCCTGGGGGAGATGATCACGAGGCAGGACCGGGGGGAGCAGACGTATTCTGTCCGCGACAAACTTTCGTAACACTTCACGGCAAGGCTGTGGAGGGAAGGCTTGGGCTACCGGAGGGTATGGTACACTGATTGCACGTCGTCATCGGCCTCCAGGTCTTCAATCAACTCCAACACCTCCTTCGCGTGTTCTTCGCTTAACTCTTTGGTGATCGTGGGGAGA
>JBBEBV010000216.1:0-3752 GCA_040882165.1 Bacteroidota bacterium
TCCACCTGACCGAAGTCCGGGTTGAAGGTGGCATCGATGGTCAATCCCGAGCCGTGCTGATACTTGAGATCGAATCCGGCATCAGTGGCAAACTCCCGCCCGGCCGGGTGCGAGGGAGATTTCGGGAGAAATCGGCCACTTGCGACACCATAGGGAATGATCTGTACTCCCGACGGGGGAGCAATATTTTCGATCCCTGTGAGATGTCCGAACCTCGACACCCAACCGCTCTCGCTGCGCCTGATGAGAGCCCAATGCTGGACCTCGCTGTCGCGGGCGATATGCCGGACGATTTGCAGTCCCCACTCCTTAGTCTCCTCTCCGGAGAACCGGAGCGCCTGGAACGGAATTTTGTATTCCGCAATCCAACCCTGGTCGGTGATCGCCGTTTCCACATCCCACACCGCGTCCCACGAATCGTCCTCCTCCGCGCCATCGCTGAACTGAATGATATCGGTCTTCACTCCGGCGGCATTCACGGTAAATTCGAACGCTGTCTGGTGATCGTGGTAACTATCAATGCGGATAGAAATCCAATCGGAGACCACTTCGTCGTCCCGCCGTGCAAGTCGCGCCACGATCTTCGACGGGTCACGATCGTACATCATACAACTGACATAGAGCGCATCTCCGTCGTACAGGAACCGGACCTCCGTTCTCTGAGTCGCCGGTTCCCCTTCCGCGGGGTTTTGCTGCCAGAATTCCGTTTCCGGCTTCGCCAGTTGCCAGGCCGGCTCATCCAGCCTGCCGTCGATGCGGGGTGCATCCATCGTACGCACGGCGACAGCCCTCTTGGAACTATTCCCGGCAAACAGAACCAGCGGGATGACTGCCAACAACAAGACACGCGTCAACATCGATCTTGTTTACTCCTCATTTGTGCTTTCTGTGCCTTTTTGCGGCAAAAAAAGGAATGCGGTTTTTATGACCGCATCGGACTACGAACAAAAAACCCCCAGCATCATCTGCCGGGGGCCTTCAACGCATCCCCCATCCCTTCTTTTCCCCCTCCCCACGCATGTTCAAACCGAGGTCGCAGCTTTCAACAGCACGTTGACTTTCTCAAGGGAATCCGCCTCGGCGTAGAAGCGGATCAGGGGTTCCGTCCCGGACGCGCGCACCAGCACCCATCCGTTCTCGACGAACAACTTCACCCCATCTGTTTTTTCAACTCGCTGGACAGGGTACCCCGCAAGTTTCTTTACCCCTTTCTTATAGGCGGCAAGAATGCGATCTTTTTCTTTCTCCGTCAGGCGGGCGTCGATCCGATGGTAGAAATGCCACCCGAACTCCTCCATCAATTCCGTGACCAGTTCGCTGAGCTTCATCCTCCGGGTCGCCATCAGTTCGCACAGCAACAGACCGATGTAAATGCCATCGCGCTCCGGGAGATGCCCCTTCACGCCGAGTCCGCCGCTTTCCTCCGCCGCGATCAGGATGTCCCCCTCCGTCATGAGCCGGCAAAGATGTTTGAACCCGACGGGTGTTTCGTGAAGCGTCAGGCCGTACTTCGCGCACATCTTGTTGATGATCTGACTGACGGAAATGGATTTGGCCACCTCGCCGGTCATCTTCTTCTGTTCCACCAGATACTTGAGCAAGAGTGCGAAGATCCTGTGTGAGTCGACGAAGTTCCCGTCTTCATCCAATGCTCCCACCCTGTCCGCGTCGCCGTCGGTCGAAATGCCGATATCGCATCCCCGCATGACGACGGTCGATGCGAGGTCTTTCATGTTCTGCGGCAAAGGCTCCGGGTGCGCACCGCCGAAGGACGGGTTGAAGGAGTTGCGCAGTTCGGCCCGGGTTTCGACAAGCTGGCTCATCACCCCCTGTCCAGCCCCGAACATCGCGTCGTAGGCGATCTTGATGCCCGAGGAACGGATGAGGTCGAGATTGATTTTTCCCTTGAGATCCTCGACGTAGATCGAGGTAAAATCCGTGAGCCGGATCGTCCCTTTTTTCACCAACTCCTGGAAGGACTTCGTACTTTTCACTTTTGACTTGATTACTTTCTTAAGTTCCTTCTCAACCTTCGCAATCATCTCCGGGTGAGCCGGCCCTCCGAAATCTCCCTTGATCTTGAAGCCGTTGTACTTTGACGGGTTATGACTCGCCGTAATGACCACACCTCCGGCCGCGTTCAGTTTCCTGGTGAGGAGGGAGACCATGGGGGTTGACGAGATGGCGTCGGAGAGGATCACCTTGATCCCCTTGTTCGCCAGCACCTGGGCGGTGGTTTCCGCGAACTCGCGGGAAAGGAAGCGGGAGTCGTACCCGATCACGACGCCATTCCTGATCTTTTTGTGACGCTTGAAGTAATTCGCGGTCGCAAGAGCGACCCTCGCCACGTTCTCGAACGTAAAGTCGGCGGCGATCACCCCGCGCCAGCCGTCCGTGCCAAATTTGATCATACCCATGGTTCTCGCTTTTGTTTTTGTTCTCTCCCGCTCAATCCAGGCTTACATTCAATGCCCCAAATCCGGCGTAGTATCCGTTTGTATCCAATTCCTCTTCGATGCGGAGCAGTTGGTTGTACTTTGCAATACGGTCCGTCCGGCTTGCCGAGCCCGTCTTGATCTGCGCGGCATTCGTTCCCACCGCGATATCAGCGATCGTCGTGTCCTCCGTCTCTCCGGACCGGTGGCTCATGACCGTCGTGTACCCTGCGCGTTTTGCCATCTCGATGCAGTCGAGCGTCTCGGTCAATGTCCCGATCTGGTTGACCTTGATGAGGATGGAATTCGCGACTCCCTGGTCGATACCCTTCGTCAGATACTCCACGTTTGTGACGAAGATGTCATCTCCTACCAACTGAACTTTTTCCCCAAGAGTATCGGTCAGAATTTTCCACCCTTCCCAATCGTTCTCGGCCATGCCATCTTCCAGTGAGGCGATGGGATACTGCCGCACCCAGTCCTCCCAGAATTTGGCCATCTGTTCCGGCGTCCGTTCCGACTTGTCTGACTTGGCAAACACGTATTTCTTCTTCTCCGCGTCATAGAATTCACTGGCAGCCGGATCGATGGCAATGTAGACCTGTTCCCCGGCTTTGTAGCCTGCCTTCTGGATTGCCTCGAGGATCACTTCGATGGCTTCGACGTTCGACTTCAGGCTCGGCGCAAATCCGCCTTCGTCCCCCACCGCCGTGTTGTAGCCTTTTTTATGGAGGACGGATTTCAACGCATGAAAGACCTCCGCTCCCATCCGCAACCCTTCGGCGAAGGAGGGGGCGTCGATGGGCATGACCATGAACTCCTGCGGGTCGACATTGTTATCCGCATGCTTGCCGCCGTTCAGAATGTTCATCATCGGAACGGGAAGGATGCGGGCATTCGTCCCCCCGATATAACGGTACAGGGGCATCTTCAACGAACCCGCCGCCGCCTTCGCGACAGCAAGGGAAACGCCCAGGATAGCGTTGGCGCCGAGCTTGCTTTTGGTCGGCGTTCCATCCAGTTGCAGCATCATTTTATCGATGCCGACCTGGTCCGTGGCCTCAAAGCCAACGACCTCATCGGCGAGTGTCGCGTTGACATTTTCAACTGCCTTCAAAACGCCTTTGCCGTTATAGCGGGCCTTATCGCCGTCACGCAACTCAACGGCTTCGTTTTCTCCGGTCGAGGCGCCGCTGGGGATGGCCGCCCGGCCAAGCGTTCCATCCTGAAGTGTGACATCGACTTCAATCGTAGGATTGCCGCGCGAGTCGAGGATTTCGCGGGCCCAAACATCGGTAATCGTGGTAGCGGACATGA
>JBBEBV010000217.1:0-24269 GCA_040882165.1 Bacteroidota bacterium
ATTCCCCAATCGCGTATGTACCGGAAGTCGACGTTGATGGTGCGGGAGGAAAGTTTTGCAATCACGGGAGGAAGTCGCTTGAACTGGCTCTTCCGCACCAGCTCCTTCACCCTGGCGATAAATGCACGTTCGAAGCCAAGATTCTTCAACTCTTCCTCCGACCGGCGTTCATCGATCAGATGAAAGAGCAACGCATCCAGACGGGCGTACGGAAAGCCGATCTCCTGTTCATCGGTCTGCCCCTCCCATAAATCCGCGCTCGGCTTCTTGCCGACAATCGCGTCCGGCACGCCCAGTTTCCTTGCGAGCGGCCATACCTGCGTCTTGTACAGATCGCCCAGCGGATTGAGGGCTGAGGCCGTATCGCCGAAGAGGGTCCCATACCCGACCAGCAACTCGGTCTTGTTGCTCGTTCCGATCACCAGCCCTTTCTCCCGGGCCGAGATATCATACAGCACAATCATCCGCGTCCGCGCCATGACGTTGCCGCGACGAACACGATCAGTAATCTTGTATCGATCACAATACGAGTCCACCATGGGAGAAATATCAACGACCTCAGACCGGATACCGAGCTGATCCACAACGGATTGGGCATCCTTCACACTCTGCGCGTTGCTCGAACCATGAGGCATCAACACACCCGTGACGTTCTTCGCCCCCAGCGCCTCGGCGGTCAGGAAAGCGCTGACTGCCGAATCGACCCCGCCGGAAATTCCGATGACGCCTTTCTGAAAGCCGGCATTCCGTGTTTCATCGCGAAGGAACCTGACGAGCAGATCCTTCACAAGCTCGGCATTGATCGAGAGGGCTTCTTTTGGGCTCTTCTGCGTCTCCATAGTCACCTTTTGCCGTTGGGTAAAGCGTTATTCCCCAAGGCTGATTTCCTTTAACGCTTCACGGATGATCTTCATGCCATCGTCCACTTCTTCCTTGCTGAGGTTCAAAGGAGGACGAAACCGGATGCTGTGGTCGCCGCACCCGATCAGGATCAGCCCTTCTTCGTACGCTTTGATCCTTAGTTGATCCCTGTTCTGGGCCGTATCAAGGTCCATGGCACACAGCAGTCCCTTTCCGCGTGCGTTGGAAAGAAGTCCCGGAAATTCCTGCTCCAGCCCTTCGATCTGTTGGAGGAGGTGCGTTCCGACGGCAGCCGCGTTCGCAACGAGCTGTTCCTCTTCAATAATCTCCAGGACCCTCTGGAAGCGGACCATATCGACGAGGTTGCCGCCGAAGGTGGAGTTGATGCGGCTCGGCTTGTGGAACACGTTCTCCAGCACGTCATCGATTCGTTTGCTGCTCATGAAACCGCACACCTGCGTCTTCTTTCCGAATGCGACCATATCGGGCTGCACGTAATACTCATGGGCCCACATCTTTCCGGTCATGCCGATGCCGGTCTGGACCTCGTCAAAGACGAGCAGGATTTCACTCTCATCGCAGATTCGGCGAAGCTCGACGAAGAATTCCTTCCGGAAGTGGTTATCGCCCCCCTCGCACTGGATCGGCTCGATGATCATGGCGGCAATGTCATCCGGATTGTTGATGATGGCCTGCTTGATCTGCTGCATCGCCATCAGTTCCTCTTTCTTCACCTGTTCGAGGTTCTCCTTGTTCAACGGGAACCGGACCGACGGGTTGTGGATACGCGGCCATTTGAACTTGGGGAAATAATTCGTCTTCGTCGGGTCCGTATTCGTCAGCGACATCGTGTAGCCTGTCCGGCCATGGAACGCGCGTCGGAAATGTATCACCTGTCGTCCCCGTTCCTCGGTGTAGCCTCTCACGAAGTTCTTCCGCACCTTCCAGTCGAAAGCCGTCTTCAAGGCGTTCTCAATGGCCAGCCCCCCGCCGTCCACATAAAAGACGTAAGGAAAGTATTCCGGAGCGGCGATTTGGGCAAACGTCTCCACGAACTCCGCCATCTCCACGGTGTAGGCATCGGAGTTTGAAGGCTTGTTGACAGCGACGTAGCCCAGCTTCTCGAGGAACTCGGGGGAGGTCATTTTCGGGTGGTTCATCCCGACGGAGGCGGAGGCAAAAAAGGTGAAGAAATCGAGATAGCGTTTGTTGTACCGGGAATCGTACAGATACGAACCCTGGCTTCGTTTCAAGTCGACGACGAGATCGAAACCATCCACCAGCATATGCCGGGAAAGGGATGCGTGGACGTCCGTCGGGGAGATGACAACGGGGTTCTTCGTGGTGGGCTTTTCCGCCGACGAGGAATGGGAGGGCGAAAACGACTCTTTGCCGGCGGAGGTTGAACGATCGATTTTAGCGATGACTTTGTCTGACATAACACACCTCAGGTTTTTTCAAGTTCATGGAATGGGGTCTCAACAGACAACAGAGTGATCCCATGCCATTTAGAAAAACTCCTGGTGCTCGTAGAGAGAAACGATATAGGGGCGACCTTCGTACTTAATTGTCAGCATTGTCTATCTGGGCTCGTTGAAGTTGTCCACTGTAATCGACATACACCGTCTTCCATTCGCTGTAAAAATCATAGACGGTCCAACCGCCTTCGCGATGGCCATTGCCGGTCTCCTTCACGCCGCCGAAGGGCATGTGCGCTTCTGCTCCGATCGTCGGAGCGTTCACATAGGTAATCCCGGCCCTGATGTCGCGGATGGCAGTATAAGCGTTGTTAATATCCTGCGTGTAAATGGAGGAAGAGAGGCCGTACACCGTATCGTTGGCAACGGCGATCGCTTCCGACAGCGATTTCACTTTGATGACGGAGAGGACGGGACCGAAAATCTCCTCCCGGGCGACGCGCATGGAAGCCGTGACGCCTGCCAGAACGGTTGGTTCGTGGAACCAGCCCTTCGCAAGACCGTCACCGGTTGCCTTGTGGCCTCCAGCCGCGATCGTTGCCCCCTCCTGCACCCCGATCTTGACATATTCCTCGACAGTGGCCCGTTGGCGTTCGTTCACACAGGGGCCGACATCCACCTTCTCCTGCAATCCATCTCCGAGCCGAAGTGTCTTGGCCTTTGCCACAACCATGGAGAGGAACTTGTCATACACTTTCTCATGCACGATCAACCGGCTGGTCGCAGTGCATCGCTGGCCGGTGGTGCCGAACGCGCCCCAGAGAACTCCCTCAAGAGCAAGATCGAGATTCGCATCGTCCATCACAATCTGGGCATTCTTGCCGCCGAGTTCCAGCGACACGCGTTTGAGCGTGCGGGCGGCGATCTCTGAGATCTTTTTCCCGACCGCCGTTGAGCCGGTAAAACTTATGAGGTCAACATCCGGATGTTCGACCAACGCCATCCCCACTTCACCGCCACCGCCATGGACCAGGTTCACCACTCCCGGAGGGATTCCCGCCTCCGCAAAAACCTCCACCAGCATCGCCGCGGTAGCAGGCGTATCCGACGCGGGTTTGAACACCATGGTATTTCCGCACACAAGGGCGGGGAACATCTTCCACGTGGGAATGGCCATCGGGAAGTTCCAGGGGGTGATGATGGCGGCAACACCGATCGGTACGCGGATCGCCATATTGAACTTGTTGGGAAGCTCGGACGGAACGGTATGTCCGAACAACCGCCTCCCTTCCGACGCGGCGTAGTAGGCCGTGTCGATCCCCTCCTGGACATCGCCGCGTGTCTCCAACAACACCTTCCCCATTTCCCGGGTCATCAGGCGGGCAATCTCCTCTTTCCGCGCTGTAAGAATATCCCCAACTTTTTTCAGGATATCGCCTCGCTTCGGTGCGGGGACAAGCCGCCACGACTCGAAGGCCGCTCGGGCCGCTCTTACCGCTTTTTGAACCTCTTCCTTGCCTGAGAGAGGGAAGATCCCGACCACTTCATCCCAGTTCGCGGGATTGCGGTTCTCGAACGTCCTGCCCGATACAGCGTCGACCCACTTGCCGTCAATATAATTTTGAAATTTCTTTGCCATGCCGATTCAAGCTTTCAGTTTAAGCCCACTTGTTCAAAGATATAATCCACACGTTTCAAGCTTCGCTGCGGATCGAAGAGTTCCTCAAGTTCATGCGACGGGATCAGTTTGGTGACTTCCGCACTCTGTGCCAGCAATTCCTTGAAATTCCGTTTCGTTTCCCAGACCTTCATGGCGTTTTCCTGAACGACCCTGTACGCCTCCTCGCGCTTCATGCCCTTCCTCGTCAGCGCCAGGAGGACTTCCTGGGAAAAGATCAATCCGTTCGTCCGGTTCAGGTTGGCGGCCATTGCATCCGGATAGACCAACAACTGGTCGATGATGGTGGTGAACTGCGTCAGCATGTAATCCAGCAGGATGCAACTGTCCGGGATGATCACCCGCTCAACGGAGGAATGTGTGATATCCCGTTCGTGCCACAGTGCGACATTTTCCATCGCCGCCAGGGCGTTTCCCCGCAGGACCCGGGAAAGACCTGCGATGCGTTCGCAGGTAATGGGATTTCGCTTATGGGGCATGGCCGAAGAGCCTTTCTGCCCTTTTGAGAAATACTCCTCCACTTCCAACACTTCGGTTTTCTGCAGATGGCGAATCTCCGTTGCGAACTTTTCCAGCGAGCATCCGCACACGGCAAGGGTATTCATAAACTCGGCATGACGGTCACGTTGGAGCACCTGGGTCGAAATCGGGGCCGGCTTGAGTCCCAGCTTCCCGCAGACGAAGCGCTCCACGAAGGGATCGAGGTGCTGATAGGTCCCAACCGCCCCCGAAATCTGGCCCACGGAAACGGTTGTGATGGCGTTTTTGAGACGTTCAATATTACGCGCGGTTTCCGCGTACCAGAGGGCGAATTTCAACCCGAGCGTGATTGGCTCCGCGTGGATACCGTGCGTTCGACCCATCATCACAGTTCGTTTGAATTCCCTGGCCCGCCGGCCCAGAACATCCTGCAAGGCGTTGAGGTCGGCCAGGAGCAACTCCCCCGCCTGTTTCATCTGCACAGCAAGGGATGTGTCGAGCACATCGGACGACGTCATACCGTCATGGATGAAGCGTGACTCGGGTCCGACATGCTCCCCCACATTCGTGAGAAAGGCGATCACATCATGCTTCACTTCGTTCTCGATCTCCAGGACCCGCTTCACTTCGAACTTCGCTTTTGCGCGGATAGCCTGCGCAGCTTCCTTCGGGATGGCACCGAGTTCTGCCTGCGCTTCGCAGGCCAGGAGTTCGATTTCGAGCCAGACCCGGAACCTGTTTTCATCCTCCCAGATGTGCCCCATGGCGGGGCGCGTATATCGTGCGATCAAAGCGTGGTTCTTTCCGGATTACAGTGTCTTCTGTTCGACCCTCAGTTGCACCTGCACTTCCTTCTTCTCGCGATAAACCTTCAGCCGCAGGACATCTCCCGGGCGGGCGTCGTTGAGAACGGCAAACAACTCTTCTTCCGAGTTGATCTTCTCGCCGCTGATTTCCAGGATAATATCGCCCACCTTGATGCCGGCCTTCTCCGCCGGCCCGTTCCGAAAAACGTCGCTCACGATGACCCCCTGCACCTGGGTCATGCCGAAATACCGGGCGACGCGGGCATCGACCTGTTGCGCTTCGAAGCCGGTCCAGATATCCCGTTCCACCTTCCCGCGCTTTCGCAGTTCCGCCACAATCCTTTTCACTTTGTTGACGGGAATCGCAAAGCCGTATCCGACAAATGTCTGACTCACGCCGCCGGTGAAGATCAAGGTATTGATCCCCACGACTTCTCCGAGGCTGTTCACGAGCGGCCCGCCGCTGTTGCCGCCGTTGATGGCTGCATCGGTTTCGATCATATCACGATAGACCCTGTTGTTTTGGCGGCCGAGATTCATTCCGGTGGAGCTGATCACGCCTACCGTCACCGTCGGCTTGTCGTTGATCTCAAACAGTCCGAACGGGTTCCCGAGGGCAATCGCCCATTCCCCGATCACGACATCATCGGAATTCCCGAAGGTGACGTACGGGAGATCGTTCCCCTCCACCTTCAACAATGCCAGATCGGAGAGAGGATCAGTTCCGATGAGCTCCGCCTTCAATCGCTTCCCCCCCACGAGTGTCACCGTGATCTCGGTGGCGTTTCCGGCGACGTGGTCATTGGTGATGATATAACCGTCGGGTGATATGATCACGCCGGAGCCGAGCCCTTTTACCTCGTATTTCCGGTTTCCAAAATACTGTCGGAAGAACGGATCCTGCTCGAAAAACCGGCGGAAGAGCGGGTCGTTCGATATCAAACCCTGCTGCTCCCGGACCTCCGTCACGTTGATCCCCACGACCGTGGGGCTGACCCGGGCAACGGCCCGGGTGATGGCGTTCTGACGCGAATTCGAAATCTGGTCGGTCCCGAGAGCAGACCGGTCCTGGACCTGGACCGAAACAGGGAATGAGTCTTCAAAACCATCGGAGCGTGCCGTTTCGGCCGTCGCTTCCTGGGAGGGTTTTATAATGTAGCCGATTCCAACACCGGCCAACAAGGGGATCGATAGAACAAGGATTAATTTCAGACCGTTCTTCATGGCTTAGTTCTTGTCGTGAAGTGAATGATCTTCGCTCCCGCTTATCTCCTGGCCTCCCCTCCAAATCTCCCGCAGGATATCATCGTGACGGGGGAGCAACAGGAAGCTCAGGAGGACTGTCACGAGCATAAACCGGGCTTCTTCGGTATGGGACGGAAGAACGATCGCAACCCACTCCCACGGCAAGATGGCGAGAATGAGAGGCGTGACAAAAATCGCGATAAGATTCGCTGTCAGGATGTCGCGTCCGGTTCGCCTTGCAACTGCCCAAATGGTGCACCACACAATGGTGTAGCTCAACCCGAAGACGAAAAGCCCCCCTGCCGCCGTCGCCAACCCCCTGCCCCCTTTAAACTTGAGCCAGACAGGATAATTGTGTCCTGCAATTGCCCCAAAGAGAGAGAAAGTCTGAACACTCAGCGTGGGTTCGGCGAAAAAACCTGCCAGCAGCACAGCGGCCAATCCCTTCATCCCGTCCAAAACTCCGACCAGCACCCCGAGAGTTTTGGAACGGGTCACGACAAAAGCGTTAAAGCTCCCAACATTTCCACTCCCCGCCTGCCGGATATCGATATTGCTCGTTCGCCTGACGAGAAGAAAGGCGATAGGAACAGATCCGATGAGATATCCACCGAGGAAAACGGCTATAAATGTGAGCACAGGGGCGGCGTATAGTGCTTTTATGCAAGAATAACTGGAGCAAAGTACGAAAAACGGCCGCGAGAAGCAAGGTAGGTAAACAGGGGGGAACAGTGGATTTACAGCATCTTTGCACTCTACTCTCCCTTGGAGTCGCGCATCATCAGTTCTCTCATGCCCTGGTGCGCGTCAAGTCCTTCGAAGAGAACATTATGGACTGCGGTAATAATGGGGAGTTCGATGCCGAACTTCTTCTCAATCTCGCGGGCTGATTTGGCGGTGGCTACCCCTTCGGCGACCATGACCATCTCCTTAAGAACTTCCTCCAGCTTCCGTCCCTTCCCCACCTGTTCACCGACATACCGGTTGCGGCTGTGGCGGCTCATGCATGTCACAATCAAATCCCCAACTCCCGATAATCCTGCGAACGTGCGCGGCTGGGCGCCCAGCTTCACACCGAGTTTGGTGATCTCGTAGATCCCACGAGTCATGATTGCGGCCTTGGTATTGTCGCCGAACCCGGCCCCATCGCTGATGCCGGCTGCGACGGCGATGACGTTTTTGAGTGCACCCCCAAGCTCCACCCCCCGGATATCTTCATTCACATAGACCCGAAAGTAGTGGGTCATGAACGCATCCTGGACGCGTTTCGCTGTCTTGACGTTGTAGGAAGCAGAAACAATGGCGGTCGGGAGTTGCCTTGAAACCTCCTCGGCATGGCTCGGACCGGAGAGGATGGCCAGGTTTTCTTTCCGCTCGTGCTCCAGAACGTCGATCATCACCTCGGACATCGTCATGAGGGTCTCGTTCTCGATGCCCTTGGCGACATTACAAATGATGGTGTTTTTCAGCTCGAGGTGGGCTATGCGACGGATGACGGAACGGAGGTACTGGGAGGGAACAGCCGCAACGATCATATCCCTGTTGCGGCACGAGTCTTCGATATCGGTGACAATTCTGAGCGAGGCTGGAAAGGGAATTCCCGGGAGAAAGGCGGGGTTCTCGCGCTTCTCGTTCATGAGCGCGGCTTGCTCGGCTTTGTAGGTCCAGAGGACAACATCGTGACCGTTTTCCAGAAGGACGAGAGCGAGCGTCGTCCCCCAGCTTCCGGCACCTAACACCGTAACATTCATGAGAACTCGATCAAACCTGCGGAATACATCATGAGTCGAACTGCAACTGAAGTACTCATCCGGCGAACATGCATCGGACGGCCGTGGAAAGACCGGCGCCGGGAGAGAATCCTCTTCCTTCGTGTGTCAGGGTTTGGACTGTTCGGTTTGCGGAAGTTTGACACGATTCTCGGTGCCCGAGAGCAGCCGTTTGATGTTTTCGCGGTGGGAATAGATCAGCAGGACAGCGACAGCGATGCTGAAGTAGATCAGGGTTTTGTAGCTATGGATCTCATCGCCGAAGATATCGTGCCGGACGAACAGGGACAACGGGAAGGCAATCGCCCCCGCGATGGAGCCGAGGGAGACGTACTTCCACAGAAAGGAGACGATGAGGAACACCGCCGCTGAAATGGCAAACTCCGTGGGAGCGATACCGATCAACATGCCGGCCCCGGCAGCAATCCCTTTCCCTCCCCGGAACCCTGCAAACATGGTCCAAATGTGTCCAACGATGGCCGCCGCACCGCAAATCATCTGGATGATGGTAAAATCATCGAATGGCGTCCTGTTATAGAACGGGAGGGTCGGATCCCAGAAGAGCCGGGCGATGAGCGTCGTGGCGATCACCGCCTTGCCCATATCGACGGTCGTTACCAGAATCCCATACTTCCATCCAAGCACACGGAACACATTGGTCCCTCCCGCATTTCCGCTCCCCTTGGTACGAATGTCAAACCCATGCAACCACCTGGAAAGCATGATGCTTGTGGGGATGGAGCCAACGATATAGCTCAGTAGTATGACGATTGCAAGATTGATCATCCGGTATGCCCCTTAAAGACACATATAGTATATTAGCTCATTCAGCGACAAAAAGCAAACGGTTTTCTGAGGTGGAATGAGCGATTTCCCGCTAAATCAGCCCTTTGGTTTTCCACCGTTCGAGAATGAGTTTTCCCAGTTCAAGATCTTCCTGAGTTGTGATCTTGATATTGTCGTACGACCCCTCGACGATCTTCACCTTGACACCAAGTCTCTCCACGAGAGCCGCTTCATCAGTCGAGTAGAAGGCATCCTTCCGCGCTTTCTCGAACGCTTTCAGCAGAAGCCCCGCGTTGAACGCCTGCGGAGTCTGGATCATCCAGAGTGCATTCCGGTCCAGGGTCCGATCAAAGAATCCTCCCCCCGCGGAACGCCGGATGGTATCCTTCGGTTGAACTGCCAGCACTGCCGCATGATGTTCCTTGCATGCTTTGATCAGGCCGGTAATTCGTTTCGCTTCGACAAATGGCCGCACCGCATCATGGACCAGCACGATATCCGGGTCCTTCAAAACCAGTTTTCGCAAAACGTTCGCAACCGAATCCTGACGTTTCTGCCCCCCGATAATCACCTTGCTCACTTTGTGCAGGCGATAGCGGCTGATAAGAGATTCCATCTCCACGATGGCGGACTCCGGCACGGCGATGGCAATTTCATCAATGTCGGGGCAATGCTCAAACTGCCGCACCGTGTGCACAACGATCGGCTTGTCTTTCAATGGAAGAAACTGCTTGCGGACCTGCCCCGCCAGCCGTGTTCCGGAACCCGCGGCCGGGATGATCACAAGAACCTTGGGACGAATGCGCGGCATAGGAGGAATAATCCTTTACTTCACAGCATCAGCATGGCGTCGCCATAGCTGTAGAAGCGGTACCCTTCTTTGATCGCTTTCTTGTACGAGCGAATCAGGAAGTCATGCCCGGCAAACGCGCTGGCGAGCATCAACAACGTCGATTCCGGCAGGTGGAAGTTCGTGATAAGCCGGTCGGCAATCTTGAATTCGTACGGGGGGAAGATAAACTTATCAGTCCATCCCTTCGACGGTTTCAGGTGGCCGTCCGACGTCACGCTCGACTCCAGCGCCCGGCATGTACTCGTGCCGACCACAAACACGTTTCGTCGTGCGTCGATGGTCTTGTTGATGATGTTCGTTGCCTCCGGGGTGATCTCAAAATACTCGGAATCCATCTTGTGCTTCGTCAGGTCTTCCACTTCGACCGGGCGGAAGCTCCCCAATCCGACATGCAGAAGCACGGGGACCACCTTCACCCCTTTCGCCTGGACCTTCCTCAGCAACTGTCGTGTGAAGTGGAGTCCGGCGGTGGGTGCGGCAACCGCCCCCAGCACACGCGCATAGACGGTCTGGTAACTCTCCTTATCCTTGTCCGTCGGGTCACGTTTGATGTAATACGGAAGAGGGGTGAGACCGATCCGCTCAATGATCTTGAAGAAATCGCCCTTATGGTTGAAGCGAACCGTCCGCCCCCGCGAGGTCGTGTTATCGATGACTTCGCACCAGAGTTTCCCGTTGTCGAAGAAGATCTTATTGCCGATCCGGACCTTGCGGGCCGGATCGACGATGACGTCCCAGATATTTTCCTCGGCGTTCAGCTCCCGCAGAAGGAAGACTTCGATCTTTGCATTTGTTTTTTCCTTCTTGCCAAAAAGACGCGCCTGGAAGACTTTCGTCTCGTTCACGACGAGGCAATCGCCCTTCTGGAAGTAACTGACGATATCGGTGAACTTCCGGTCCTCAATCGATTCGTCAGCGCTGTTCAACACCATCATCCGTGCGTGATCCCGCGGCTTGATGGGATGCTTGGCAATAAGGTTTCTCGGCAAAGGGTACTTGAAATCAGAGAGCTTCATGCTCTTTCACCTGTTGGTAATGAGAGAATAACGTCTTCGGCCTACCGCTTCCGGGAGCCCTTTCGTTTGGATGTTGATTTCTTCAGCGTCTTCCGGAGCGCGGTTGTTTTCGCGGCAACCGGCGCTTTGTGTGACAGGGCCGCGCGCGCAGCCGCCAACCGGGCAATCGGGACACGGTACGGGGAGCAGCTGACATAGTTCAGTCCGATCATATGACAGAACTCGATGCTCGAAGGATCGCCTCCATGCTCGCCGCAGATGCCCAGCTTGATCTTGGGATTCGTGCTGCGTCCCTTCTCGACCGCCATTTTCATCAGGACACCGACGCCTCCCCGATCCAGGGCCTCGAATGGATCCTTGGCATATAATTCCTTCTCGACGTACGGGATGAGAAAGCGGCCCGCATCGTCCCTGCTCACACCGAGAGTCGTTTGGGTCAGATCGTTCGTTCCGAAACTGAAGAACTCCGCAACCGTGGCGATCTCGTCCGCCGTCACGGCACCCCGCGGAACCTCGATCATCGTGCCGACGAGGTATGGGAACTTCACTCCCTTCTCCTTCATCACCTCCGCCGCGACCTTATGGACGATTGCCGACTGATGCTCCAGTTCCTTCACATGTCCGACCAGCGGGATCATGACCTCCGGCTCAACGGCGATGCCGCGCTTCTTGACATCGGCGGCGGCTTCAAAAATGGCGCGGGATTGCATCTCTGTGATCTCGGGGTAAATGATGCCCAACCTGCAGCCGCGGAAGCCGAGCATCGGGTTGAATTCATGCAAGGACTCAACCCGTTGTTTCAGTTTTTCGTACGAGATTCCCATCTGGCGGGCGAGCTCACGCTGCGGCCCTTCTTCGTGGGGAAGGAATTCATGGAGAGGCGGGTCGATGGTTCGAATGGTGACCGGTCGACCATCCATCGCCTCGAAAATTCCCGCGAAGTCGTCCCTCTGAAGAGGGAGAAGTTTTGCCAGCGCGGCCTTCCGTTGCTCGATCGCATCGGCCAGGATCATTTCGCGCATCGGGCCGATCTTCCCTTCGCCGAAGAACATATGCTCGGTACGGCACAGGCCTATTCCTTGTGCACCAAACGCAATAGCGTTGGCCGCCTGGTCCGGTTGATCCGCGTTGGTCCGGATCTTCAGCGTGCGGTACTTATCCGCCCACACCATGACCCGGGCGAACGTCTTGTACACCGGCGCATCCTTCGGATCCAGCGTCTTATCGACCAACACCTGCAGTACCTCCGACGGCTTTGTCATGACTTTGCCGAGCAGGACTTCACCCGTGGTCCCGTCGATGGAGAGCCAATCGCCTTCCTTCACCACCTGTCCCTTGACGGTCATGGTATGGGTCGCGTAGTCGATTTCGAGCTCACTGCAGCCGGCAACACAGACCTTGCCCATTTGTCGTGCGACGAGGGCGGCGTGAGAGGTCATGCCGCCGCGGGCAGTCAGGATCCCCTCCGAGGCATCCATGCCCTTGATATCCTCGGGTGAGGTTTCGATCCGGGTCAGAATGACATGCTCGCCCCGTTTCGCCCATTCCTCGGCATCCGGCGCGTTGAAGACGGCGCGTCCGGTGGCTGCGCCCGGACCGGCATTCAGTCCTTTTGCCAGCAACCGTCCAGCCGAAACAGCCTCCGCTTTTTGTTTGAGGTCGAAGATCGGCCGCAGCAACTGGTTCAACTGGTCCGGCTCGATCCGCATGATCGCTTCCCGGTCGGAGATCAATCGTTCCTGGACCATATCGACCGCGATCTTAATCGCCGCAAAGGCGGTGCGTTTCCCGACACGGCATTGCAGCATGTAGAGCGTCCCTTGCTGAATCGTGAACTCCACATCCATCACATCCCGGTAATGGCGTTCGAGCGCTTTCCGGATCTTGTCCAGCTGGCCGTAGATTCTCGGATCCTGTTTCGCCAGTTGTGAGATCGGGAGAGGGGTACGCGTGCCGGCTACCACATCCTCCCCTTGAGCATTCATCAGGTACTCGCCATAGAAGACATTTTCCCCGGTTGCGGGGTCGCGCGTAAACGCCACACCGGTTCCGGAATCTTCACCCATGTTGCCGAAAACCATCGTTTGCACATTGACCGCCGTTCCCCATGATGCCGGGATGTCGTACATCTTCCGGTACGCAATGGCACGGTCGTTCATCCATGACCCGAACACAGCGCTGACCGCTCCCCAGAGCTGCTTCATCGGATCTTCCGGAAAATCATGCCCGGTTTTTTCCTTGACGGCGGCCTTGAACCGCACCGCCAGGTCGGCCAGGTCCTCAGCCGTCAGGTCGGTATCAAGATGGACACCCCGTTCCTTTTTCATTTGTTCGATGATGACTTCGAATGGATCGATCTCGTCCTTGTGAACCGGTTTCAGCCCGAGCACGACATCACCGTACATTTGCACGAATCTCCGGTAGGAGTCGTAGACGAACCGCGGGTTGTTCGTCTTCTTGATCAGCCCCTTCACGGACGCATCATTCAGACCGAGGTTGAGAATCGTGTCCATCATCCCGGGCATGGAGGCGCGCGCGCCGGAACGGACCGACACCAGCAGCGGGTTGGACGGGTCGCCAAACTTCATCCGCATCTGCTTCTCCACTTTTCCTATAGCTGACCGGACTTCCTTTTCCAGCGTCTTTGGATAGCTTTGTTTGTGATCGTAATAGTACGTGCACACCTCGGTTGAAATCGTGAACCCCGGGGGGACCGGCAGTCCGATGTTGACCATTTCCGCCAGGTTGGCTCCCTTGCCGCCGAGTAATCCCTTCATTTCGGCGGTTCCTTCCGCCCGTTTCCCACCGAAGAAGTACACGTATTTTGCGTTCTTTGCCATGTTGCGACTCCGTTTCTTGGTCTGTTCGATGTTGTTGATTCTGCTGCTGTATTACAGCTCTCGTACTGCCCGGATAAACCGTTCGGCAATATTTCGTGCCGCTGGGCTTTGCTCATCCTTGATCCGCTCTGGATGCCACTGGACGAGCATGAGAAAGGGCATCCGGTCCTTTATAATCCACTCCGCGGCCTCGATCACCCCGTCCGGTGAGAGGGCGGACGCCATGAGACCTTTCCCGAGTGTCTGAATGGCCTGGTGATGGATGGAATTAATCGTCAGCGAATCTCTCCCTGTACTATCGGATAACAGTGAGGCCTGTTGGACTTCCACTGTGTGCATGTTCTCAACGCCATTCTTCTGTGTGTGATCAAGGAACCCGTCTTTCTGCAGGTCGACGACGAGCGTCCCTCCCAGGTACACATTCATCATCTGCATGCCGCGGCAAATCCCCAGAATGGGGAGCTCCGCATCAACCGCATGATCGATGACCTCGAACTCAAACTCGTCCCGCTTCTCATTCACTTCCTCTGTTTCCGCCAGGCGCGTTTCCATCCCGTAATACTTCGGGTGAACGTCGCCCCCTCCGGTCAGGATCAATCCGTCACAGTTCCCGATCTCCGCGCCGTTGGCAAGGTGGTAGGAGAGCTTGACGAACTCCACCGATGGCTCCACGCTTTGAATCCAGTGCAGGTAGTTCTCGAAAATATGTTTCGGACGATGATTGTCGAAGATCGCAATGCGCAAAGTGAAAGCCTACCCCCCATTGAAAATAATCAAAGTAACCCTAGTCCTCCCGAAGCTTCAACCATTCATTCAACAGTTCCTCACCGGAAAGGACGACCTGTTCAATCTCCACGAAGAACAATGAAGCATGATTCAACAATTCGCGTGCCGTCCCTCCGAAAGCGCCAAGACGAAAGACATCCTTTTCCGTCGTCACCAGATAGTCCGCTTCCGCCAGTTTTAGGGCCTTTTGTATGGTCCCGATATCATGGACGGTGTAGCGATGGTGGTCAGGATAGGGAAGAAACCTGATCACTTCCCATTTCAGGGAATGAAGCGTCTTCTCAAATGCGGCTGCGTCGCCGATTCCGGAAAATGCCACGATCTTCTTTCCCTTCAACCCATTCAGATCGACGCTGAAATTCGACTGCGCGCGCCGGACGGCTGTCACGCGGGTTGCAACACCCATGGCCGGTTTGTCCGTCAGGGTTCTCAGCGCGACCAGTGCTTTTTCAAAATGTTCCCGGCTTTCACAGCGGGTCAGCACGACGCCATCGCACCGGCGGAGGGCGGCAATCGATTCCCGATAATTCCCGGCCGGCAGGAGCCGGCGCTTGCGTTCGACCTCGTCTGCGGGGAGGAGAACAAGATCGAGGTTGCGCTTCAACGAGCGATGTTGAAACCCGTCATCGAGGAGAACGACATCCACCTTGAACTGCTCCCGGGCCGCCTTCGCCCCCCGGGCACGCTGTTCATCGACGATCACCACCGCGCCCTTGAGCTTTGCAGCAAGCTGCGCCGGTTCGTCACCTGCAAGTCCCGCCTCCGCACATTCGACGGATCCATTGCTCACAACAAGCATCCCACTTCCTTCACGCTTATATCCCCTGCTGACGATGGCGACTTTCTTTCCCTGCTGCATGAGCCGGCGTGCAAGAAATTCCACAAACGGCGTTTTCCCCACTCCCCCGGCAGAGAGGTTCCCAACGGAGATCACGGGAACTCCGGCACGTTCCGTTCGCAGGAGACCGATATCAAAGAACCAGTTCCGCAGGGCAACTCCAACACCAAAGAGCGACGACAGCGGCAGAAGGAGCAAACGCATCGAAGTCACATTCAGGCGATGTGGAGAATATGTTCCGCGACGCGGCGGGAAGCCCCGGTTTTTCCCAGCTTTTGCCGGATAAGAGATAACTCCCGGCGCGTCGATTCCAGGGCCGCATCATCATTAAGGAGCCGAAGGGCCTCACGAACGAGGTTCGAAGCGGTCGCGTCCTGCTGAATACATTCCGGCACGATCTTCCTGCCGGCAACAATGTTGACCAGGCCGATGTTTTCAACCTGTATCAACAATCTGCCCAGAAGATAGGTGATCCAGGACGTTCGATAAACCACCACCATCGGCGTTTCAAACAGGGCCGTTTCCAGAGTCGCCGTCCCGGACGTGACGAGAGCAAAATCCGCGTGTGCCATTACTTCATAGGTCGCCCCCCGGATGAGATGGACACCTTCAACGGGATAGAGCGCCCGGAAATATCGTTCCTCGAGCGTCGGCGCCACGGCAACGGCCACCTCCATATCCAGTCGGGGGGCGATTTCCTTTGAGGCTTTCAGCATCTCCGGAAAGATCTTTTCAATCTCCTGGACTCTGCTCCCCGGCAAAACGCCCAGGAGCCTCTTGGAGGGATCCAGGCCGTATCGTTTGAAGAATCCCGCGCGGTCTAAATCCGACTTCAATACCTCCAGCAGCGGGTGTCCGACGAATTCTACATCCACCCCCTCTTTCCTGTACAGTTCGACTTCGAAGGGAAAGATCACGAGCATCTTGTCCACGATTCCCTTCATCGCCTTCACGCGCGACCGGTGCCAGGCCCAGACCTGGGGACTGATATAATACACAACCCGGATGCCGTGCTTCCCTGCAATTTTCGCAAACCGGAGATTGAACCCGGGGTAATCGATAAGCAGGACGACGTCCGGCTTGCGGAGTTTCAAGAGCGTCTCGAGAGTCCGCTGCACCGAGCGGATGACCGGGATGTGCCTGAGCACTTCGACAAATCCCATGAACCCCAGCTCATTGACATGGTAGACGAGCTCCATGCCTTGCTGCTTCATCTTATCCCCTCCCACGCCGAAGACATCGATCTTCGGATTGAGCCGTTTCAACTCACGGACAACTCCGGACCCATGGAGATCTCCAGACGCCTCACCGGCTATGACCATCACTCGGTTTACCATCGCTCATTTCCCGATCCAGATGGCCAGGAGGATCACCAGGACCAGGCCGAACGCCTGCAGGGTCCGTGTCTCCGACTTCAGCGCTTCGCCCCACCTCGGTCGTTGACGCTCCTGTGCGGCGTGGCGGTAGGGACTGAGGCGCGGAATAAACCGCGGCACATTCTTTTTGAACTCGAGATACGCTGCACCGAATTCCCGCTCCAGGAATTCCTCCTCCAGAGCCACGATCATCACGTACTGGAAGGTGAAGTAGATAAAAGCACCCAGGACAAGCCACGGAAAGAGGGCATAGGCCATCCACCCGATGCCGGTATACATCAAAATATTTCCAACATAGAGCGGATTGCGGACATGCGCAAAAGGCCCTGCGACGATGACCTCGGGCGCGCCGACACCCCCGGTGACGCGTGTGAGGCTCCCTGCATAGGCAACTCCCCAGAATCTCATCATTTCTCCAAGGACGGCAATCAAGCCGCCCACCAGCATCGTCCAGTTCGTCGGCTGGGCAAAGAGGACCATCGCCAGAAGGAACGGGATGGGAGTATAGCTCCGATATTGAAAGAGCGTTTGACGAAGCCTTGGTACCATCGAGTTCCTTTGATTGGCTCTCCCTTACCCCTGGAGAAGTACTTCCCGGCGCGCCATCCTTGCTTCCCTTCGCGGTTTGATCCGTTTCTTCTGCAGGATGGGATCCAATCGCTGCTGCACATCTCCAAAATGCCGGTACTCATGGTACGTGATGTTCTGCTCCTGGCAGTATTTGATCAACCCTTTTTTTGCAAAGACGATGTCCGCGTAACGGACCGGACACCGGTCGGAGATGCCGTCCCCGACATAGACAACGATGTCATCGTCCGCCGACAAGGTCAGGATGTGGTTCCGTTTACAATTTCCGCAGCGCACGCATTCGGAGTCGGTATACGGGAAGGACGGGACCATCCTGGTCGCCCCCTCCACCTGCACAAGGTCGAGATGGTTGGCAAAAAACGGAATGTCCTCCAGGCCGTTCGCCTTCAGAATTCTCTCCACGTAAAAATCGAGCCCGTCACTCAGGATCGTGAGCGGGATTTCGTGCGATCGGCAGAACTGCACGAACTCTTTGAAGAAGGGATCGAGACCGAAACCATCAACGAACGACGCGAGATCGTGCGCCGAAATGTTCCCGACGGCGGCGCACTCATCACGCAGGCACTCCCGGGCAGTCGCCCGGCCCTCGAGGTACTCCGCCACGATCTCACTTGCCCGATCACCGGCAAAGGTATGAAAGAGCCTGTTCCCGACATCTTCGGCAGCGGCCGTCCCGTCAAAATCACAAAATACCCGGACCATTACGAAGCCGCCCGTTCTGTTTCATGGAACCGGACGGAGACGAGTTTTGAAATTCCCTCTTCCTCCATCGTCACGCCGTAGAGCGCGTTGGTTGCTTCCATCGTCCGTTTGTTATGCGTAACGACGATGAACTGGGTATTATCTGAAAACTTCCGGAGGATGCGTGTAAACCGGTCGATATTGGAATCGTCAAGCGGTGCGTCCACCTCGTCCAGGATACAGAATGGGCTCGGTTTCACGAGGTAGATCGCAAAGAGCAGTGCGATGGCCGTCAGGGTCTTTTCGCCGCCGGAGAGCAGGTCGATTGATGTCGGGCGTTTGCCGCGCGGCTTGGCCGTGATCTCGATCCGTGCTTCCAGGGGATCGACCCCCTCCTCGAGCTTCAGATCGCAATCGTCCCCTTCATCAAACAGCCCCTTGAACGTGACAATGAAGTACTCGCGGATCTTTTCAAAGGTCTCGGAAAACTGGCGCTGGGCGGTCGTGTTGATTTCGTCGATCGTGGTCAGGAGCGTTTCCTCCGATTCGACCAGGTCGTTTTTCTGGGCGTTGACAAAATCCAGTCTCTCCTTTTCACTCTTATATTCATCGAACGCGGCGAAGTTGACGGGGCCAAGCGTCCTGATCTTTTCTTTCAGCCCCCGAACCTCTTCCCTCGCCGCATGAAAATCAAACGCTTCATTATCGTCAAACGATTGAAGCTCCAGTTCAATCTCAAACTCGTCCCTGGCCCGTTGCTTCAGGTTGTCCGCCTTCATGGTGAGTTCCTGGATCTTGAACTCGAGGTCATGAGCCGCCTTCAGCGAACCCTCGTGCTTCAACCGCTCATCCTTCAACCTCAGTTCGATCTCATGGACCTGACCGCGTTTCCCGCCCACCTCGGCGTCGAGGGATTTCTTCTTCGCGTTCAGGCCGGTGAACTCCTCCCGGGAAGAGGCAAGTAATTCCTCGGTCTCCTTAACGTCAATGCCGATGAAGGCAATCTCTTCTTTCGCCGAGGCAATATCCTGCGTCCTCTGATCAAACGTCGCGACCAGCGATTTCACCGTGGAGGCGGCATACTCGCGTTCCTGCTGGAGGCTCCGCTCCTCGCCCTTGAGCGAAAGGACCTTGACATTCGCTTCGTTCGCGAAACGGGAGTACTCATTCCAGAGCGCTTCCATCGTCTCCAACTCGCTTGCCGCGGCTCCCGACTGGTGTTCCGCTTCCGTCTTCTCCCGCTCCAGGCGATCGAGCGTGGGAAGGAGCGCGTCGAGTTCCTCCTTGAGTGTCTGGATTTCCGCCTGAAGTTTTTGAGATTCGGCGTTGTTGCGCTCTATGTTCTCTGCCGCGCGCTTCTTTTCGAATTCCAACTGGGCAATCCGGACTTCCACCGAGGTCATTTGTTGCTCAATCGTGCGGGCTTCGTCCACCAGGTGGCGGATATCGATCCGGTTCAGTTCCAGAGTCTTCTGCTGCATTTCCTCCTGAAGCCCGTCGCGCTGCCCCTGGAGCTCGCGAAGTTCTTCTTTCAACTCCTCCAATTGGGAATGCTGGCCAATGTGTCCCCCCTCATCCTGGCGGATGCTCCCTCCCCGAACAATCCCGCGATCACTGACGATCTCGCCGTCGACCGTCACACAGCGGATCCCCCGCTCCTGCCCCATGACATGGCGGGCGACCGTAACATCGTTGACGACCAGTGTATCATCGAGGAGAACCTGGGACAGTTCGCGATACTTGTCAGGCGTCCGGACAAGGGTGCTTGCCCAACCGACCACTCCCGGTTCAGTCTTGAGCGGACGATGGTTCATTAACTTCGGGAGGCGGTCGAGACACACAAACGTCGCCTTCCCTTTCAGGTGTTTCTTCAAGTAGTCGATGGCGGAATAGGCATGCTCCGTGGTTTCAACGACAACGTAGCCGTAGGCCTCACCGAGGGCGGCTTCGATGGCCACGCGATAACGGGAGTCGGCCGTAATTGCCTCACCCACCGTGGTTGCAACTGTTTTCTTCCACTCTTCATCCTTCACGAGGAACCGGGCCCCCTCCGAATAGCCGTCGAGGCTCTCCACGAGACCCTTGAGGAAGTCCATTTTTGCCTGCTTCCGGTCCATGGAGCTTCGAAGCTCATAGTCGCGGGTACGGAGCGTCTCAATTTCCTGTTGCAGTTCCGCCTTCCGGTCCTCCATCTGATGGACCTTGACTTCCGCCTCGGCATGCTGGCGGCGAAGTTCACGGTCTTCGGAAGTGAGCCGGGCCACGAGTTCGGAGTTCTTCTCAATGTCGTGGCCGGCGACCACGTTTTCCTCCGCCGTGTACTCGACGCGGCCACGGATGTTTTCAGTCCGCGCGCGCACCTGCCCTTCGCGGTTGCGCAGATCGGAAATTTCATGCAGGAGCGCGATCACACGATCCTGGTGTGCTTTCATTTCCGATCTCTTTGCGTTCAATTGTCCTTCGAACCGCTCGAGTTCGGTCTTCTTCGTCTCGTACTGTGCTTCCGCCGCCGTCAGTATTTCCATCATCCCGTCGAGCTTGGTCCCCAACTCTTCCTGTTTCCGGACGAGTTCCTCCTGCCGTTCGCGGAGGTCGATTTTTTCCTTCTCGTACCGTTCGATGTTGGTGGTCAGCGACCGGCGGCGTTCGGTCGATGTTGCGATCGTGCGTTCCAGCTGGTGGAGTTTCGTCTGCTGGTCGGTCAACGCCCCCTGGATCTCCCCCAACCGGTCTTCCACTTCACTCATCTCTGTCCGCAGCACGTCGAGCAGGGCCTCCTCCTGGGAGAGTCCAACATCGATCCGGGTTTTTTCCGTCACCGCAACGTTGAGCTGATCCTGCAACGGTGCGATCTTGGTCACCACGCTGGCATACTCCCTCGCCATCAGGGTGGTCTCCAGTGCCTGGAGGTGTTTCGCATGCTCGTTATACCGTTCCGCTTTGTGCGCCTGGCGCTCCAGGGAATTGACGGCCTTCTGTACCTCCCGGACGATATCATTGACGCGGGTAAGGTCGCGCTGGACGCTCTCGAGCCGGCGGTACGCCTCCTTCCGCCGGTGTTTATACTTGGTAACGCCCGCGGCTTCCTCGAACAACCTCCGTCGCTCATCCGCGCGTTCGCTCAGAATCGTCTCGATCATTTTCAGTTCGATGACGGAGTAGGCATCCGACCCCATGCCGGTATCCATGAACAGATCGCGGATATCCTTCAGCCGGCAGAGGGTCTTGTTGAGGTAGTACTCACTCTCTCCCGACCGGTAGACACGACGCGTGATCGTCACTTCTGAAAATTCCGTGGGAAGGATGCCTCTCGTATTCTCGATGGTCAGGGATACCTCCGCCATGCTCAACGGCTTGCGATTCTTTGTGCCGTTGAAGATGACGTCCTCCATCTTATCGCTGCGAAGGGTGGTCGGGCGTTGTTCCCCCAACGCCCACCGGATGGCGTCCACGACGTTCGTCTTGCCGCAGCCATTCGGACCCACGATGGCCGTCAGGCCGGCATCAAATGTCAGGCTGACCTTTTGGGCAAACGACTTGAATCCCAGAATTTCGAGTTTGGAAAGATACATTACCCGAGGCTCCGCGCGATGTGAACGATGAACTCAAGGTACGCCGTAATGGCATGGACGCTTTCGTAATAGAGTGCCACTCCCAGGAAAAGCACAACGAGAAGTGTCACGCCGCCCACATAGGCTTTGAACGGGGCAATATCATAGATCACCGCCACCCCTTTCAGGACGCGAGCCAGGGACCAGGCGAGGAAGAGGCCAATCAGCAGGAGGACCGGAAGAACGTATATTCTCGTTTGGAAGAGTTTGAACACTGCCATTCCCAGAGGGCTCAGCATCACCAGGGGAAGCGTTCCCCACACGGCGACAGCAAATGCGTGATACCAGTTAATCCTCCTTTTCACGAGCATCGAAAAGAGTTTGATGCAAAGCGCCGTCAATGGATACCAGAACAGCAGGACGAATGTAAAGGCCGCCATGCCTTTGAAGGGGTTCCAGGCAGCGTCGATGAGCCATTCCTTAACCCCATCCCCCACAACGATTTGCGTCAGCACATAGTCGGCGAAGATATTCGTCCGGTAATGATACAGAATCCCCGAGAGAATCAGCCCAAGGGTCATGGCGACGGCGACAGCGAGAAGGATGGTCTGAGGTATGGAGACTGACCGGACATCCCGGAGGTCGGCGAAGAAGTTGTAGGGCCGGATCAGCGAGCGCTTGAAGGTTTCGTTGAACCGGCGATTGTAGTGGTAGACATACGCGACGACGAAGATGATGAAAAACCCGTAAGCGATATGGGCAAACGGGAACGAGGAGCGGAAGCGGCCGATCGGCAAGGATGTCAGTTTCTCGTTATTGTAGAGTGACTTCACAATGTCGTAGGCTTCACGCTTCTCACGCGCAGCATTGACCACACCCATCGGATACAGGTACGGCTCTCCGCTGTTCACCGTCATAATCGGCCGGTCGCCGCGCCAATCGGCAAATGCGCTGATGAACGACCCGGCAATATTCGCCTCCTTGATCGCTCCATAGAACTTTTCAAAAAACTTCCCCTGTGACTCCTGGGACATGGGATCGCTGTATCCGTTCCTGTTTCCGGGCTCGATTTCCTTCCCGTACCGGAGCACCAGCACGGGCTGCTGGGGATGCTTTGCCTTCCAATTTGAGAGTCGGGACTTAAACAGCGTCATCTCGGTCGTCCGCAGATTGAGAGCCGCGATATCCACAAGATCGGAGCACCGATCGTCGGACATCATGCGCGAGCCATAATACGTGGGACGGTGATCCAGTCTCCGGACAACTCCGACGATGCGCTCAACGTATGCTCTCGCCCTCGGATCGGAAGAATCGAAATCGTCGCCGATGCCCCAGGCGAGGATGGAGGGATTCGGATGATCGCGCTGAATCATTTCTCCCACCATCGTCTCCGCAATCGCTTGAAAAGATTCCTGTCCGAGGATTTCACCGGGAACGTTCCACACCGGTATCTCGACCAGCGCGAACAGTCCATACCGGCTGCAGAGGTTCAGCATGTAGGGATGGGGCGGGTGGAAGGCGAACCGGATCGCATTGGCCCCCATGGTCTTGATCAGGGCGACGTCTTTCTCCATCCGTTCGTACGTCAGTGAAGCGCCGTACTCCGGGGAATCTTCCTGCCAGACAATCCCGTTCAGGGTCACGCGTGATCCGTTGACGATGAACCGTCCTTCGAGCATCTCCACCTTCACAAATCCGACATTCCGGGTATATTCATCAACGACCCGCGTCTGGCGTCCTTCCTGCACAATGATCTTCGACTTGAGAAGATAGAGATCGGGATTCTCCGGGCTCCAGAGTTTCGGGTTGTTCAGTGTGAGGGCCGCCTCCACCTTCAGATCCCGGTTCGGTTGAAGGGAGACCCCAACCGGTGTCGATTGGCCGACGATCGCACCGGAATATTTGTCCAACAGTTCCAGTGCGAAGAGCGTCTGTCCGATCCTGGCCCGGGCGCTCATCGTGTCCCCCATCTGTTCCAGTGACTTGCTGTTCAGGACTGCCTCCACCCGGATGCTCCCGAGCTTGAGTTCCCGATCGAGAGCCGTCTGAATTCTCTGTTCATCAATCCAGATCTTTGGAACTGCCATGATGTAAATATCGCGCAGGATACCGCCGTAACTTCTCCACCCCCAGATTTGCTTGCGGAGCGGCACTGTGGACCGGGCACCGAGCGTGTTCGTGACGATGATCTTCACCGCATTTTCACTCCCCAATTGAAGAGTGTTATCCGGTACTTCACTCTCGATCATCGTATAGCCGCCGACATGTTTCCCCAGAAAGACATCGTTGATGTAGATCTCGGCGTCGTAGTTAATTCCCAATGCAACGAATTTGAAGGAGGAGGAATTCAACATCGCCTCTTCAACCGTGAACTTGCGAACAAATGTTATCCTTCCCTGGTAGTCGAAGGAGCTCGGAACGCGGACATCAGCCCAGGTCTCATCATCGAGCGAATAATTCCAGACCCCCGCAAGGTCGATCCTTGTGCGGGTGGGCGAATCGAGGTGAATACCTGTGTCGGTTCCGCCCGGTGTGTTTTGTCCGTTTTCCAGAATTATCGGCTGTGCCGAAACAGACAGATGAAAAAAGAGGAGAATGAAAATGGAGGAGAGAAAACCCCTGAAGTCACTAATGGTTTTGATAGTCAACTCTGCTGAGCGGAGGTGGACGAAGCCCATCCAGGAGGAGCGGATCGGC
>JBBEBV010000218.1:0-3686 GCA_040882165.1 Bacteroidota bacterium
CTCGATCTTGCAGAGCCGCGTTCGGGCGAAGTGCTGGTGAGGGTTGGTGCCGTCGGGGTGTGTCACAGCGACTGGCATGTGATGACCGGGGCAACTCCTCATCCTGCTCCATGCGTTGTGGGGCACGAGGGGGCGGGCACCGTTGAGACGGTCGGACCTGGTGTCAACCGTGTGCGGGTTGGCGATCATGTGGCGTTGAATTGGGCTCCGAACTGCGGCACGTGCTTCTACTGCATGAACGGTCGCCCAAGTCTGTGCGCAACCTATGTCGGGCCGATCTGGGCCGGAACCATGATGGATGGAACGACGAGGCTTTCCAGAGACGGAACTCCGGTCTACCATTTTTCCAGTCTTGCCTGTTTTGCGGAATATGCCGTCGTGCCTCAGGAATGCTGTGTGCCGGTCAGAAAAGAGGTCCCGTTCCCCATTGCAGCTTTGATCGGTTGTGCGGTCACCACGGGGGTGGGGTCTGTTCTGAACACTGCACGTGTGAAAAAAGGGAGCAGTGTTGCCGTCTATGGTGCGGGGGGTGTCGGTCTGAGCATCATTCTCGGCGCGCGCTACGCGGCGGCTGACCGTATCATCGCGATCGACCGGACAACCGCCAAGCGTGAAATTGCTCTTCGTTGCGGGGCCACCGATTTTCTTCCGGCGGATGAACGTACGGTTTCACAGATCCAATCTCTGACAGAGGGGAGGGGAGCGGATTACGTTTTCGAGGCGATCGGCCTCCCCATGGTTCAGGAAGAATGTCTCCACGCTGCCCGGCCGGGTGGAACGATCGTGCTGGCGGGCATTTCCCCTGTCGGCAGCAGCACGAATCTTCCGGGGGCCATCATCACCCGCCAGGAGAAGACGATCATGGGTTCGTACTATGGTACGGCAAACACCTCGGCGGATTTTCCACTCTATGCCGATCTCTACCTTCAAGGAAAGTTACCCTTGGATCTCCTTATTTCGAGACAATATTCTCTCGATCGCATCAATGAAGCGTATGCAGATATGCTCACCGGTGATGGTGGAAGAGGAGTAATTGTGTTCTAGTCAAAGAACGTACTTCCCACTCCTGCAATATGAAAAACAATCTCTGAAGGAGGCTCGTATGCCGGTTCGTCAGTGGTTCGTAGCTTTTCTATTTCTCACCTTCGTGAGCTGTTCCCCCATCAAGGAGTACGACGTGGTCATCCGAAATGGTACGCTGTACGACGGCAGCGGGGGAGCCCCGACACTCGCTGACCTGGCCATCAACGGTGACAGGATCGAGGCGATGGGGAAATTGGGGAATGTTCGTGGTAGGACGGAGATCGATGCGACCGGACTTGCCGTAGCGCCGGGTTTCATCAATATGCTCAGTTGGGCAACCGAATCTTTGATCGAGGATGGAAGATCGCAAAGCGATATCCGGCAAGGGGTGACACTCGAGGTATTCGGTGAAGGATGGTCCATGGGACCTCTGAACGACGCGATGAAGAAGGAGATGGTGGAACAACAGGGCGATATCAAATTTCCCATCGAATGGACAACTCTTGGTGAGTATCTGGAATATCTCGAGAAGCGGGGCATCTCGACCAATATCGCTTCCTTCATTGGCGCAACCACCGTCCGGATTCATGAGCTGGGTTTCGAAGACCGTCCGCCGAAGCCTGAGGAGCTGGAACGGATGCGCGGGTTGGTGAAACAGGCGATGGAGGAGGGTGCCCTGGGGGTGGGGTCATCGTTGATTTACGCACCGGCGTTCTACGCGAAAACTCCCGAGCTCATCGAGCTCTGCAAGGTGGCTGCTCCGTTTGGAGGGATGTACATCTCTCATATGCGGAGCGAAGGGAATCGGCTGCTCGAAGCGGTTGATGAGTTGATCACCATCGCACGGGAGGCGAAGATCCCGGCGGAGATCTACCATCTGAAGGCTGCCGGCCAGCCGAACTGGGAGAAGATGGATGCGGTGATTCAAAAGATCGATGAGGCGCGGGCTCAGGGGTTAAGGATCACCGCCGATATGTATACATACACCGCCGGAGCGACCGGACTTGACGCGGCAATGCCGCCGTGGGTTCAGGAAGGGGGATTGAAGGAATGGATCAAACGGCTGAAGGATCCCGCCATCCGCGCCCGTGTGAAGAAAGAGATGACAACCCCGACAGATAGTTGGGAAAACCTGTACCTCGCCGCCGGCTCGCCGAAGAATGTGCTGCTGGTGGGATTTAAACAGGACAGTCTGAAGTACCTGACGGGCAAGACTCTTGCAGAGGTAGCTGCGATGAGGGGAAAATCGGTTGAAGAAACAGCGATGGATCTGGTGATCGACGACGATACGAGGGTCGGGACAGTCTATTTCCTGATGTCGGAGGAGAATGTCGGAAAACAGATCGCGCTCCCATGGGTCAGCTTCGGTTCCGATGCGGAGTCCCTCGCTCCGGAGGGGGCTTTTTTGAAATCGAACCCCCATCCAAGGGCCTACGGAAATTTTGCGCGGTTGCTCGGGAAGTACACGCGTGAGGAAAAGATCATCTCGCTGGAAGAGGCGGTCCGCCGGTTGACAACGCTCCCGGCCGGGAACCTTGCCATCAAGGAACGGGGCGCTCTGGTTCCGGGGCACTACGCGGATGTCGTTGTCTTTGATCCCGGGACCGTCACCGACCATGCGACCTTTGACAAGCCGCATCAATACGCAACCGGGATGGTGCATGTGTTCGTGAATGGCAGGCAGGTACTGAAGGAGGGGGAACATACGGGAGAGAAGCCGGGCAGAGTTGTACGGGGACCGGGATGGGTGGCCGGACAGTGAAATACCCGCCAGGCACTTCAAGGGGACGCATGAATCTCCAGAACGATACACCGGAGGTTGGCTGATGGAACCGGCTTCGGTTCTTTTGATCGCACTTCTGATTCTTGTCGTTGCGGCACTGTATTCTTCCGTCGGGCACGGTGGCGCGTCGGGCTACCTGGCCGTACTTTCGTTCTTCGCCCTGACCCCGGCGGTCATGTCCTCAACCGCCCTTGTCCTGAATGTGTTGGTTGCGGGCATCGGTACCATCTCGTTTATCCGGGCCGGGCATTTCTCCTTCAGGCGTTCATGGCCGTTCACTGTGCTATCGGTACCTGCTGCATTTTTCGGTGGTTTCATGAAGGTCACGGACGACATTTTTTTTCTTCTCCTCGCCGGGGTGCTGTTAGCGGCTGCATACCGTCTCGCCGTTGGGCGCCAGTCAGGGAGTCCTGACAAGGATATTCGAAGTCCATCACCTGCAGTTGCGCTCCCCTTAGGTGCCGGGATCGGTTTTCTCTCGGGAGTGGTCGGAGTGGGGGGAGGGATATTTCTCAGTCCCATGGCGATGCTCTTCCACTGGGCAACTGCCAAGCAAACGGCGGCACTTTCCGCCTTCTTCATCGTGGTGAATTCGTTAGCCGGGCTCGCGGGAAGGATGGCAAGAGGCGGGATCGCGCTTGAAGGCCTCGCCCCTCTCGTCCTGGCAGCATTTCTTGGGGGCTTGATCGGTTCGTACTTTGGCGCCAATAAGTTTTCGAGTCTCGTGCTCCGGCGACTTCTTGCCCTGGTTCTTCTCTGTGCCGCGGTAAAGCTCATCTATGCATCGCTTTAGTTTACTTCAGTCCCAAAAATCACTATATTTTCGTAACTGCTCAGCATGAAAGAGTGACCCACCCAGCCCGCCTTTTATGTAAGGAGT
>JBBEBV010000219.1:0-10601 GCA_040882165.1 Bacteroidota bacterium
CGTCGGCACTGGATAATCGACCGCTGACGTTCGATGAATGGGAAACAATGGTTGGTCAGCGGATCTACGTCTCCGCAACGCCGGGGGACTATGAACTGGAGAAGTGTCGCGGGGTTGTGGTCGAGCAGGTGATCCGCCCAACCGGCCTCGTGGATCCGGAAGTGGTCGTCCGCCCCAGCAAACATCAGATCGACGATCTGATCGCGGAGATCAGGACACGCGCCGCAAGGAAGGAGCGGATCCTTGTCACCACTCTCACAAAACGGATGGCGGAGGATCTGACGGAATATCTCACCGACATCGCAATCAAGGTTCGATACATCCATTCGGAAGTCGACGCGCTCGAGCGGGTGGAGATTCTGCGGAATCTCCGGCTGGGGGACTTCGACGTCCTCGTGGGGGTGAACTTGTTGCGTGAGGGGCTGGACCTTCCGGAGGTATCGCTGGTTGCCATTATTGACGCCGACAAAGAGGGGTTCCTTCGTTCCGATCGTTCACTGATCCAGACGGCAGGGAGAACGGCCCGCAATGTCAACGGCCGGGTAATTCTGTATGCCGATACGATGACCGGATCCATGCAGCGGATGATCGAGGAGACAACCCGCCGCCGCGCAAAACAGGTCCAGTACAACGAACTGCATGGCATTACTCCCACTACGATTTACAAGTCGATGGAGGAAGTGCTTGCGGCCACCGCCGTGGCCGATGTTCGGTCGCAGCGCGACCAGCGCAAGGAACGTGTCAAGGTGCCTTCTGTTTCCGATACCGTCGTGCGGTATCTTACCCCCGCACAGCGACGGGATTTGCTCGATGAAATGAGAGTTGAAATGAAGAGGGCCGCGAAAGATCTCGAATTTGAACGGGCGGCCGAGTTGCGCGACGAGATCGATAGGCTTGAACGGCGGAAGGATTAAAGAAACCAGAACGCAGAAAGAGGAGATGGGGAGGGAAGGATGAGGGAAGGGGTGATGGAGAGGTCGCGACGACGGCGTGTGGAAGGGTTAGGTTCCGTCATAAAACGGACGGGACACCATATCGTGGGGGATTCATGGTACGCCATTCTCGATTTTATCTTCCCGCCTCTTTGCCTCTCGTGCTCAGTCCCCCTTCTCAACGGTCGTCAAAGCGTCTGTAATCCATGCTGGGATTCGATTGAACGTGTATCCGCACTTCATCCGCTGTTCCTCGAAACAAGAGAAAAACTCATGACCTCGGAACAGGTGAACGGTCTCGTCTCCGGGTATGTGTTTGAAAGAGAGGGGGCATTTCAGCACATCGCCCATGCCCTGAAGTACGGAGGGTACGAGTCGTTAGGAGTGGAGTTGGGAAGGAAACTCGCCGAAGTGTTTCTTGCATCGGGCGGAGGGGGGGATGTTCTAGTCCCGATCCCTTTGCACAAGCGAAAATTTCGTGAGCGGGGATACAATCAGGCCGAGCGGATTGCGCATGGAATGTCGCAGGCGACGTTGATACCGCTCCGGACCGACCTCCTGCGGCGAACGCGCTTCACGCAAAGCCAGACCACCCTGACCCTCGAGGAACGAAAGAAAAATGTGGAAGCGGCGTTTGAAGTCGTGCCCGGGAAGGAGCGAGTCGTGAAGGGAAAAACCATCGTCCTCATCGACGACGTCATTACCACCGGTGCGACAATCGTTTCGTGTGCATCGACGTTGCGTGACGCCGGCGCTCTCACCATCATTGCTTCGTCAGCAGCGCTCGCCCGTTAATTCATTTTCCCGTGATTGGTGTACGATCCTCCCCCTGAGTACCCTCCAGCCGCTTTCTTGACTTTCACTCCATTTCTCTCTACCTTTTTCCGTGTTTTGAACTGATTTTTCAATTTCTTATTGCAATCAACTCAGTTTTGGAGGTTACTATGGCCGTGAAAGTCGCAATCAATGGATTCGGACGCATCGGTCGACAGATGCTCAACGTCATGGCCGACAAGGGTTTCCTCGGCAAGACGCTCGATGTTGTTGCCGTCATCGATGTCAGTCCGGATGCAAAATACTTTGCGTATCAATTGAAGTATGATTCAGTGCATGGAAAGTTCCGGGGAACCCTGGGCAGCGAGAAGAGCAACCCCTCGCTGGAAGCGGATGATATTCTTGTCGTCAACGGGCACAAAGTGAAATGCGTCATGGCGCAGAAGGATCCTTCACAGCTCCCCTGGAAGGAACTGGGTGTGGATATTGTCATTGAATCGACCGGGTTGTTCACCGACTCTGAGAAAGCGAAAGGGCACCTTGCGGCGGGAGCGAAGAAAGTTTTGATCTCTGCCCCCGGCAAGGGGGATGTGAAGACGATCGTCATGGGAGTGAACGACGGGGAATACGACTCCGCGAAGCATGCCATCGTTTCCAACGCGTCGTGCACGACGAACTGCCTCGCCCCGGTTGTGCACGTGTTGCTGAAAGAAGGCATCGGCATTGAGGCGGGTCTGATGACGACGATTCACTCGTATACGGCCACCCAGAAGACGGTGGACGGCCCTTCAAAGAAGGATTGGAGAGGCGGGCGTGCGGCTGCCATCAACATCATTCCGTCCAGCACCGGTGCCGCCAAGGCGGTCGGGGAAGTTCTTCCCCAAACGAAAGGGAAGCTTACAGGGATGTCGTTCCGCGTGCCGACAGCCGATGTGTCCGTGGTGGATTTGACGTTTCGCGCCGCTCGTGACACCTCCATGGAGGAGATCGATGGCCTGATGAAGAAGGCCTCGGAAACCTACCTGAAGGGGATCCTCGGGTACTCGCAGGACGAAGTCGTTTCGACCGACTTCATTCATGACGACCGGTCCTCGATCTACGATTCGTTGGCGACAACGCAGAACAATCTGAAGGGCGAGAAACGGTTCTTCAAGATCGTCTCATGGTACGACAACGAGTGGGGCTATTCCGTCCGCACCGTGGACCTGTGCAACCTGATGGGTTCCAAGCTGTAAGGGTCGTTCGATGTTCGCCTGAACACCGCCCTCCATGATCCATGAACACAGGCTGTGTGCGTCTCGACGCGCACAGCCTTTCTTATTCTCCATCCACCTCACGAACCGCTGCCTTTACAGGGGATACCGTCAGAGGGTGTGACAGCCGAAGGATGGTCTTCATCGTCTCTGCGATCGCGTGTGGTTCCCGGAAGGAACAACCATGAACAAGAAAACTGTCAGAGATATTGATTTCAAAGACAAGCGCGTCATCATGCGCGTGGATTTCAACGTACCGATGAAGAATGGGGTGGTCCAGGACGACAACCGCATCAAGGCCGCGCTACCGACCATCGCCTATGTGCTGGAACGACATCCGAAGTACCTGATCCTCATGTCCCACCTTGGTGATCCAAAGAAGGATGTGAAGAAAGCGAAGGAGAAAGCCGCGAAGGATGGTAAACCGTTCGATGAGGCATCGTTCATCGCCGGTAAGCACCGCATGAAACCTGTGGTTGAACAACTGTCGCGGTTA
Organism: Bacteroidota bacterium; assembly: GCA_040882165.1. Lineage (GTDB taxonomy): Bacteria > Bacteroidota > Ignavibacteria > UBA10030 > UBA10030 > UBA6688. Next base: position 3,456 of record JBBEBV010000219.1, read on the forward strand.
TTGAACAAACCGGTGAAATTCGCTCCTGCTGCCATCGGTCCGGAGGCACAGGCTGCTGTCGGGGCGCTTGGCCATGGCGAAATCCTCATGCTGGAGAATACCCGCTTCCATGCACAGGAAACCTCCAAGGAAGCTTCCGAACGAAATACGATGGCGACCGGGCTTGCTGCCTATGCCGATGTGTTCGTGAATGACGCGTTTGGCTCGGCGCATCGTGCCCACGCTTCAACGGAGGCCATCGCTGCATTCCTGCCGGCGGTGGCGGGCCTGTTGATGGAAAAGGAACTTGAGTATCTTGACCGCGCCGTGAGCAACCCGAAGAAGCCCTATGTGGCTGTCCTGGGGGGAGCCAAAATCTCCGGGAAGATCGATGTTATTCAAAATCTGCTGGGAAAGGTGGATGCACTCTTGATTGGGGGTGGGATGATGTTTACATTCTACAAGGCGCAGGGATTGAATATCGGGAAGTCCCTGTTGGAAGAGGACCGGATCGAGATGGCGAAGAAGATCCTGGAAGAAGCGAAGGCATCGGGCGTGCGGTTCCTCCTTCCGACAGATTGCGTGGTGGCGGACGCGTTCGACAACGGGGCAAAAACACAAACGGTCGCCGCCAATGCGATTCCGGAAGGATGGCAGGGACTCGATATCGGTCCCGAAACTGTGAAACTCTTCAGCGAGGAGATCCGTAAGGCTAAAACCGTCGTATGGAACGGACCGATGGGGGTGTTCGAAATGGACCGCTTTGCCGAAGGAACGAATGCTATCGCGAAAGCGTTGGTGGAGGCGACCAAAGGAGGAGCCATCACGATTGTCGGTGGCGGCGATTCGGCGGCTGCCATTGCCAAGGCTGGATTAGAGAAAGGCGTATCGCACGTCTCCACCGGGGGTGGTGCTTCGCTGGAGTTCCTCGAAGGGAAGATCCTTCCCGGAGTTGCGGCGCTCAATACCAGAAATTAAATCCGATCGCTGAGATCCGAACCGCAGTCTGTCTCTCCGGTTCCGGGTCCGGCGATCAGTATTCCGTTGTTCAACCCACGTTCTTAGCCAATTGAGCCAAGCACTGAATGTCGTACCCAGGTAATTACAATCGCCCTTCCATGTTCGGAGGATTCCAGTTCTTTCCTCCGGTCATAAAATGGCTTATGATCGTCAACGGCGCGGTCTTCCTGACCCTCGGTCTTGGCGGCAACCTCTTCACCCTTGGCGGGATGCCCCTCCGTTATTTTTTCAATTACTACCTCGGGTTGATGCCGTTCGGGTATGGGTTCTACCCGTGGCAGTTGGTAACCTACCAGTTCATGCACGCCGACTTCTGGCATCTCTTCTTTAATATGTTCTTCGGACTCTGGATGTTCGGCATGGAGGTTGAGCACAGCTGGGGAACGCGCAAATTTCTGACATTCTACCTGATCTGTGGAATCGCAGCCGGGGTGACCCAGCTTCTGCTCGCCCCGCTCCTTGAACCGACGTCGGTGGTGGACGCGTACGGCAGGGGAATACCTACCGTCGGCGCCTCGGGGGCCGTCTATGGGGTGCTGGTGGCATTTGCAATGACCTTCCCGGACCGCTATATTTTTCTCTATTTCCTGTTGCCGATCAAGGCAAAATACTTTGTCGCCGGACTGATTCTGCTCGGCGTGTTTGCTGTCGGCGGCCAGGGTACCATCGCAAACCTTGCTCACCTGGGCGGAGCCCTTGCAGGTTACGTTTTCCTGATGTATGACGGCAGGCGGATGCCTTTTGAGGATGTCTTCGACAGGATACGTTGGTGGGTGAATTCAAAAACATCACAACGGACTCCCGATGGGCCCGAGGAGATCGTCGATGCGAAAGTCTATGATATCCGCGACGCAGGAAGGAAAGCACAGGATACGGCTCAGAAACAGATCGATGACATCCTGGACAAGATCAGCCGGGGCGGTTATCAGAGTCTGACGGAAGAAGAGAAGAAGATCCTTTTTGAAGCAAGCAAGAAAATCAACTGAGGGAATTATTTTGGAGACGGAAGACGCAATCGAAATGACGCAGGCACTCCCCCACCATCAAACCTATAAGGTCGGTGTCCGCCGTAGGACACGGCAGGTTGTTGTCGGGACAGTCAAGATCGGCGGCGACGCTCCTATCTCTGTCCAGACAATGACCAAGACCAAGACGGACGATATTTCCGGCACCGTCGGTCAGATCAATGCCGCGGCGGAAGCTGGGGTCGACATTGTTCGTGTCACCGTGAACGACAAGGAGGCAGCCGATGCGATGGCCGAGATCGTGCGCCAGTCACCGGTCCCGATTGTCGCGGATATCCATTTCAACCACGTTTTCGCCCTTAAAGCTGTCGAAGCCGGTGTGGCGAAGGTCAGGATCAACCCGGGCAATATCGGCACGAAGGATCGCATCCGTCAAGTGCTGACGGCTTGCAAGGACCGTGGGATTCCCATCCGCATCGGCGTGAACTCCGGATCGCTGGAAGAGGACATCCTGGAGAAGCATGGCTATCCGACTGCTGAGGCTCTTTTCGAGAGCGCCATGCGGCATGTTGGGATTTGTGACGAATTCAATTTCAAAGATGTTGTGATCTCAGTGAAATCCACCGATGTAAAGCTGATGATCGAAGCATACCGGCTTGTGGCTCAACGGACGGATATCCCCCTGCATCTGGGGGTCACGGAAGCAGGGACCACCCGGATCGGGACCATCAAGTCCTCTGTGGGCATCGGGACATTGCTCGCCGAAGGAATTGGCGACACCATTCGCGTTTCCCTCACCGATGATCCGGTGAAGGAAGTGGAAGTGGGAAAAGAGATCCTTCGGTCGTTGAGCCTTGCCTCCCGCAATATCGAACTGATCGCGTGCCCCACGTGTGGGCGGCTGGAGGTCGACCTGTTTGGGATTATGGCCCAGCTCGAGGAGAAACTCGCAGGGGTGAAGAAGCCGGTGAAGATCGCCGTGCTCGGCTGCGTCGTCAACGGTCCCGGTGAAGCAAGTGAGGCAGATATTGGAATTGCCGCGGGGAAGGGTGTCGCGATACTGTACCGCAAAGGGGAAGTCGTGAAACGCGTCAAGGAGGAGGACATCGTCCGTACCGTGCTGGAGGAGGTGGAACGTTTTCAGCCGGAGGGATAGAGGCCTTAATCGGTTAACTTATACAGCAAACCCAGACAGATGCAGTTTTGAGGCATTCAACGAGAACAATCTCGGGCAGGAGTTATGGCATTCCACTCTCCGGTCGCGTTGTCCCGGAGTTCTCCGACGAAAATATACGCGAACTCATATACGGTTCGTACCGGATTATCTACCTCTTACAGGAGGACACCTGCTACATCACCGCCGTCGTTCATGCCAATCGTGATCTTCTAAGACACCTCAAGCCTTCCAGGTCTTCAAGAGATCTTCATTCAATTTTCCCATTCCTGCAACTTCCCAGCGAAGATCCCTCCGTACTCCTTCGGACACCCCAAATCATTCTTTGATAATCATACAATGCTCGTTATCTTTCTTCCGTACTGAACGACTCTGTTGTCCCCTGAACCTTCCAAAGCCTATGACCGATCTTTTATCCCTGGTTGATCTTGAACCGCCGATGGGGGATCTTGCAACCCGCGAAACGCTCTCCCCCTGTCGTGCAATTTGGGCGACACCTATCCGCGATGAAGGAGATGCGCCCCCCCATCGCATCATTCACGCCCGTGCGTTGCAACTGCACGGGCCGGCCCGACTGCATCGACTCGGGATCCGGAAAGCGCGGGGGTATCACAAATGCGGCAGCCGGATGGACCTGGATTGGGTCACTTCGTTCCGCCTCCTGGTCTGGGAGATGGAGCAATGGCGAGTACACGCGTATGAGTCTCATGTTCCGGAGCCGGGAAACGGGGAGACACTTTGGTACGACTTGAAAAATGTCGTCACGTCCGGAGCGATCCTCGAGGTTCGGCGTTGCGGCATCGACAACTGGTGGACGCCGTGGAATTTGGCTGCAGGTGCTTTCATCATGGAAGGGGAGTTGCTCTCGCCCAGCGCGCCCCGCAACGAGAAAACCCACCAGGTTCTTGGTGTCGATCTCCATGGACTTCCCGCAGGCCTCAGTGCCGTGCATGAATTCGGCCAGGTTCGTTACAAGTCCAAATTCCTGGAGGTCGGGTTCCGTCTGAACCGGGCCGGCTTTTCCCATCTTTCGGTTGACGAAGATGGAGAAGGCCGGACACCGCGTAACCTCCTGAAGATGCTGCCCGGTTCTTTTTTCCAGGGTCCGATGCTGCATCCGGTCGGTTCCCAGCCTCTTGGTGCGTCGGTCTTACGGTACAACGTTCACGCGACGACCGAAGTGAGAGGCAATTCTGTCCGCTATGACATCGTGTTCCCGGGGACTGGACAGCAGTATCATTTGCGCTGGACGGTGCTAGCGGACCGTCTTTCGCTTCATATCGAACGCGAAGGGAAGGGCGACCTTCGAGCCTGGGAAAGTTGTGCCTGGATGATCGGCATCAGCAGCTTTGAAAGCACCTCGCATGTCATCGGCAAGGTGGTTCGGGCCGGAGAGTCCGGCTCCATGGAGATGCCGGTCTGGCTCCATATGCCGAAGTTTGGAAGTTTCCGCGCGGAAAGTACAGGGGGGGAAGTGATTTGGAGATCCGATTCCGATCGTCCACGGAATATGACCACCAGCGAGGTCAAGCTGGGTGAAGCGCTGATGCCCGAAGGAGATTACTTGCTGAGAGGAGGCAAGCACACGGCTGATATCGAATTTCGGATCGATCGTCTGACCCTGTCGCTGAAGAAGGAGACTCCCGCCCCCGTTGCAAAGGCAATTCAAAAATGTTCGCTCACGAGCCTGAACTACCGGGCCGATACAGCGACTCTCAGCAACAACGGTAATTCCATGCACTGTCCGATCTCCATGGACAACTGGTCGGCTCTCGCGACCAGGATGAATGCGCTTCTCCCAAACCTGGCCGCTGTCGATCTCCTGCGGGATTCCATCGAACGATGGCTCGACGGAGGGCCGGGGTATGCGAGCGGACCATTGCTCCAGGACGGAAAGATCCATGAAGCTGAGGACGAGTATCTCATGACGGGAGCGGCCGGACTGCTCGGCATCGCCGAGTTCCTTGAACACAGTGGCACCCGGGAGTGGCTCTCCCGATACGGCAAACCTCTCCAAAAGAAAATAGAACAAATGCGTGACCGCGATCTTGATCACGATGGGCTTGTCGAAAGCATCTATCGTACCGGTGTCAGCGGGTCCGGGCAATGGAGCACGGTGTGGTACGATGTGATCTCCTTTGGATGGAAAGATGCCTGGACGAACGCGCTCCTCTACTCTGCCCTTCAGAAGTTTGCAGGCATTCTGCCACAACTCGGGTGCGGAGCGCTGGCGGAGGGAATGGATGAATGGTCGCAACGGATTAAAACGAATTATACTCCGACCTTCCTCAACCCACGAACAGGATGGATTGCCGGGTGGCGTTGTAAGGAGAACAAGCTGCACGATTATGCCTTTCCTTGTATCACGGGAGTTGCCGTGACGAGCGGTGTTCTGAGCGATGAACTGGCCCGGTCATCCATGGAAAAACTCTGGGCTGAAACGGAGCGTGTCGGTATGCCGGATCCCCAGATCGGCGTGCCGATTGCGTTGTGGCCCATACCGGATGAAGACCTGGCTGACATCATGCAGGGGTATCCCCAGGGATTCTACATCGGGAACGGGGCATGCAGCCACGCGCAAACGAGACATTTTGTCGGTGCATTGTATCAGGTCGGATTGACAAAGGAAGCAGACTATGTGCTCGAGCGCCTCTGCCACGGTTTTGCGGAAGGGCTTGTCTATGGTGCATGCAAAAGTGGTGTTGATGCGCGATATTGGGACGGGTGGCCCTGTGGGTACGAAGGATTGCTGACCGACCATTTCGGAATCCTGGCCGTTGCCCTGGAACGGTACAAACAACCATAGACAGGTTTCTTGAATTCCGTAGTTGCCACGCATCTGTGAAAGAAGAACCCACGAATCTTCACTAATCCCCGCTCATCGGAGGGGCGACTGAAGAAGAAACAAATCAGGGTCCAGATTTTCTTCTTGAAGATTCGTGTAGATTCGTGGGAAAAACAAGGCTGACTGATTACAAATTGAACGAAACGAAAGGTCCGTATGCCTGATTCCATCATCCCAACGAATAAAGCAAAGAGCGCCCTGCGAGAAGGCAAATCTCTCCTCGGTGTCATGCTCGTCGAAGTTCGTCAAACATCCATCATGCAGGTTTTTGCCAATGCAGGTCTCGACTTCGTTTTAATCGACGGCGAGCATGGGCCTTTCAACGTGGAAACACTTGCCGATCTTTCAAGAGCTGCCCGTCACGCCGGGATCACCCCGATTGTCCGTGTCCCGGATATCACCTATGCCCACATCACCGGCCCCCTCGACGGTGGTGCCCAGGGGATCATGGTGCCGCGGATTACACACGCACAACAGGTACGTGAGGCAATCCGCATGATGAAATATCCTCCGCTCGGAATCAGGGGAAGCGTGGTTGCCCGCGGTCATACCGATTTGAAATCCGGAGATGTCAGCCAGGCAATGCAGGATGCGAACAGGGAATCGCTCCTCATCGTGCAGATTGAGACGAAACAAGCGCTGGAATCCGTGGATGAGATCCTCGGAGTCGAGGGAGTGGATGTGGCGCTCGTGGGTCCGACAGACTTATCGGTTTCGATGGGAGTCCCGGGGAACATGGAGGCTTCGATCCTGATATCCGCGATTGAATCGGTCATCGAAGCCTGCAAACGCCACAACGTGGTTCCCGCCATTCATATTAACGTGTTGAACCAGGCGACCTTCTGGTCGAAGAAGGGGATGAGGATGGTGAGCTACAATTCCGAGATCGGCATCCTTACATCGGCAGCCGCCGGTGCCGTGAATACCATTCGGGGCGACAAAGGAAAATAAACAGCTCCGGAAGGGAGGGGCTCATTGGCATGAGGCTTGCGACCGTTCAGGACCATTGTCTGAAGAAAAAAGGGAGCATCACGGGGGAGTTCCCGTTTGGTGAGGATGTCCTGGTGTACAAGGTGGAGGGAAAGGTGTTCCTCCTGACCAGGGTGGAGGAGCATCCTCTTTCCGTCAATCTGAAATGCGATCCGGATCATGCGATTGAGTTG
>JBBEBV010000219.1:10701-23777 GCA_040882165.1 Bacteroidota bacterium
ACTATGCGGGAAGACGCGGCCTCATTCAAGCGAAACATTCATTTTGTGGGAGTGTTGGAGAGCTGGATGAGGACGATTCCACCCACAATCGCGAGGATGCCAAGTGCGATCTTCGGATTGAACGGCTGATCCCCGCGCATCAGTCCGATGCACGTTCCGGCCAACGGTGAACAGGCAAATGCCACCGCGAGCGTCACACCGAGGTTCTCAGAGGTCGTAAGGGACGAATAGAAGCTCCACATCCCGAGACTCCCCGCAAGAACTCCTCCACCGACGATGATCATGAGCCAGGCGTTGACGTTCGAGGGGTTTGCAACATGCTTCCACGCGGGGATGGATAGGAGGCCGAGAATGATCATGGCAACAACGGTCCTGAGCGTGATGCCTGCGATCGGCGGCAAACCGAGAGATCGGAGCCCTGCTTTTTCAAAGTAGCCTCCCACGCCCCATGCAACGCCCGCGAGAACGGCAAAGAGAATTGATGAACGCATTCCTGCTCCTTCCATGATCTGAGTGGGGTGTACGATAACTCTTCAATCGTCCTCTTGGGTCATTCAGGGAACGATTGTTTTTCGATTCCGGGAATAACCCTCATCGCGTTTTTGTAATAGAGTTTCTTGAGCACCTCATCCGGAAGCTCCAGACCGTACATCTTCCAGAACGCATGTCGCTTCCGGTAATAGTCGAAGTACTCATCAGCCGATTCAAGGACCCGAAAGTAAACATAATACTCTTGCGGAGCCCAGATGTCCTTTCCCATCATGACCCGGTCCTGATACTTGATGAACCATTGCCGCGCGAAGCGCGGCTGGCGTCCAAGTTCCGCGAGCACGGCGCCGATCTCGGTCGTCACGTTCGGCAGGGAATCAAGCATTTCGCCCAGCCTCCCCAGATTTCCTCCCATCCACCTTGACCCTCCTCCCCTTGGAGTCTTTCAGCGTCATCCCGAAGTTCTTGTAGATCTTCAGGCCCTGCGCCCCGTTCCTGACGTCGCGTTCCAGCTGCGCCGCCGCCCGCCCGGCAAACCCGGTCGAGTCGATATTCGAGAAGTCGATGTTGGCGAAGACCACGAACCGGTCCGGATACTCTCCCTTCATGGTTCTGACCGTCTGTGAAAGGCGTTCGCCGCTTCCGCCGCTCAGGTTCACCATGACACGCATATTGAGCTTATCCATTTTCATAATAAGAGTGTCCAGCGCACCGGCGGACATCGTTCCCCTTTGATGGTTATGCACATCGATGAACGGGAATTTTGCTCGCTGAATCTCTCTCCCGGGAACGACGAGGGTCGATCGGGGATCGTACTCCTCAATTGTCATCGTCTGCTTCTGGGCGATCAGAACCGTTAACAAGAGCGTACTGAGGGAGAGTACCATGGCTGCTCTGTAGAATATCATACAAGTTCCCGATCGATTGGAAAAAAGGGTGAAGGATGATTGCGCTCAACCCTCTTACAATGTTCGATCGTAATTACTCAGCGTCTTTTTCCCACTAATCTGCACGAATCTCCGCGAAGAGAAAATTACTCTTGATTGATCTCTTCATGGATGGTTCCCATCGGTCCGGCTCTAAATAGACCGGCTCAAAAAGGATTGTTTGAGGGCTGTTTCGTCATCCCAGCGAAGCTTCTGTCAAGTTTCATATTTCTGTTTAGGACTGGTCTGGATTCCTATATTGAACAGGGATTAGTGAAGATTAGTGGGTTACTCTTTTGCTTCTATGCTGAGCAGTTACGTTCGATCAACGTCAAGAGAGGTGCGTGAATATACTGATGCACTGCATAAGCCGCAACAACCAGGGATGAATCGGATTGATTTTCCGCCGCGAACTGGCTACATTGGACGTGTCCATTCGTATTTCTCCATGCCAACCTCAGGAGGTATCGTGAAACACACACTGTTCCCATTGATCATCCTCGTCGCATTCCTTGCCGGTTGTGGCAAGGATTCATCGCAACAATCGCAGGTGAACCTCAAAGAGGACCCCTCCGCCGCAGTCGCCGGCATCCGATGGTTGTTGCCGGAACGCTGGACGACGCAAGATGAGCGGCCGATGCGCGTTGCGACGTACACGATCCCCGCTGCAGAGGGGGATGGCGAACCGGGTGAGTGCGCTGTGTTTTACTTTGGCGGCGGACAGGGTGGAGACATCGATATGAACATCCAGCGGTGGGGTTCCCAGTTCGAAGACGCCGGGGCGGCAGAAAAGTCGTCTTCGCAGGTGAATGGCTTGAATGTCACCCGGGTCGAAATCGCCGGAACCTACCTTGCTCCGGGAGGTCCTATGATGGAGTCCCAGGGAAGGAAAGAGAACTTCCGGCTGCTCGGCGCCATCGTGGAGGGACCGGAAGGAACGGTCTTCTACAAATTCACGGGACCGGCCAACACCCTCAATGCGGCGAAAGGGGAATTCGACGCGATGGTCGGCTCAATTAAGAAGTAGCTGGCGCTACCACCCTCCACCTCCGCCGCCTCCACCACCGCCTCCCGAGGAACCCCCACCTCCGCCTCCCGAAGAGGATCCGGGCGCGACGGAGGAGGAAGAGATCGCGGAAGAGAGGGAGCTTCCGACGGATGTTGTGAATCCCGCGAGGTTCGAGGCGGTGAAGGCCGATCCTGCATACCACACGGGTGAGTACTCCCTGCCTCCCAGTTTGGCGCGTGCAAGGATGTCCGAGAACTGCTCCGACCATTTCTGCTCCACGCCAAGAGCCAGTGCATAGGGGAGGTATCGTTCGAACAACTCCGGTGTCTGTTCCGGCGGATTCAGGACATTCAACCGCTCCTTCTCCGCAATCGACAAATACATCTTGAATCCTTCGATGCCGTCGAGGAGTTTACGACCGGCGCGGGTCGGCGCCTTAAGCAACCGGTAGAAGAGATAGTTGATGAACACGAGAGCGCCGGCGTTGAAGATTGCGACCCCCGAGGTGTTTGTCCAGAGGATAAACAACCCGAACACTTCCCCAAGCACAAACGGAACTGCGAAGGCGGTGACTGCTATTGCTACTCCGATAGTTGTGAATCTTCTCCCTCCACCGAAGGAGACCGACCGCCATGCCGTAATCACGCGGACGAGCAGAGCAGCGACCCCGACGCTCCAAACGCTCAGCCAGAGAGTTATAAAAAAAGCTTCTGGGGGAAACCGGACCCAGAAGAGAGGAATGATAAACGCCACAATGGAAACGAGAAGCCCGGGGATAAATGAGCGAACGTTGGTGATGAAGTAGACCGTCTCGTAATTCCGCTTGAGTGACGCTTTCAACGCCTTGATCGCATCGGACATGATCCGGTGATTCTCGCTTTTCAAGACAAGTCTCTCACGTCCTGAAAACAGCGTTGTGGCGACCGTCCGTTCATACGGCGCGAGCTTGTCCAAATCGGTTCCAACACGAGTCAGGACGTGCGTTCCCCCCTCATCGCTGATCCTCAGGTGGCCGTGGACAGCAAGATTGATAACGGTCGCCGCGAACACATTGTTATCATACCCCATCCTGGAGATGTACCGGACAGCCGCCGGAGAAAGCTTCCATGGAGGCTCAAAACGAGGAATGATCGTACCGCCCTGCGGATCAACCCCGACTCTGGCCCAGACGATCACGTAGTAGAGGAGGACGACGAGAAGGCCCACCGCGCAAAGGAGCGTTGCGATGTTGTCGTCAAGAAAAGCACCGAGTTCCTCCATTTCAGTGGGTGGCTGCACAAATCCCTTTGGCCAGGAAACGACGATGGTCAAACCATGAGAAGGAGCAAGAGGTCGGGTTGTGGCGAACGTGACATTTCCCAGCGCATCCCGTCCAAAAGTGTAATCCTTTCCCTGCGCTCCCTCGGGGCCGGTATAGGCTTCTGCCGTCCGGACCGATGCGTTCGCTCCTGCCGGAAGTGAAACAATGGCCGTCGCGCGGTCGATTGGAAACGCCCATCCATTGCCTGTGACGTTCCAGTACAGTTCATCAAAGCCCTGGAAGAAACCGATCTGCCTCGTCGTTCGGTAAAGGATCGTATACGTGTACACCCCTGGACTGAGACGCACATCGCTGCTCCCCACATAGACCCGCACGCCGTTCGATACCTGTTCGGTGTGAAAGGCCTCCGTCGCTCCGTCGCGCAGGACCTCCAGGACACTGAATCCGACCACGTAGTTGTGTCCCGAATAATCCGTGTACCGTGTCGGAAAGTCACGGTAGATTCCCCTCTTGATAGCCACTCCCTCGCTCCGCACTTGAATCACTTCCTTGACGGTGACCGTTGCATCCTCGCTGACCGAAATGGTGCTTTCATAGGAAAGAATGCGCTCTTCCTCACGGGACTGGGACGCGAGGGCGAGACTGATGGGCAGCAGCAAAGCGAGCAGGATCGTTCGCACGCAGTTCATGGGCCTCTCAGAGTTTGATGTCAGGCGCCGTTCGTTCGGCTTCCGCGTTCAACTCGAAATACTCCGCCTCCTTGAAACCGAACATGCCGGCGACGAGGTTATTGGGAAACATCTGCAGGCGCGTATTGTAATCACGGACCGTCCCGTTATAGTACCGGCGGGCGAGCTGGATCTGGTCCTCTGTTTCGGAGAGACTTCTCTGAAGTTCGAGTATGTTCTGATTGGACTTGAGCTCCGGGTAACCCTCAGCGATGGCAAAGAGGGAGTGGAGTGAGGAGGAAAGTGCCTGTTCAACGGCGCCTCGCTGACGGACGCTGCCGGCCGATAGACTTTGTGTGCGTAAGCTCGTGACCTCGACAAGCAGACCCTTCTCGAAATCCATTGAGCCCTTCACCGCTTCAACGAGTCGGGGAATGAGGTCATGACGACGCTTCAGCTGTGCGTCGATTCCGCCCCACGCCTCCTTCGTCAGATTGCGTGCGCGTACAAACCGGTTGTACAGAGCGGCCAGCCAGGCGGCGACGACCGATACGACGATGACGGGAACGAGCATATGGTCACGGTGCTTGTTTGAGGAGAATGAGTCGAATATAACCACGCGATGATTCATACGCAAACGGCGGGGTCTCCTTGCACCATACACTTTCCCCCTATCTCAGAACCCATAAAGATATGCTGCCGGCGGGATCGATGTTTGATTTTATCCCGGCATGTCTCTATCTTACCCGCCCGGGAACCTGCCCGCGACGGGGACTGTTGAATGAACGTCAAGAACAATCTAAGGAGGAGTTGAAATGAGGAACCGATACGCACTGCTCGGAATGCTTGGAGGAATTCTGCTCTGGACAGGGCTTGCCTTTGGCCAGGAGCACGATCATTCCCAGCATACGATGATGGAGTCCATGTCGAAGGCCGCGGTTGTGGAGCGCGACGAGAAGCTTCCCCCCGGCGAGGATGGGGCGAAGGCGGCCCTTGAAAAATCCCCGCGTCATGGTGAGTGGGTGGATGTGAAGTACGAAGGGAGTGAACACCCGATCCGGACCTGGATTGTCTACCCCGAGAAAAAGGAAAAAGCACCGGTTGTGATCGTCATTCATGAGATTTACGGTGTGAGCGATTGGATCCGGGCGGTGTCCGATCAACTTGCAAAGGATGGCTACATTGCCGTGGCACCCGACCTGATCTCGGGTATGGGGCCGGGCGGTGGCGGGACGGAATCTGTTGCGACACGGGATGAGGTCGTTCGCCTGATCCGGGGGCTGTCCGCAGAGGAGGCGACGCAACGGCTGCATACCGTCCGATCTTACGCGATACAACTCCCGTCGGCAAACGGGAAGAGTGCGACCGTGGGATATTGCTGGGGAGGTTCGATGAGCTTCGCCTATGCGTGCGTACAACCGGGATTAAACGCTGCGATCGTGTACTATGGAACCTCTCCGGCCGCCGATGCGCTGGGGAAGTTGAGCGCCCCCGTACTCGGTTTCTATGGCGGCGACGATGCGCGTGTGAACGCGACGATTGAACCCGCTTCCACGGAGATCAAGAAACTTGGGAAAACGTACGAGTACGAGGTCTACGAAGGGGCCGGACACGGTTTTCTCCGTCAACAGAGCGGCCGCGAAGGAGCAAACCTGAAGGCAACACAGCAAGCCTGGCCTCGGATGTTGTCGTTTTTGAAAAAACACCTTTAGCAGGGAGTTGAAGCCCTTGTTTTTTTCTATCCACGAAGTCCACGAAGGGACACGAAAGAAATGGATTTCTTGGGGAAAAGCAAGGTTCCCTTGGTGATTCTTCCCCGCCCGCCTGCAGCCACAGGCAGTCGGGCGGGGCGAACTTCGTGGATGATGATTCTCTTAGCATCCTGTTAAGACGAATTGGACAAGGCCCGATTCCCTCAGATGGAGTCGGGCCTTTCTTATTTCTTTCGTCCCAAAACCATTGTCCCCGCTCTTTTTTTTCCCTATCTTTTGCCGCATCAATCATGGTTCGTTCACATCTCACCAGGAGAAGCGTTATGCGAAAACGCATTCCAAATGTACTCACACTTCTGCTTTGTTGGGGGACTCTTGCTATGGCCGGATCAATTTTTCCGTACAAGTACACCGTCGAAGTACTTCCCAACGGCCTGAAGCTTGTCCTGATTCCGATGGAAAGCCCCGGGCTTGTTTCGTACTATTCCGTGGTCCGGACAGGCAGCCGGGATGAAGTAGAGCCCGGCAAAACAGGCTTCGCCCACTTTTTTGAGCATATGATGTTTCGTGGGACCAAAAAATACCCGGGTCCCGTGCGCGACAGCATTGTCACCAGCATCGGGGCAAGCGGGAACGCATACACGTCTGATGACATCACGGCGTATTATTATAACTTCGCAGCCGAGGACCTCGAGCGGGTCATCGAACTCGAAAGCGACCGCTTTCAGAACCTCCATTATGAGGAAGGGGTGTTTCAGACAGAAGCCGGGGCCGTCTACGGCGAGTATCGAAAGAATATCACCAGTCCGTTCGCCGTGCTCAATGAGAAGATGAAGGAACTGGCCTACGATGTCCACACCTACAAGCATACGACGATGGGATTTGAAGCGGACATCAAAGCGATGCCGCAGCAATTTGAGTACAGTAAGTCGTTCTTCAGCCGGTTCTACCGTCCGGAAAACATCGTACTGGTTGTGGCGGGAGATATTGATGTCAGGAAGACCTTGGACATGATCAAAAAGTATTATGGCGGATGGCAGAAGGGGTACGTCGCACCCAAAGTCACTCCAGAGCCCGCCCAGCAGGGAGAACGGACTGCCGAGGTTTCCTATCCGGGCCGGACTCTACCCATCCTTGTCATCGGGTACAAAGGAGAGGCCTTCGACGCGAAGAACAAGAATCTTGCGGCAGCGATGCTCCTGGGCGAGCTTGCCTTCGGGGAGAACAGCGACCTGAACAAGAAGCTCTTTCTCAAGGAGCAAAAAGTGCAGTTCCTTTCCCCCAGTTTCTCCATGAACCGGGATCAGGGACTCTACCAGATCTACTCGATGGTGAAGAAGGTGGAGGACGTCCCGTATGTTCGCGATGAAGTATACCGGACAATTGAGGAATTCAAAACCAGGCCGGTCGATGCGCAAAAACTCGCCGACCTGAAACGACGGAACAAGTATAACTTCCTGATGGGCTTGGATACCCCGAGCCGGGTCACCGGCGTTCTTGCACGCGTTGTTGCCATTACCGGCGGTGTCGAGGCGATCGATGAGCTTTACGCAACGTTCGATGCGGTGACTCCGCAGGACATCCAAAATGCGGCCAAGCGCTACCTCACCCCCGAACGTCGGTCCGTCATCGTCCTGAAAGGAGCACAATAATGAAGACGAAGAAGATTTTTGCATTCGCCTGCGCCCTTGCGCTTCTGATTCCCGGAATGATCGTAGGAGAAACGAACGTGTCCAATGACAACCTTGTGCTGCTGCCCGTCCCGAACGATCCGACCATCTCGTTCCGCATATGGTTCAAGGCCGGATCCCAGAACGACCCGAAGGGGAAGGAGGGATTGGCGGAGATCGTCGCTTCCATGTTGACGGAAGCGGCGACCACGAAGAACAGCTATGAGCAGATCCTGGAAAAACTCTATCCGTTGGCCGCAAGCTATTCCAATACGATGAATGCGGAACTGACGGTCATCACGGGGCGGACCCATAAAGATAATTTGCGTGACTATTACCCGTTGTTGATCGATGCGATCCTCGCCCCGGCATTCAAGCAGGAAGACCTGGACCGGTTGAAGAGCCAGGCCCTGAACTATCTTGAGAATACACTGCGGTATTCCTCGGACGAAGAGCTTGGGAAAGCTGTCCTGTACAACGACGTGTTTGCCGGAACACCGTACGGGCACATCACCACGGGAACGATTGAAGCGGTAAAGAGCATCACACTGGAGGATGTGAGGGGATTCTACCGGAAATATTATACCCGCGACAATCTGGTGATCGGAGTTGGCGGGGGATATGAACCTGCACTCATCGAACAACTGAAGACGGATTTGAATCAACTCCCGGCGGGGTCGGTGGCAGAGGTTCCCAAACCACAGCCGAACCCCATCAGCGGGTTCCAGGTCTTCATGGTGGAGAAAGACGCCCCTGCAACGGCAATCAGCATGGGGTACCCGATGAATATTCTCCGCGGGACGAAGGACTGGTATGCGCTCGCCATTGCTAATTCCTGGTTGGGTGAGCACCGGAACTCGAGCAGTCACCTCTACCAGGTGATTCGCGAAGAGAGGGGATTGAACTATGGGGATTATTCCTACATCGAACATTATCCCGGGGGCGGGCAACGTCAATTGCCGCCGCAAAACGTCGGGCGGCGTGTCCAGTTGTTTGAAATCTGGATCCGGCCGGTCCCGAACGAAACACGCCATTTCTCCCTCCGGGCCGCGCTCCGGGAGTATCGGAACCTCGTGGAGAATGGGATGACTCAGGGGGATTTCGATCTGACACGAAATTTCCTCAAGAAGTACGTTCTCAACTATGCGCAAACGACGATGGAGCGGCTTGGATACGCGCTGGACGACAAGTACTACGGCATCAAAGGGAGCCACCTCGACATGTTTCGTGAGATGATGGACAAGCTGACAGTCGGGGAGGTGAACGAGGCGATCAAGCGGCATTGGCAGTACGGGAACATGCAGATTGCCATCATCACGAAAGACGCGGAAGCATTCAAGAAAGCCCTCGTGGAGGACTCCCCGAGTCCGATTACATACGCCACCCCGAAATCGGACCACGTGATGAAGGAGGATGTGGAGATTGTGAAGTTTCCGGTGAAAGTGATGCCGGAACACATCCGGATCCTTCCGGTGACCGACCTGTTGGTGAAGTAACCAAAGACTGGTTGCCCACCGGGGCTCAGGAATACCGGGACCGAACTCAAAGCCCCGTCACGTTGCCCGTGGCGGGGTTTTTCAAGTGGAAGCGGTCTCAAAAATAGGTAGCAACGTCATTGCGAGCGTTTTGTGCGAAGCAATCTATACAAAACCAGGTTTTGCTCGCTGTTAAGATTGCTTCGTCGTCCCGATATAAAGCATCGGGACTTCTCGCAATGACTCGGTAAGGGTCTTTGAGACCACTTCTAGTATTTTAGTCTAATCTTTTGAAAGTTCATGCATATCTATTTCTACGAAGCGTTCGAGGAAGAAGCAGACCAGCTTCACTGGCACCTGGGAAAAGATCTTCTGTACGGTCTTACCACGAAGACCATTCAGGAAACCGATCATGTGCAGCCTCCTGCGCGTTTGATCAGTATCCGGACACAATCTCAGGTCCCACCCCAATGGGCCGGCAAGCTGGACGGAATCCTGAGCCGCAGCACGGGGTATGACCACCTCCTGGCGCTGAAACCCCAACTAACGCAACCCGTCGCTCTCGGCTACCTCGAAGAATACTCCACACGTGCTGTGGCCGAGCATGCCATCCTCCTCACCCACGCACTGCTGAGGAGACTTCCGCAACAAGTCCGGCAGTTCGGTGAGTTTACGCGTGATGGCTTGACCGGAACTGAGTGTGCGGGAACGAAGATGCTCGTGGTGGGAGTCGGAAGGATTGGGGGGGAGATTGTTTCGATCGCGAAAGCCATGGGTTTCATCGTGAAAGGGGTCGATCTTGTTCAAGGGAAACCCGGGATCGACTATACAACCAGGGATGAAGGCATTCGTTGGGCGGATGTGATTGTATGTGCGATGAACCTGACCGACCAAAACAAAGGGTACTTTTCATACGACCTCCTCTTCCGGAATGCAACCAAGGGGTGCCTCCTTGTCAATATTGCCCGTGGGGAGATCTCCCCGCTGCTCGACCTCGAGATGTTGCTGGAAGAGGGAATTCTCGGCGGCCTCGGACTTGACGTCTTCGAGCATGAGAGCTCCCTTGCCGTGGAGTTCCGTCTTCATGAGCATCCCCATTCCGACCTCCTGCTGCGGGTGCAACGGTTGCTCAAATACCCGAATGTTCTCTTTACTCCCCACAACGCATTCAACACCCGCGAAGCGGTCGAGCGGAAGACCGCGATGACCGTTCAGCAGGTCCAGCACTTCCTGCAGCACCGTGAGTTTCTCTGGAGAGTATAAAACCCAAAGCCGTCGCCGGACAACTTTCTTGAAGAACATCTGACGGGCTGCCGTCTCGACCGGACTCTCGATCTGATGAGGGTCGAAACCCAAACACGTCATCAAGTGCGGGCTTCAGCCCTACAGAGGCAACTCTGAGACAGGTTCCAGAAAAAAAGCCGGCAATTTCTTGCCGGCTTTTCTGTTATGCCCCTTCGGGACTCAAGCGAGTGTCTTCCCGGTTTATGTCCCTCCAAAAAACCTCTTCAACTTTTTCCGAAATGTCTTCTTCTCACCGGTTTCGGTTGAGGAGAGCAAGCCCATCCAATCCGACTTGCTATAGACATTGCGCGATTCGTTGCTGACGTTCGATCCTTTTTGGGTCGATCCTTCGGCTTGGGTTCTCTGGCCGCGCGGCTTGAATCCCTTTGGCCCGCGGTTTGTCCTGTCGCCCGGCCTGCCCTGTCCTGCGGAAGAACGCCCGTCGCGCCTGACCCCCCTGGAAGCTGCAGAGGGGCGTCCGGATTTCCGATCCGGATGTTCGTTCGAAATAGGCTGTGAATGTGTGGTCCGCTTCCGTTCCGGTTGATTGCCGTTGCTCCGGTCACTGTGCGCCCGCTCCGGTTGTCGGCGGTCAGCGGCCGGATGGGGCCTCGACTCGGTGCGCCGGCGGTGGCCGGCCGTTGAGGGGCTTGCCGTACCCGAATGTTTCTCATGCCGCGGGAGCGGTGTGTTGTAATCGAAGCCTGTGTACTTCTTCAGGTCGACCGGCTTCCCGATCGTCTGGCCGATCCTTCGGACCGATCCACGCTCGGCTTCCGACACGAACGTGATCGCGTCGCCGATGGCTGCAGCACGGCCGGTTCTGCCGATCCGGTGCACGTAATCCTCCGGCGCCGGCGGTGTATCAAAATTGATGACATGCGAGATCCCCTCCACGTCGATTCCGCGAGCGGCAATATCCGTGGCGATGAGCACGCGGTAGCGTCCCTGCTTGAACCCGGCCAGTGCGTGTTGCCGCTGTGACTGTGACCTGTTCGAGTGAATCATCGTGCATGAGAATCCCTTCTGCTCCAGCTTGCGGCTGATCTTGTCTGCCCCGTGTTTGGTGCGGGAGAAGACGAGCACGCTCTTCATCGATTCTGCCTCGAGCACGTGTGCCAGGAGGTCCGTCTTTCGCTCCTGTGGCACGGAATAGAAATATTGCGTGACGGAAGCAACAGGATTTCCGATCTTGCCAATCCTGATCGTCTCCGGGTCCTTCTGCAACGTCATCGTCAGCTTGCGGATCTCCTCGGGCATCGTCGCGGAGAAGAGCATGGTCTGACGGTGCTTCGGCACTTTCTCGACAATCCGCTGCACGTCCTTGATGAACCCCATGTCGAACATCCGGTCCGCCTCATCCAACACGAGAACTTCCACGTGGGATAGGTCGATGGTGCGCCGGCTCATGTGGTCGAGCAGGCGTCCCGGAGTGGCGATGATGATATCCACGCCACGGCGGAGGCGCCGGATCTGGTTGTCCATGCTCACGCCGCCGTACACGGAAAGGACGCTGATGTTGGTGAAGCGCCCGTAGCTCGTCACGGCGTCTTCGATCTGGTGGGCCAGCTCCCGCGTGGGGGTCAGCACCAGGCCGCGCACGTGGTGGTCACGGTGTTTGTGCTCTGAGAATTTGTTGAGCATCGGGAGGACGAAAGCGGCAGTCTTGCCGGTCCCCGTTTGTGCCAGCCCCACGACGTCGCGCCCCTGAAGGGCGACCGGGATGGCGCGTGATTGAATTTCTGTTGGTGTGGTGAACCCCGTCGCGGTGGTCCCCTGCACTACACGGTCGTTGAGACCGAGGGTTGAAAAAGACATATGAATCCTTTAAGGATGAAATGGAGAGACGCGATGCACAGCGATGGCAGTTTGAGGGAGAGCTCTGGGAACGAACAAATGGAGGGGTGTGGTGCCCGCCGGCGTTACCTACAATCCAGCACGTTCATCATCGGAGAACGGGTCTCGACAAAGTCCGCTTCCGAAATGATTGCTTCCGAAGGCGGGGCTGCTATTTGCAGCGGTTATAAGATACGCATTCCTGCTGTCGATTCCTAATTCTAATTCGGGAAAGATCCGGAACGGAGCTGTCAACGGTCAGATGTCTCCGTTTCAGTCCAAATGGGAGGAAAAGTCCCGATCCACCACACCCAACCCCCACTCTTGATTGAGAGGGTGCACGCTCAAACGGCGTCGGACGGTTCCAGTTTGTCCGGCCCGGTTTCTTTCCTTCTTCTCCAATACTGCCATATCGAGCCGGGGGCATAGAGGAAAAAAAGGACCAGAACAAAGACCGGGAAGGTGTCAAGCCCCACCGCGTAGAGAGCCCCAAGCGCAAGCATCAGGAAATGAAGCTTCAGCATCGCAAGGTATAGTGGAACGCCCCGAAATGGAGTGTAAAGAAAGCAAGACCCAGAACCCCCAGATCAGATCGGCCGTCGACCAGCCGAAATACCCCGCAAGAGCCAGGCTTCCAAGGAACGCCCCTGCATCCTTGACAACAGCCCGGCTGCTCATCGAAGATTCAGGTTGATGGAATGTCAAATTCAGGAAAATGTTGCCTAATGTAGCTGAATCTGGGGACT
>JBBEBV010000220.1:0-3650 GCA_040882165.1 Bacteroidota bacterium
ACCGGTTGTCATTGACCTCCTGGAGGGTGTTCACAGCTCGCCCATCCTTATTTCTTGACGACCGCCGCAAGCACCTCAATCAATTTGGCGATTGTAAACGGCTTCTCCAGGTAATCAACGGCGATATCGGAATTCCACGCACCTGCGGCCTGCGCGGCGCTGGTCATCATAATCACAGGAATTTCAGAGGTCGCCGGGTTCTGTTTCAATTCCTCGACCATCATGAAGCCGTTCATAATATCCATGTGCACGTCACTGAGAATGACGTCCGGTTTGTGCTGTTCGGCCAGATCGAGTCCCATCATGCCGTCCTGCGCCTCGAACACTCCCCACCCTTTGAGTTTCAGCTGTGATCCGATCGATTTCCGGAACGAATCTTCATCATCGACAATAAGAATTTTCTTCATAGAGGATCCCCGTTTCGGAGAAGAAAGTAGCAAACAGCCGTGCGAGAAGCAAGAAGGGAATTCGGGAACAGGTAAAAGAACCAAGAGACTGTTTCAAAATGATAAC
Source organism: Bacteroidota bacterium (assembly GCA_040882165.1). Taxonomy (GTDB): domain Bacteria; phylum Bacteroidota; class Ignavibacteria; order UBA10030; family UBA10030; genus UBA6688. The sequence goes on from JBBEBV010000220.1 coordinate 514, forward strand.
CCGGCCGCCCCCCCCAGGGGGGAAAACGCGCTAGCCGACGATTTTCTTGACGACCCTGAGCAGATCCTCGAGACTGAATGGTTTCTCAAGATACTCCAACGCTCCACCCGCCTGCCATGCCCCCGCCGTCACCGAGGCGCCGGTCATGAGGATAGCGGGGATAAGTGATGTCACCTCGTTTCTCCTCAGTTCCTCAAGCATCATAAACCCGTTCATATTATCCATTTGAACGTCCGTGATAATGAGGTCCGGAAGCTGTCGGGCTGCAATATCCAACCCTTCCAAACCGTCTTTTGCTTCGAGAACTTCATAGCCCTCCATGGACAGTCCCTTGGAAAGCCCCTGGCGAAATGCTTCTTCGTCATCCACGATAAGAATTACTTTCATGCGGCATCCTGTGATGTTGTCGCAAAGTATCAAATGCTCTCAAGGAAAGCAAGTAGAGCCGCAGCCATGTTTCCGGGAATCGTTTCATTTATCGCACAAAGAGCATTTTTTTCGTGTGAACATCAGCCGCGGTCGTCATTCTGGAGAAGTATACGCCTGTGGGAAGATCCACCGCATTCCATTGCACGCGGTGCGTCCCGGCATATCGTTGCTCGTTGACCAGGATCGCCACCTCCCTCCCCAGTACATCAAAAACCTTCAAGTTCACGAATCCGGAGTATGGAATGGTGAACAAAATTGTGGTGGTTGGGTTGAACGGATTGGGGTAGTTCTGTTCCATCGAGAAGGTCCCGGAATTTTCCCCGCGTGCTTCTTTTACTGCGACAACAATCGCATCCCTCCCGCCGGCTTCTTTGTACCGCGCCACAAATTCCTGCAAGTACTCATTCGCTATTCTGTTGTCATGCACGATCAACGTGTTTTCGTTATTCGCGTTCTCGGCTGCGCTCGTCCAGTTGTGCGAGCCGGTGATCACCGCCTGCTGCAGGTCCATCCTTTCTGCATCGATGATCGCGTACTTATGGTGGAGGAACGGCGACGCCGGATCGAGCCGGATATCCAAGCCGGCGGAGGTCAATACCCCATACTGCGATCCTGGATCGGTCCCGTTATCCAGCACTCCCCTCACTTTCACCCCCGCGTTCTTTCTTGAGATGAGGGCGGATGCGATATCGGACCTGGTGAACGTCAGCATGGAAATGTTGACCGAGTGGGAGGCATTTTGTACGACATCAATAATCCTTCCCGTCGTCCGGTCCGACGGACTGAAATAGCTTTCCACCTGCGTCCCGTTGATCGAAAAAAGATGTGGTGTGTTATCGCTCTTCCGAAAACCGAAGCGTGCGACGCCTGCGTCGGGAATCTCGCCGTCACTCCCCCACATTTCATTGAATTCGATCGTGAACGCGCCTGCAAGGGCCTGATCCTGAATCTCGATCACGTTTTGAAAATCATCGTTCGTACCCGGGTCGGTGGGGTTCCACGAACCGGTCCAGACCCAGATCCCGTCCGGCTCTCCTCCGCGATAATCAAACACAAAAAACTTGTTATGGTGGAGTCCCTCCCCCCCATTGAGCGGGTCAAAATCGTCGGCAATCCACGGAATACCTGACGGAGTGATGACCTGGTTCATGGTGTTTCCTGTGCCGGCCAGGAGGTTGTCCTTTTCAACGATCATCCTCACCTTCACCTCCCTGTTCTTTGCCTGGATCAAGGCATCCGCGATCGACTGACCGACCGAGCCGCTGAGGCTGTAGAGGGCGGCGTCAATCGAATATTGCGCTGCGTCGATCCGCCGGACTATCGCCTCCAGGAGATTCGCGTTGGCATGGGCCGGAGCGAACCGTTGAACCGAGGTGTCCACCGGCTTATTGAAATAGACGTTGATCGTACCTGTCGAACCTTGTGAAGCGGTGCTCACGACACGGTTGCCCGCAAAGCTGGTATCACTTCCGACGACAGAAAATGCCTGGACTTGGTAGACCGTGGCAGGAGTGAGATCTGAAAGCTCAACGGAGTGTGTCATCGACGAGGCCGTGTCCCCGGCAACGCCTGACTCGTACGCCCGGGTACGTCCGTACCGGACGAAACCGGAGGCCGGACTTCCCGTCGTCCAGTTGACCCGGAGGGTGTTCTGAGTAATGTTCGATTCTTTCGGCGCGACAGTGATGAGAGGTCCCTTCCCCAGCGGCCTGACGTCGTCAACGCTTCGGGGGAGAATTTGGTATGTCGAAAAAAATTGGCCCAGAACTCCCACCATGTCAAAAGCCCCGGACGGAACAGGAACGTTCGCGAGGTTTATCCGGCCGCTGATGCGCGCCTGCACCTGCCCGCTCGCATCACTCAGAAAATAGTTGATCCCGCTCCCCGTGGCATCCCATGCCGGAGCAGGCTCACCGTTTATCCTTGTTACACTCGTGATGGAGGTAATCCGGACCAGCCGCGATTCATACGGTTCCGCTGTATCCTGTCCATTGATCTGCGCCGCTGTGAGAAGGAGGGTATCGACGGAATTTCCAGCCGAACCCTTGTCCAGAATGATGCATGGTGTTAATTCAAAGAGTTCGTAAAACGGTGCCACGAGTCCCAGCAGAACCACATCATCCCCTTGAACAAGATGGTTGCTGACCGATGAATCGAAGACCGCGATACCGGCCGTTGCATCCTGAAGATAGGATGGGCCTCCAAATTCGTTCCCCACCGTCACCACACCACGCACGACGACCCATTTGTTTAAAAGCCGGTGGGCTCCATTTCCGTCCTTTTCCTTCACCGATGCCATCGGCCGGGGGGAACCGTACACCATAGTTTTCGGCTGGACCTGGAGAGGAAGAAACGAGAAGCCGTCGGAACTGGATTGAAGGTCAAAGCTCCATTCATCCGTCGTATCGTCTGCGGTGACATCCGTAATCAAAAATACAACACTATCCGGGGCTCTTACACCAAATCCGGTAACAGTGATCGTATCCTGGGAAAATGAAAGCGAGGCGTTGGAAGGTATGATGGTGATATTCGCATTGTCCCAATGAAATTCCACGGGCTTGTGGAGACGGAGTGCGTGGAGGGTATCGATGCCGGGAGTGAGCACAACCCTGATCGTGGCAGGACTATCATACTTCCATCGGGCCGGCGCCACCGTTGCCGTGCCCGGTTCAAATTGCGGTCCAGTGGGAGGCTCTTGTGGGCTTGTA
>JBBEBV010000221.1:0-3642 GCA_040882165.1 Bacteroidota bacterium
GGATCCCCGAAAGACCAAACACGCCGCCAAGCAGAATCCTTTTCAAACTCTTTGACTGCGCCGGCTCGAAGTTCTCCCGGAGCCTGATAAGCGAAACGATCCCGTATGCGGCGAGCACCGGTACGAAGATCTGTACCAGCACAAGAATCATAGATGGGATTCGGAACTTGTTAAACATGGGGAAATATCGGTACATCAAATCATAGAGGATCGGGAGCTCTTTTCCGAACGCGATCAGGATGGAAACCACGATCATCACACCGAGGAAGCGGACAAAGAAATCCCTCCGGTTGCTGATGAATCCCCAGATTGCCAGCAGCAGCACGATGATTCCCATATACTGCGGCGCGTGGGTAAAGGGTTGGGGTCCCCAATACGTGTTGATCCGGGTCGGCTGGTTATTGGAAAGAAGACCCTGATAATCCTGCAGGCCGAACCCGTACCATGACGGGATGATCCAGGTCAGCATTTCTCCCGGAGCGAACGACCAGCTTGTGGCATAATCATAATCCAATCCCCCCTCTACCGTTTTGGTCTCCCCCTGTGCGGCGGATGCGACGATGGGGTTGGAGCCCCGGATGGAATAGGGGTTGTATTCCCAGACCGACAGGTACCGGTCAGAGTCCATCGCGAACGCGATAGCCGTCGCCACTGCGAAGAGAACCCCTGCCCGCACGACTCCCCTCCACGCATCCGATTGGTGGGTTTGGTCTCCCTCCACTTTTTTCCGGAAGAGGGATGTCAGGAGGAGAAAAAGCAAATAGATCCCGACAGTCAGATACATGTAGAAGATCATCTGTACGTGACTTGGGAGGAAGGAGAAATGGAGAAGGAGAATCAGCACCAGCGTCAGGGGGAAGCTGAAGCGCTCCCGCAGTTTCTCGATCACGAGGAGAATATAGGGGAGGAATGCCACGACGGCGATCTTTGTGTTGTGCCCCGTCATGACCCAGATGATGATATACATCGAGAACAGGGCTGAGAACGCGGCAATGAATGCAGCCGCTTTGTGCTTCACCCTGGAATACGTGAGCAGGTAAACACCGGAGGCGAAAACGAAATAGAAGAAATAGACCCAGCCGGAAGGGGGATTGAGCAGAATCCAGCCGAATGCTGTGCTGACGCCCCCCAGCGCCTGTGCCGTCAGGTCGAAGAGTCGCTCACCGGTGACGGTCAGGCTTCCGTACGCCGGCATGCCGCAGAAGATGTACGGATTCCAGAGCGGAAAGGTTCCAGCCTCCTTCGCATCCGCAAGGAGCGTATCGAAACTGTGAGAGGCGATGTTGTCGACGTCGAGGAAGGCTTTGCCGCCGAAGAAAATCTGGTTGAAGAAGAGGAGCAGACTCAGCAACAAAAGAAGGATTGCGACTGGATGCTGAAACCGTTCCGGGATAGAGTGTTGTTCGCTGCCGGAGGCCTGCGGCCGGGAGCGCTCTTTTCGTTCTTTGCTCATGGGATTGGAAGGTGGGATGCTTGTCGGCGAATAACGTTATCGAGCAGCACCGCGAGATTGCGGGTGATCTCTCTCCGGTCATACTTCCTGATGGCTTCACGATCCGGCTCGAACTGCCGGCTATGATAGAGAAAATTCCTGTAACATTCAACGAACGCGGCCTGAATGGCCGGGATGTCCCGGTTTGCCGCGACCACTCCCGATTTTGTTTCCCGGATCAGTTCCGCAACCGCGCCTTCCGGTGCAAGAGCAATGATCGGACGCTCCGCCCCCAGGTACTCAAAGACCTTTCCCGGTACGATCTCCTCGCTGTGGTCCGCTTCATCGACGATCAACAGTAACGCGTCGGAGCGCAGGAGTTCCTCCACACTTTTTCCATGCGGCAAGTATGGAACCACCTCAATCCGTTCCCGGAGCGATGAACCCGCGAACATCTGTTGTACATCTCCACCGAACCTCCCGATGAACCTGAGCCGGATTGATTGCGGATCAACGGAGCCATCCGCCACCGACCGCTCCACTCCCTGCAGGAAGGTTTCCGGGTTCCGCTTGCCGTACATCGACCCGGTGTAGGTTACGGTGAAGATACGGTCGGTCCGGGGTGCGATGTTCGGATAATCTTCGCTGTCGAAACCATTGGGAAGGTAAATCAGTTTCTCGCAGTCGATGTCCGGAATCTTTTTGATCGCGTCTTTTAATATCCCCCTCCACGCCGCTTCCACGATCGTGGCGCCTTTGAACACGGACGCTTCCAGGTACCGGTCGATCGCCGCGGGAAAGAACCATCGTTGGGGGGTCGAAAGGAAGCCGGTCCACGGATCGCGAAAACCCGCAATCCAGGGAAGTCCGGTTGCCCGACTCAGTTTTTGAGCGATGAGCGAGGTTGTGTAAGGGGGGGAGGAGGAATAAATGGCGTCGATCTTCTCCCGTTTGATGATCTCTAGTCCTTCACTCACGGCATAAGGATACCAGCCGATACGCGCATCGGGGATAAAGAAGGTGGACCGGATGAAGCCCGCAAGCGATTCCGTGAAAGAAGTGGCGTGGGCCCCTTGCGGGATATTCTCTACATCCACAGGCGCGTTCGCCTGTTTGCCGGTGAATTTCCGGTAGAGCCGGTATGGTTCGAAGATTTTTGTCCGGTAGACCGTCGCGTGGGCCGGGATCTCGTTCAGGAGCGATTCGTCCCGCGCGGGGTAGTCGCCATCCTGCACGGTCAGGACCACCGGCTGCCAGCCGAACTGCGGGAGGTACTTCACGAACTTGAGCACCCGCTGCACTCCCGGCCCGCCCGAAGGGGGAAAATAGTATGTGACGATCAGGACTTTTTTCATGCTTCCGTTGAAAAACATATCACAGAGAGACACAGAGAAGTCACGGAGTTACGCAGAGGTTTTCTATTCTTCTCTCCGTGTCCCTCTGTGCATCCCCTGTGTAACTCTGTGTAATTTCTTTTCCCGCGAAGGCTCAACCGGGCTTGCGGGCGACTACGATCAGGCCCGTGCCGGTCTGGTTGTCCGAAGCGTAGTCAAGATACATAAGAAGAAGTGTAAATGGAAACGTCAGGAGGTAATAGAAGGGGAGAAGAACGAAGAGGAATTTGCTGATGTTCAGCATGAGCATCGGGTACTTGATGCCAAGGCGCCAGGAGGCGGAACCCCACGGTCCGTACGTGAACGTAATCTGTTCGACGGTAAAGCCAACCGAACGGAGCTTCGTTCGGATCTCCTCCACGCCATAGCCGTTGCGCGCGTGTTCCCCGATGAAGCTCTCTTCGTCCGGGGATTCCGCATCCGAGCCGCCGATGTTGGAGGGAGTGTTGACCAGCAGGCACCCACCGGGTTTGAGGGCGCGATGCAGGTTCTGGAAAACGCCGACATCATCCGGGATGTGTTCCATGACATCGACCGAAAGGACGAAATCAAACTCATTCTCGTGGTTGGGTTCGGTGAGATCTTCGACCGCAAACCCGACGTTCTCAATACCGGCGTTCGTGAAAAATCTTCTGCAATCGGCAATTTGCTCCTCCTTCACGTCAACGGCCAGGATCGAGAGGCGGGGAAACCGCGTTGCGCAATAATAGGTGTACTGCCCGAAACCGCTTCCCGCATCCAGGAGTTTCTTCGGAGCGCCATCGGCGCCGAGCAGCCGGCGGAGTTCACGCTTGACATGCCACTCGCGCAGAAACA
>JBBEBV010000222.1:0-2170 GCA_040882165.1 Bacteroidota bacterium
GCACGGCGGCAGCGCCGGCAACAGGTCCCCAACGATAATGCCTCCACTCGGCATTCAGCGTTAAATGTACCCCCACGGAAGTATGGGGATGCTGTTTCAGGATCTCGACCGCTTCTTGGTACCATGGGCACGCGAACATAACCGAGGTGGAGATGGCGAGTCCGCTTTCCAGTAGCTGTTTCGTTGCCTGATTGACCGTATGGTTCATGCCGATGTCATCGCATCGGACGAGGAGGTTGATGGGTCCTTTGGGTTCCTGTGCTACCGTTAAACGCCCAACGAACAGAATAACAAAAACGGAAGAGCGAATGAATGTAGTCATGGAGGGCTTTTGATGTTTATGAAATGATACCGCGGTCAAATACTCTTGCCGTCTCTATCATCGCGCGCAGGTTCTCCGGCGGCGTTATGGAGGGAATGGCACAGCCGGAGTTCAGGACAAAGCGGGGCGTCCCTGCAAATACATGCAGCAACTCTGTCGTCTTTTGCCGGACGAGTTCCGGAGTGCCGAGCGCCAGCACACCGCTCGGATCGATATTCCCAAGGAAAACAGCCCGGTCTTTCATCGTCTCATAGGCAAGTTGAGAGTCTGTCTTGTAGTCCAGTTCCAGGCCATCCGACCCTCCCTCGAGCATATCGGCTATGATCCGGTTCGTGTTTCCGCAGATGTGGAGGATGTGGGGAAGACCCAGCCCATGGGAACACGCAACGACCTGCCTGTCGTACGGCAGACCAAACTCCCGGTACATCTCCGGCGAGATGAGTTCGGGACCGGCGACGCTGTTGCCATTCGAAGTCATGTGCGCGCCCGTTGCCGCCATGTGAGTGACAAACTGGCTGGTGACGGAGGTGCAATAGTCCAGCAACCGGTGAACCATCGGGTTGGCCTCCGGATCCAGCAAATCCATCATCCACAATTCAAGTCCACGCACCATGCCAGCCAGAGTGAAGGGGCATTGGTCACAGTTCCCCCGGATGTAAATTTCATCCCCGAAATGTTTCTTCAACAGCCGGACTCCTTCCAGCCAGACCTGGACGCCGGGATACTCGAGAATGTTCACCGGTTCGAGATCGGGCACTTCCTCCAGACTGTTGATCCGGGGACCGCGGTGTTGCGAGGGCAAGTCATCCGGGAACGAAACCTGCGCGCCAACCGCACCGGCCAGCGTCACGGTATCGACATCAACCACGATCCCGTCGTAGCCGTACCGCTCCACCGCTTCGATGAAAGAGCGGGCGAGTTCGCGCGGTTCGCTCCGGAATGTTTTCATGCTCACACCTGCTTCATGAGCTGCCATCATGAAGTTATGAAGCATCACCGGAACCTTGTCCGGCCACTCGCCGCGGAATGCGGAGGCAATGCGTTGATATCCGTTCATACGTTGTTTTCCTACTGAGTCCAGGCTAAGGAGAAACAAGGTGCCACAAAGTCACCAAAACACAAAGCACGCTTTGGTTGTCAAAGCTCGTTTGCCGACTCGATCAGGCTCCATTCCTTATCCTTTCGTGCCAGTCCGACAGGCTTCAGGCCATACGGTTGTGGAAGGGCGCTTTCCTCGAAGTTCATCATCTCGATACGATGCGGAACGACTTTGATCAGGATGTAGTCCATGTTCTCGGGTCCACCGGGATACATGTCGGACCAATATGCGCGCCAGTACTTGTATCGTAAGTCAATGCTGTTTTCCAGCGTTGCCGTTCCGAGGATGGTCACGTACCCCGTCGTGCGTGGATTCATGTAAGACAGAGTGATGTTTTTGTTACCCCGGATCTCATGGGCCTTGCGCGAGTCGGGACTTGCTCCAAGCCAGATCGCGAAATCCTCATCGGGCTCGAACGGATGCATCAGCCGGGAGTGGATCTCACCTTCTTTGCCATGGCTGATGAAGAAACAATAGTCGGCTTGTTTCATCACCCCGCGGGCGGCTCTGAGAAGGTCGTCGGTTTTAAATGAAGTCATAATACACCTTTGTGAAAAATGGATAAATAAAGGTTTGGTTCTCGTGGTGGGGCGGGGGAGAGACGAGAATGGGAGGTCGAATCCGCCTCGGTCGGCGGAGCGGAAAGAACATGCTCGTGCGAAGAATATACTCCTTCTTGCCCTAGAGATGCAAGGGGATTCGAACCAGTGATGCGCCGGGATTCAGAAGAGCAGGATTGATGAGCTTGG
>JBBEBV010000222.1:2270-3634 GCA_040882165.1 Bacteroidota bacterium
GGGTGTACGATGGAGCAAGTCATCCCTGTTCAGGCTTCACCCACGGGTTCCTTGCAACCGAAACCACTCCTCCACATCTTTTTGAAGTTGACCCCGGTCTTCCTTATGCCGGAACTCGTTGGCATGCGAATCGTACGTATAGTCCTTTTCCCAGCTCTTTCCGTTTCGTTGTATTTCCCGTAGAGCTTCGACAATAAATTCGACTTCCTCATTCGTCGTGGTGGGGTGGATCGAGAGCCGCACCCAGCCCGGCTTGGAAGAGAGGTCTCCTTCATCGATTTTATCAGTGATCCGCTTCGATTGATAGCGAGTGACATGCAACAGGTAGTGGCCGTAGGTGCCCGCACATGAGCAACCACCCCGCGACTGGATGCCGAACCGATCGTTCAGGAGGCGCACGACAAGATTGTAATGGATGTCGTCAAAATAAAAAGACATCATCCCCAACCGATTCTCAATGTTGTCAGCAAGCAGCGTCAGTCCCGGTACCGAGCGCAAGCCTTTGAACAGGGAGCGCACAAGCTCTTCCTCCCGCCGATGCATCCTCTCCATTCCCATTTCTTCCTTCAGCGTGACCGCCAACGCCGCCTTGATCGCCGGCAGAAATCCGGGAGTTCCGCCATCCTCGCGCACTTCCACGTCCGGGATATACCGGTACTCTCCCCACGGGTTCGTCCATAACACCGTGCCGCCTCCCGGCTGATCGGGGGATTTGAGATGATAGAGGCTCGAATCGAATATCAGCACACCGGGGGCTCCGGGACCGCCGAGGAACTTGTGCGGGGAGAAAACAATCGCGTCCAATCGTTCCATCGGGTCCGGTGGGTGCATATCGATTTTCATGTACGGAGCGGACGCGGCAAGATCGATAAGACAAATTCCCCCTTGCTCGTGCATGATCCGGGCAAGAGTGTGATAGGGGGTATGGATTCCTGTGACATTGGAGCATGCGGAAAACGCGCCGATCTTCAGTTTGCGGGTCTTATGCTGTTCCAGGAGCGACCGGAGATCGTCAAGATCAACCAATCCCTCGTCGGTCGCCTTGATGACATGCACGTCGCAGATCGTTTCGTACCAGGTCGTGTGGTTGGAGTGATGTTCCAGGTGCGTCACGAAGACCACCGGCCGCAACTCATCCGGGATGGAGAGATGGTCTTTCCACTGCTCCGGACATTTCAGGCCAAGGATGCGCTGGAACTTGTTGACCGCGGCGGTCATCCCGAAACCGGCGAACAGGAGCGCATCGCCCGGTCCGGCGTTGACGTGCTTCTTGATAATCTGGTGTGCAAGATGATACGCGTGCGTCATCGACGAACCGGTGACGCTCGATTCGGAGTGCGTGTTCCCCACGAACGGTCCGAACA
>JBBEBV010000223.1:0-10340 GCA_040882165.1 Bacteroidota bacterium
TGTTCCATCCGGTGCGCCAAAGTGTGCCAATGCATGAATGTGCGGTAGTGAAGTTAGAGGGTTACGGGCTGAAAGGTAGCAAATGGTGGAGAGAAATCAAAGATTGGATCCAAACCTCTGCAAGTGCTTCTGATTGGCAAATCCAAGTACCTCCAGACAAACGCTGCGTTTGGTAAGGAGCGAAATCCTTGGATTCCGCTCCTTTTCTTTTGATATTCCACATCAGCATCAACGCGTGTTCGCACAACGTCTTCCAAAGGGATTCCTTGAGATTACTCCGCTTCCTTCCACTTACCGCTCTTTTCATAGGCCTCCCGGTACTGGGACAGGAAAACAATCGTGACTCATTGATACATGTGGTGCTGGAGGAAGTGGTCGTAACCGCGAAGCGCGGCGGAGGCGAGATCCTGAAGGTGCCGATGGCCGTCGGCGTTGTGGATGCGCGCGATTTCATGCACTCGAGACGCGTCGGGCTGAACGAAGCCCTTTGGGGCATGCCGGGTGTGTTTGCGCAAAGCCGCGGCGGGGGAAGCGATATCCGACTGACGGTCAGGGGCTTCGGTGCGCGCGGGAACGGCGACCGATCGAACGCTGCGACCATCCGCGGCATCAAGGTCCTGGTCGACGGCTTTCCCGAAACCGAACCGGACGGCCGTACCTCTCTCGACCTCGTCGATCTTTCCGCGGCTCACCGCATCGAAGTGATCCGCAGTAATGCCTCCACCCTGTTTGGCAACGCCTCCGGCGGCGTCATCAATATCGAAACACATTCGTCCTTCACGGAACCGTTCGTGGAATCGAACAATCTGATGGGGGATTTCGGCCTCCGGAAGCATAATCTCCGCCTCGGTCTCCCTTTCGGCAAGAACCGGCTTTCGATCTCGGGCACGAACATGCAATTCGACGGATGGCGCAGGCAAACAGCGAGTTCCTCAACACAATTCCATGCCGCGTTTGTTTCCGAGATCGACCCCGACACTCGGCTCCGTCTCCAGCTCAGCGCTGTCCGGTCGAAGTTTGATATCCCCGGTCCTTTGACGGAAGCGCAATATCTCGACGATCCGTCGCAGGCAAACTCAACGTACGCCGCGCGTCGCGAACGGCGCGACAACACCATCGGCCGCCTGGCCGTCTCACTGACCAAAACGCTCTCCTCGTCACATCTGATTGAGGCCATGGCGTACGTAACACCAAAACTGCTCCAACGTTCGGAGCGGAACACATTTCGGGACTTTGCGCGCGCCCACGTCGGGGGCGGGGCAGTGTATAACTGGAGTCCACAGGGGACTTCCTTGATGCCTAAGCTCGTGATCGGCGTTGATGAGTCGTATCAGGATGGCACGGCGCTTTTCTATAACCTCAGGAACGGAGAACAGGGGGACAGCCTCCGGACCAACAAGTCCGAGGGTGCAAACTCCTTCGGTGCGTTTATCCAGGGGCAACTCGCCCCCCTAGATCGCGTGACCTTGACGGCAGGACTCCGGTACGATATTCAGACTTACATCAGCCGGGTATTCCCCGCGGGGGAAAACAGGAGGAGCCTGAACGAACGCTTGAGCATGAACCATCTGACTCCAACCATCGCCATCATGGTCGAGCTTGGAATGAACCATGTTGTCTATTTGAATTATGGCGGTGGCGTGGAAGCCCCGGCCTTCAACGAAACGGATCCCCCTTCATCGCTCCCCAACGCAGAACTGAATCCGTTTCTGAAACCTATGTCCTCCTCCACGGTCGAAATCGGACTGAAGCATGTGATGGATCTGAGCCCGGGTTCTTTTCTTTCTTCTCTCTCGTACACACTTGCTGCGTATGTCATTACCATACGGGATGAGATCGTCCCGTATGACGGGGGCCTCTGGTACTTCTCTGCCGGGAAGTCCCGGCGAACGGGACTGGAGGTGGGCACTCTCGTTGAACTCAAGGGGAGAATCAGCCTGAAGGGCGCGCTGACCTCCCTTCACAGCGAATACGTCGAGTACACCAACGAACTCGGTTCTTTTGCAGGCAGGGACGTTCCCGGCATCCCTCCTGTTGTGCTGAATCTCCGGGCCCGCTATACACCCATCGCCCCGCTGTCGTTGGAACTCGGGCTCGAGCACGTCGGCTCGTACTACAGCGACGACGCAAACAAGTTTGATGTCCCTTCGTATTCTCTTCTCCACGCGGCGGCCTCGTATACGAACCGGTTTGGCGCGACACGATTCGGCGCGTTTCTCGGGGTCAACAACTTCACTGACCGGAAGCACGCTTCCTCTGCCTTCATCAATCCTGTTACAAGCAGTATCGCGCAATTAAGCTTCCCGGCATACCTGGAACCAGGCCTTCCCCGCAATTTCTTCGCCGGGATTGACCTGAAGTTTGATCTGTAGCCCACTCTGACAGAAAACCGCTCATCGGGGATTGATGTTTCGTTGTGTTTCCTGGTTGAGAGTGACAAGTTTTTTTCCTACACTCGTTGTGCCCATCTGGAAGGAGAAATCGCATGCGTTCAATATTCCACCGCGGCTTGCTTGTATCACTTGTTTGCGTTGTCCTGCTCCCAATTTTCCTCCTGCCGCTCGCAGCGCAGACGGCCTACGATGTCAAGGCGGCGTACGTGAAATCAGAGCACATGATCCCCATGCGGGATGGGGTGAAGCTCTTCACCGTTGTCTACACGCCGAAGGACCAATCACAGAAGTACCCGATCCTGATGAACAGGACTCCGTACAGTGTGGGCCCGTACGGGTCCGACAAGTATAAGAGCTCGGTGGGCCCATCACTCCATTTCCAGAAAGAAGGATACATTTTCGTGTACCAGGATGTGCGGGGCAAGTTCCAGTCGGAAGGGACCTTTGAGTTCATGCGCCCCCATATCCCCGACAAACGATCAAACAAGGACGTGGACGAAAGCAGCGACACCTATGACACGATCGACTGGCTGATGAAGAACCTTTCCAACCACACCGGCAAGGTGGGCGTCTGGGGGATTTCCTATCCCGGTTTTCAAGCCACCATGGCCGCGATCGATGCCCACCCGAATCTTGTTGCGGTCTCGCCGCAAGCTCCCATGGCGGACATTTTTATCGGGGATGATTTCCACCACAACGGGGCGTTTTTCCTCGCTCATGCCTTCCGGTGGCTCGCCGGCACGGCTCCGTCACGCACCAATCAGGCCGCGGTCAGTCGGCGCCCCCCTCCCTTCAACTACGGCACCCCGGACGGGGTGGAGTTCTTCCTGAACCTGGGTCCTCTTTCCAATGCCGACAGGGTTTACTTCAAAGGAGCGGTGCCGGCCTGGAATGAGTTCATGCAGCACGGCACCAACGACGAGTACTGGAAATCCCGGAGCACCATTCAGCATCTCAAGAACATCAAACCCGCAGTGATGACGGTCGCAGGATGGTTTGATTCCGAGGACAAGTACGGAGCGGCACACGTTTACAAGCAGATCGAGCAATCGAGTCCCGGCATCAAGAATATCATCGTATGGGGACCGTGGCAGCATGGCGGCTGGGCGCGGGTCGACGGCGATACGCTCGGGCACATCAATTTTGCGCAGAAGACCAGCCTTCACTACCGGACGACCATCGAGCTCCCCTTTTTCAATTACTACCTGAAGGGAAAAGGGGACATGAAACTCCCGGAGGCGACGGCCTATATGACAGGGGGAAATGAGTGGCGCTCGTTTGACGCATGGCCGCCGAAGGAAGCTCAACCGGCCAACCTCTATTTTCATGCGAACGGCAAGCTTTCCTTTCAAGCCCCCTCCGACAAATCCACACCGGCCTATGACGAGTACACGAGCGACCCGGAGAAGCCAGTTCCCTTCACGGCCGAGCTCACCACGGCCATGGGACATACCTATATGGTGGAGGACCAGCGCTTCGCCTGGACCCGCCCCGATGTGCTTGTCTATCAAACCGAAGTATTGCAGGAAGATGTGACGATCGCGGGACCGGTGACGGTGGAGCTGTACGGGTCGACTTCCGGCACGGATTGCGACTGGGTCGTGAAGCTGATTGACGTCCATCCGGGAAAGTACCCCGACCCGAAGCCCAATCCGAATAATGTCCGGATGGGTGGATTCCAGATGAAGGTGGTCAGCGATGTGATGCGGGCAAAGTTCCGGAACAGTTTCGAACAACCAGAAGCGCTGGAACCCAACAAGCCGACGAAGATCGTTTTCGATCTCTCCGACAAGCTCCATCGTTTCCGGAAGGGGCATAAAATTATGGTGCAGGTCCAGAGCACATGGTTCCCGCTGGTGGACCGGAACCCGGGCCGGTTCGTGGATATCTATCACGCGAAGGAAAACGATTACCAAAAGACAATTCAGCGGGTCTATCGATCCGGACAGTTTCGATCGCACCTGAAACTGCCTCTCCTGAAATAGTAGATCATAGTCCATCACAAACGTTCATCAAGCAGTTTTTTTTATCAGGAACCACTATGAAATCGATCAGATTGACCGCCCTGTTCCTCGCCTCCTTTGCCGTGGGTATGGCACAGGAACCGCTTCCGGATTCGCTCTATGTTCGGCGGCATTACACCAAGCATGAATATCGCATTCCGATGCGGGATGGAGTAAAACTCTTCACAGCCGTTTATCTCCCTAAAGACATGTCGGAACGCCATCCAATTCTGTTGACCCGCACCCCTTACAGTGTCAAACCGTACGGCGAAGATCAGTTTCCCGCCGTGTTCCCTGCTCAGGATCGACACTACATGGAGGAGCGATACATTCTGGTCCGGCAGGATGTTCGCGGGCGGTACCTCTCGGAAGGGGCGTTCGAAAATGTGCGCCCGCACAAACCTGCCAAGCAGGGACCGGGCGACATCGACGAGTCGTCGGATACCTACGACACGGTTGAATGGCTGGTGAAGAATCTTCCCCACAATAACGGTCGCGTCGGCATCAAGGGAATCTCGTATCCGGGCTTCTACACCTCGATGGGATCCATCGACGCCCACCCCGCGGTGAAAGCCACATCGCCGCAGGCACCCGTGTCCAAGTGGATGGCGGGGGATGACTTTTATCACAACGGTGCGTTCCTCATTTCACACGCATTTGATTTCTACGCTAAGTTCGGCTGGCCGCGCCCGGAACCGACACCGAACGACTCGCGCCAGTTCAACCACGGGAAAGCGGATGGATACGGGTTCTACCTCGACCTCGGTCCTGTGAGCCAGGCAAACACACGCCATCTTCGGGACAGCGTTGCGTTCTGGAACGAGCTGATACGGCACGGCTCGTGGGATTCGTTCTGGGCCGAGCGGAACATTCTCCCTCATCTGAAAGACATCAAACCTGCAACGATGGTCGTGGGGGGATGGTTTGACATGGAGAATCTCTACGGAGCCCTTCATTCCTATCAGGCGATCGAGAAACAAAACAAAGGCAACGAAAACATGTTGGTGATGGGACCCTGGTATCACGGCCAATGGTCGGGGGATGACGGCGACTCGCTTGGCTTTATTCATTGGGGGTCGAAAACCTCACGGTTCTACACCGAACAGCTGGAAGTCCCCTTCTTCAACTATCATTTGAAGGGAAAAGGGGCAGCGCCTCGCGCGGAGGCGGCCGTCTTCATGACGGGGTCGAATGAGTGGAAGCTGCTTGAGAGCTGGCCTCCGAAGAACGTCGAGACACGGCAGTTATTCCTTCACGATGCGGGCAAACTTGCTTTCACTCCCCCTTCCTCCCCCCGCTCTCCCTACGATGAATACGTCAACAATCCAAAAAAACCGGTCCCCTATACCGCCGAGCTGACCCATTGGTACAATCCCGGGTTCCCGGTTGAGGACCAGCGATTTGCCGGCCGCCGCCCGGATGTAGTAACGTACACAAGCGAAATCCTTCACGATGATGTCACGATTGCCGGCCCGCTTGCAGCTTCTCTCTTCGTTTCAACCTCCGGAACGGATTGCGATTGGATCGTGAAGGTCATCGATGTTTTTCCCGACACAACATCGACGCCGCTGTACTATCCCGCCTGGGTGAAGTTGGGAGGGTACCAGATGTTAGTGCGTGGGGATGTGCTCAGGGGAAAGTTCAGGAACAGCCTCGCGCGACCGGAGCCCTTCAAGCCGGGGGTCGTCACGAAGGTGGAATTCGAGTTGCAGGACGCTTTTCATACGTTCAAGCAAGGGCATCGCATCATGGTGCAGATCCAGTCGAGCTGGTTTCCCATGATCGATCGTAATCCGGGCAAGTTTATCGACATCTATCAGGCCCGCGAAAGCGACTTCCAGAAAACCACACAAAGAATCTTTCGATCATCGGACTATCCGTCTCATATCAGAGTCTCTGTCGTGAAATGAAATAGTTTTGGCATCGGCTGGCGGGGAACAGGCAACTTATCTGTTGCCGGGGTTCAGAGTTTTCTCTGTCCCTCCACGGAGTCCATGATGTCTTGTTTCATTGGAAACTTACCCATTTTTCCCTACCTTGCGTCGTTCAAGAATCGCTCTTTACCTCTCTCCTGAGCTATGACACAACCGACAACCGTCTTTGTCACCGGCTCCACAGGGTTCATCGGCACGAAACTGGTCAATGAGCTGGTGCGAAAGGGACATACCGTCCACGCCTTGACGCGCGGAACCAGCAATAAAGACGGACTTGCGCACGAACGGATCAAGCTTGTGACCGGCGACATCACCGACCGGGCATCGCTGAAGCGCGGGATGGCCGGCTGCTCCCAGGTGTACCATCTTGCGGCCTACGCAAAGAACTGGGCCCGCGAAAAGAAGGTGTTCCTCGATCAAAATGTCGATGGGATGGTCAACGTATTCGAGGCGGCGAAAGAGTCCGACATTGAGCGTGTGGTCTTCACTTCGACGATCGTGACATTCGGACCGACTCCCCCCGGCGTTGTTGGCAACGAGGATATGCCCCGCATCACCGAACGCTACTACACCGAGTATGAAGAAAGCAAAGCCGTTGCCGAACAAAAAGCCCTGATCTACGCCTCCAAGGGGTTCCCGGTGGTCATCGTCAACCCGACCCGCGTTTATGGCCCCGGCAAGCTGACCGAGGGAAATTCCGTCAGTTTGATGATCGACATGTACGACCGGGGAAAAGTCCCTGTTTTGCTGAATGGCGGCTCCAACATCGGTAACTATGTGCACGTGGACGATCTCGTCCGGGGACATATTCTGGCCATGGAGAAAGGGACCGTGGGAGAGCGTTACATCCTCGGTGGAGAAAATTCTTCACTCAAGCATCTTTTTACTCTTGTCGATGAGGCCAGCGGCAGAAAGCATTTCCAAACAAACCTCCCCCCGAAGATTGCGTACCTCTATGCCGGATTCGAGCGACGGAAAGCAGAGCGGTTCGGGATCTACCCCAAAATCACGCCAGGCTGGGTGGAGACATTTCTGCAGGACTGGGCGTACTCGTGCGCCAAGGCTGAACGGCAGTTGGGATATGCCATCACCCCGTTCAAAGAGGGAGTTTGGATGACTTACGAGTGGCTCATGGAACTGCGAAAGAAAAGACCGTGAGCGGCACGGGACGGTTCGATACCTCGCTTTCTCTCAGCGGGCTGTTCAGCGGCGATGCACGCAAGCCGACAATCATCCTGCTGCTGACTCCCCTCATCCTGACCACATTCAAGTACTATGGGGGCAAATCG
This sequence comes from Bacteroidota bacterium, assembly GCA_040882165.1. Taxonomy (GTDB): domain Bacteria; phylum Bacteroidota; class Ignavibacteria; order UBA10030; family UBA10030; genus UBA6688. Next base: position 7,620 of record JBBEBV010000223.1, read on the forward strand.
TTTTACCTCCAGGAGCTTTCCGGCAGCGTGGTGCTGTTCGGTAGCATAGAGGCAACCGGAGCCCTGTACGCATTCCTCTCGTCGTTCCTCCTCCTCGGGGTTGTTCCGGCCCTCATCGTGAAATTCGTTTTTCATGAGTCGCTGGCATCCTACGGCATCGCGATCGGCGACTGGGCGTTCGGGCTTAAGGCTCTTGCGATCCTGGCACCGGTCTCCATCATTGCGACGTACCCTTCTTCCCAAATGCCGGATTTTCTTGCGGAGTACCCGCTGAACAGGGAAGCGGGTGTTTCAGCCGCGTCTTTTTTGTACCATGCTCTTCCGTATCTGTTGTTCTATCTTGGGTGGGAGTTTTTCTTCCGCGGGTTCATGCAATTCGGACTGCGGCAGTCACTGGGGGATTGGAATGCCATCCTCGTCCAAACCGCGGTCTCGTGCATCTTGCATATCGGGAAACCGAGCGGGGAAATTTACAGCTCGATTCTCGGGGCTCTCATCTGGGGTCTCCTTGTGTTTCGCACACGGTCGATCCTCTATGCTCTCCTGCTCCACTGGCTGCTCGGCGTGTCGCTCGATTTCTTCATCAGCTTCATGTAAAGACCCCGGGAAGGATCATCCACGAAGGGCACGAAGCACACAAAGTGTTTTTTGTTTGGTTCACGAGGATCAATAGCTGAAGCTGATAACGCCGTTGAACCCTGGGAGTAATGTATCGTTCCGTGTCTTGTCGGCCAACCAATCACTGGTCCTTTTACACTCTATGACTTCAAAGACTCTTTCGCTCGGAAACATTCACCTTCGTGCCACCGACGGGCTGATCCTCGCGACGCTGCTTTTTTTCAGCACGCTCGCTCTCCTCTTTTTCCCGAGCGTCGAAGGATGGTGGCTGCTGATCCTCAAGAACATCGGCGTGGCGATCGCCTACCTGGCGTTCATATTCTTTTCCCAGCGAGTTGAGCAGAAGTTCTGGAAATTCTTCCTCCGCGTCGCCGCCGTGACCCTGACCTATGCATACCTTTTCGGCGCAGTAGACAAACTGCAACTCATCCTGCATGGACGATGGCTGGATGAGTATGTGCTGGACATGGAGCAATGGCTTTTCGGCGTGCAGCCGACGTTGTGGACCCAGCACTACACCACACCGGCCCTCACGGAATGGATGATGTTTTCGTACGTCGTCTATGTCCCCCTCTACCCCGTCCTGTGCGGGGTGATCTATTACCTGCGGGGAGAAGTGCCCATGGAGGAGTACTTTTTTGCCCTCGGATTGACCAACATCCTGTGCGACATCGGCTTCATCCTGTTTCCCGTGGCAGGACCGTTGCCGACGATCGGTGATCTCTATACCGTTCCACTTGACGGGTATGTCTGGACCACCCTGGGGGAGCTCATGCGCTCCCAGCTTCACTACATCGGCGGGACGATTCCGAGTCCTCACGCTGCCGCTGCGACCGTCATGTGGATGATGACCTACAAATACATCCGGCCGGCTTTCTACTGGCTCACCCCGGTGATGATCACTCTCTACATTTCAACGTTCTACGGGCGGTACCACTACCTTACTGACGCGGTGGTCGGTATCGCCGCCGCATTTCTGGCACTGGCCCTTGTTCCGCTTCTGGTAAAGTTGTGGGATCGACTTGCCGAAGACATTTCCTCGAAAGGGAACGTGGCAACATCGTCCATTCAGGAAAAGTGAGCTTCCTATGCGCAACTTCTTCCAACGGTTCATGCTCGTGTTGACCGATCCCGACGGATCGACGTACGACCTCTATAACACGCCGCAAATCGGCGATGCGTTTTTCATGGTCTCCCTCTACGCGGGGCTCTCGGCGGTGAATTCGTTCACCTCGGCCATGGCCATGACCGGCATGCTCAGCGTTGGTTTTATTGCCGTGGTAGGCTCCGCGCTGATCGTTTACCTCATGTGGATTTTTCTGACGATCATGTTTCGCCTCCTCGGATCCATGTTGGGGGGAAAAGGAGAACTGCCGAATACCCTGGGATTTGTCGGGCTTGCCGCCGCACCGATGGTGGTGACGACATGTCTCTCGATTATCGTCACGGTGGGGGGAATCCTCTTCCTGGAGGAAGACCCGAGCGAGATCTTACCCCCCGTCCGGCTGGGATTATCGCTGGTGGGAATGGCCTGGGGTTGGCCTGGGGTGTTGTGTTATTTTGGATTGAAGAACGCCGAGCATCTGCATCCCCTCAAAGCGATTGTTGTAACGATGGTCCTGTTCTTCGGCTTCGCGGCGTTTGAAATCTTCAGCTCAAACGTCTTCTGACTTGAATCTCGCCCGCAAAGAGCGTACTGCGGGCTTCCACAGCAGGATCTCAGGGCTCAGAGGACGGGATATCGGACCCGTCAAACGTCGCTACGCCCGAATCCCCGTAGAGCCATCGGATAAGTTCTCTCTTAAACTGCTGTTCGGAAGCCCCGGGGAACCGTTTTCGGACGGCAAGTTCCGCCATCGCACGACCAGCCTCCATCAACGAAAATCCCCTCCTGAGTCGTTCTTCGGGCGTCAACTCCTGATACTGGCGATGCCATTCTGCCAATACTTCCGGTGAGGTATCGTTCTTCATAACAGCTCCTTCAACAGTTCCCCGATCCGCAGCCGACCTGCCCACTCTGAGCAATAGTTCACATCCAGTCGTGTTCGATTGGCAAAGATCAGGCGGCGAACATCCTCTCTCTGAAGCTCCGAGCCCCCCTCT
>JBBEBV010000223.1:10440-23392 GCA_040882165.1 Bacteroidota bacterium
ATTGGCAAAGATCAGGCGGCGAACATCCTCTCTCTGAAGCTCCGAGCCCCCCTCTTTGTGCCATAAGAGCTTCTGGAGGACAAGATCCTCGAGTGAGATAAACCAAAACTCTCCTCCCTCAAAAACCTCTTTTCCCCGCCGCGCGAATGCGCTGCGCGAAAAATCATCCATTTTCAAGATGATAAGATCAAATTTGATGACGGATGCCTGCTGGATGATGTTCAACATCCCGATGTGGCCAAATGCATCGTCCACCGCTTCTTTCGAGATATAAAAGTCCTCGTGGAACAGGTTCAGCAGATCGCCTGATCGCTCTTCATCAATTTGAATGACGATATCAACGTCATTGGTGGCGCGTGGTTGCGCATAGAGATTCGCAGCCGTCGAACCGCTGATCATATAAGGAATCCGTGCGCCATCCAGCCGCGCACACACACTCTTTAACGATTCAACAAACGATTCCATGCGCAAGCCGGAAATTGTCAGAGCCCTTTTCTTCCCTTCAACACCCTTGACCAGTGAACAATCTGCTTTTTCACCTCATTCGGCGAGGTGCTCCCGGCGGATTGCTTCTGCTCCACGCTCCTGTGCGGCAGCATGTAATCAAAAATATCCGGATCGAACTCACCTGAAAAGGTGTGGAGGGTTTCGATATCGAGGTTGCCGAGGTACATCCGGTGGTCGATGCAATGGGAGATAATTTTCCCCGTGATGGCATGCGCGTCGCGGAAAGGGATCCCTTTACGCACAAGATAATCGGCGATCTCCGTTGCAGTCAGGAAGTCGTTGCGCAACTCCTCCTCCATCCGCTGACGATCGATTTTGGTATGCACCAGGATGTGGGAGACGATAAAGAGGCATTGCCGCGTCGTGCTGACCACATCGAACATCGGCATTTTATCCTCCTGCATGTCGCGGTTGTACGCGAGGGGGAGTGCCTTCATGATCGTGAGCAGGTTCACCAGCGCCCCATAGACGCGCCCCGTTTTTCCCCGCACAAGTTCCGCCATGTCGGGATTCTTCTTCTGCGGCATAATGCTGCTGCCGGTGGTGTATGCGTCGCTGATCTGGACAAAACCGAACTCCTTGGTGGACCAGAGCACCAGCTCCTCCGCCAGCCGGCTCAGGTGCATCATGATCAGACTGCATGCCGAGACGAATTCGATCACATAATCCCGGTCGCTGACCGCGTCGATGCTGTTCGCAACAATCCCGTCAAAGTGAAGCTTTCTGGCCACCTTGTGCCGGTCGATCGGGAAGGAGGTTCCGGCAAGGGCCGCGGCGCCGAGTGGGGACTTGTTCATACGCTTCAGACAGTCGTTCAGCCGCTCGTAATCGCGCTCCAGCATGGAAACATACGCCAGGAGGTGATGCGACAGCATAATGGGTTGTGCGCGTTGCAAGTGCGTGTAGCCCGGCATCAGCGTGCCGAAATGCTTCTCCGCTTTATACAGCAGCACCCGCTGGAGTTGGGAAATAAGCTTCCCAATCTCCCTGGTCGCCGATCGCAGATACAATCGTTCGTCGAGCGCCACCTGGTCATTCCGGCTGCGGCCCGTGTGGAGCTTCCCACCCAATGCCCCCACCTTCTGGATCAACCGCTGTTCGATCGCCAGGTGCACATCCTCATATTCATCCCCGAGCTTGAGTTTCCCGGTCTCAATTTCCTTCTGGATCGCATTGAGGGCGGTCCGGATACGGCGCGCTTCCGCCGCCGTGAGGATGCGTGTGGCGGAAAGCATCTCAACGTGAGCGATGCTGCCGGCGATATCTTCCAGGTAGAGTTGTTTGTCGAGAACGATGGAGGAGGAGAAACTGAGTGCGATGGCGGACAGGGGTTCTTTAAACCGCCCGCTCCAGAGTGCTTGATGGGACATGGTGGTACGTCGATAATTTGTTCAATGTTGGCAACTTGATTGGGGACAAAGATACTGAAAAATGAGGCTCAGAGCAACGTGCTTGTTTGCGGGTCGAAGTGCGGTTTAGTCTGAATTGCGGACAAATCGCCGGCACGGTTCGGCGAGACAGCGTCTCGCCCTACAAGTCGCACCAAGAAATATTCTGATCACGCGAAAATCATGGCCTGCTACCGCCAACACCCGGCTCCCCGTATTTCCGGAAAAACTCCTCCAACCCTGCGACAATCTGTTCCGCCATCCGTTTGCGAAACCCGTCGTCCATGAGCTTCATTTCATCCTCGGGGTTGGAGAGGAACGCCGTCTCCACCAGGACGTTGGGAAACTGGGTCGGTGCGTTCAGGGTGAAATTGAAACTTCCGATGACTCCGAACTGGCTGAGTCCCAATTCCAGCATCCTGGCATAGAGGATATCCGACAACGGTTGGAAGCCGGTGTGCCGGTAATACGTGCTCGTCCCTTTTACCGCCTCCGGGTCCGAATTCCCGCCAATGGAGTTGCAATGGATGCTCACCAACACATGCGCTCCCCCCTTCTGGGCAATATCCCAACGATCTGTCATGCCGACGCCGTTGGTATCCGTTCGCGTCATGACCACCTGTGCTCCCTTGGCCCCAAGAAGCGACTGCAAATGCAACGCAGTTGCAAACGTAAGATCCATCTCCCGGGCGCCCGTGGCGCCAAAAGCTCCCTGGTTCTCTCCCCCATGACCCGCATCCACGGCAATAACCATTCCGGCAAGAGCGGAATCGGGGTTCACGACCAGAGGGGGGCGACGGACGCGCACGCGTAACGCGGAGCCGCTCTCATACCCGATATCATATCCCCAGTGCTGCGCATGGTTTAACGCGATGGTGAGTCGGTAGTGATCGGTCCCCACCTGGTCCCAACTGACCGTCTTCACCCCCGAGGCGGAGAGATGATGGGTGATCCAGTTGGTGTTGGACGTGGCACCAAACACATCCACGGTGATGGCAGGAGGATTGACCTGTTGATCGCTGATATAGGGAAGCTTCTCACTGAGAGAAATCGTCACGATATCCTCCCGCCGGTTTCCCGTGGCGGAAAGCGAACCGACAAGCGATCGGGGCAAGGGCGTTTCCCACGGCAACAGGGTGGCGAAATCCTCCGGCAGCCATCCGATGAAGCCCTCGGATAATTGCACGCGATACTGCCGCCCCACTTTGCCGGATACCTGTACTCGCACTCCGGCCTGGAGATACCCGAGCTTCGCTCCTCCAAGGCGATCCTCTCCCAGTCCGGCGTTCAGGAACGGCCTGCGCCCCTTCACTTCGACTACGCGCGGCAATTCAAGAGGGACGATCGAAACCTTCCCTCTCGCAACAGCTTTCTCGCTCGACCAGAAGCTTTTCTTGAGGCGTACCTCCACCCGCCCCTCGCGGGTTTCATCCGTTTCCTTCACAGCATAGCGCCCGACATACACTCCTTCCGGCTGCTCGGCCATGGGGGTGCCGGATTCCACCCCTTCAATGTCGAACGTGGCTTCGTACCCCGGACTTCCTTTGAACCGTACTTCGAGAATATCTTCCCTCCCCAACCAGAGATCCTGTGCCGGTTCAATTGATCCGGCATCGATGGCGAGCGGTTCACGAGGAAGAAGTTTTGGGGGTTCGGGACGTACGACAACGAAGTCTCTCCAGAGTGAATCGCCTGCCGGGGACTGCACCACGATCCGCAATGGATTTGTGCCTACAGGAAATTGCAGAAGAGCCACAAAAGCCCCGCTGGCATACACTTTCAGTTCTTTGCCATTAACGAATGCTTTTGCATTAGGATGGGTGCTTGCGGCGATCCGTTGTCTCCCCGTCGGGACCCTGAGTGTGTCACGATTCGGGATCATCATCCGAAGATACAGGGAATCCTGCTTCACAACGGAATCGGCCGGTGCCTGACCGAACACAAGGATTGGAATCACGAGTAATACGACGTAGGCGAGTTTCAAAGGACCTCCAGGGAAAGGAAAGAAGACTCGTTCAATGAACCAAGAATTGGCAAAAGATACAAGGTATGGGGACGGAGCAGGTTTCGATGAAGTTTATCCTGAGTGTAGCGAGGGGCTCAGCCTGACGGTACTCTTGAGATTACGCCACTCCGCGCCGTTTCAAGAGAAAAGCCGACGGTACAATCACCATCGGCTTTACCGCTCCTTCAACGACTTCCGGGGTTCAATTTTTCAATGACTTCTTCATCCTGCCGCGAATCCCCTTTTTCTTCTTTGAGAATGCGTTCTTGTTCACCTGGTAGTAGGTCTTGATCGGCAGACTGAAGATCTTGATAAAGCCTTCACTCGCTTTGTGATCAAATGTATCTTCGGACGTGTAAGTGGCCAGCTCCATGTTGTAGAGAGAATTGGCGGAGGAGCGTCCGGCGATCTCGACGTTTCCTTTGTACAACTTTACCGTCACAGACCCGTTAACGGTTTTCTGCGTCTCATGGATGAACGCATCGAGCGCAGGCCGGAGCGGTGTGAACCAGAGTCCATTGTAGATCATCGTCGCATAATCGTGGGAGATCTTCGCCTTGTAATGAGCGACCTCCTTGTCGAGCGTCAACCGCTCGAGCTCACGATGGGCAAAGTGGAGGATGGTGGCGGCGGGAGCTTCGTAGACCTCGCGCGATTTGATTCCCACAAGCCGGTTCTCCACAAGGTCGAGACGGCCGATGGCGTTTGCACCGCCGATTTCATTCAGATGATCGAGCAGCGAGACCCCGTCCATTTTCTTGCCGTTCAAGCCGACCGGAACACCTTCCTTGAAATTGATCGTCACGTGGACGACCTTGTCGGGAGCCTTTTCCGGCGAGACGGTGTGCTGGTAGGCGTCCTCGGGGGGCGGGACGGTCGGGTCCTCGAGCACTCCGCACTCGATCGCGGTTCCCCAGATATTTTCATCGATGGAATACGGATTCGCTTTTGAAGCGCTCACCGGAATGCCATGCGTGCTTGCGTACTCGATCTCATCCTCCCGCGATTTAAACTCCCATTCACGCAACGGAGCGATTACTTTCAACTGCGGGGCGAGAGCGGCCACGGCCGCTTCAAAGCGGACCTGGTCGTTCCCTTTCCCGGTGCAGCCGTGCGCGACGGCAGTGCATTTTTCCCGGAGTGCCACTTCAACGAGCGCCTTTGCGAGAAGCGGACGGCCAAGCGCGGTGGCCATCGGGTATGTGTGCTCGTACAGCGCCCCCGCTTTCAGGGCGCGCCAGATGTACTCCTCCACGAATTCCTTCCGGAGGTCCTGCATATACACTTTCTTTGCCCCAGTTTTGTAGGCTTTTTCCGGAACGCCGATCAGTTCCCTTTTCTGTCCAAGGTTTCCCGTCACCGTCACGATGTCCGCATGATATTTCTCCTGCAACCATTTCACGATGACCGAGGTATCGAGTCCCCCGGAATACGCCACTGCAATTTTTTGCTTCTTCAAGATGACTCCTTTCTGAGTTTAAAGTCTATAGTCTGAAGTTCAATGTTGAAGGTCGGCCTTGGACTTTTTTCCAATTTTTCGTTTTTAATTTTTAATTTTTAATTGATCAAGCTACTTTCTGTTCCGCCCCCATCATAAACTTCCGGAGCAGTTTCAGCACTTCACCGGTTTTCTCCACCGAGGAGGGGGTGATGAAAATCGTGTTGTCGCCGGCGATCGTTCCGAGGATCGAGGGAAGATGCATGCTGTCGATGATCTCTGCCACTCCCTGCGCGCGTCCCGGCAATGTTTTGATGACGATCACCGACTCGTTCGCGTCGATGCGCTCCACTTCGTACCCGATCAAGGGCTTCAGCCTCCGCTCTTCACTTTCGGTGTGCAGCACGTAGCGCACTCCCTCTTCCGTGCTCACTCGTGCGATGCCCAGGTCCTTGAAGTCGCGGGAGAGCGTTGCCTGCGTGACATCGAAGCCGGCCTTCTTCAGGGCTTTGCAGAGATCCTCCTGGCTGGCAATCACCTGATGCGTGATGATCTGCTTGATGGTAAACTGCCGGTTCTGTTTGTTCATAGACCTTCTCCCGGGGTCCATACATCGTCCACCGCGGTATGTTCGTGATGCAACGGTCGATTCAAAAGAGGCATGAGCGGTTTAGTCTGCACGTACGCTCTCGAGCAGTTTGACCATTACCGCTTTCTGCACGTGCAACCTGTTTTCGGCTTGATTGAAAACGATCGACTGCGGCCCTTCGATCACATCGTTCGTAATCTCCTCGCCGCGGTGTGCCGGGAGACAGTGCATCACGACGCAATCGGGTTTCGCCTGCGCAAGAAGCGCCGCGTTCACCTGGTATCCGGCAAAATCCCTCTTTCGTTTCTCCGACTCCGCTTCCTGTCCCATACTGGTCCAGACGTCCGTGTAGATCACATCCGCATTCTTCACTGCCGTCCCGGGATCCAGGATGATTTCGACCGTGCTCACGCCTTTCGCTACAGCCTGTCTGAAGATCTCTTCGCTCGGCTCGTATCCCTTTGGGGCCGCCAGGACAAAATGCATCGGATAAAGCATCGCCAACTCCAGCCATGAATGGACGACGTTGTTTCCATCCCCTACAAAAACGACCTTGACGCCGGGCTTGAGTTTACCATGCTGGCGCATCGTATAAACATCGGCAAGAATCTGACACGGGTGCGAAAGGTCGGTCAGTGCATTCACGACCGGCACCGTTGCGCGATTCGCCAGTTCCATCAGCAGAGCGTGATCGAACAAGCGGGCAACGATCATCGCCGTCATCCGCGAAAGCAATTCCGCGATATCGCTCGCCTTCTCCCGCACACCAATGCCAACTCCCTCCTGGGAAAGGATGATTGCGTGACCGCCAAGTTGGGAGATTCCGACCTCAAAGGAGACGCGTGTCCGGAGCGACGGCTTCTGGAAGATCATCGCGACCGACCGACCGGAAAGAGGACGGCGTGTTGCGTCGGCTTTCAGCGCATCGGTGAGCAGGAACAGTTCCTCCAGTTCCCCCGGTTGCAGATCGAGCAGTGAAAGAAAATCTCTTTTCATACGAGCGCTGCCTCGTCTCCGTGGGTCATTTGTGTGCCGATACCCTCATCCGTGAAAATCTCGAGGAGCAATGAATGCTTGATGCGGCCATCGATGATGTGAACTTTATTCACACCGTTTTCAAGGCTATCGAATGCCGATCGGATCTTGGGGATCATGCCGCCGAAGATCGATCCATCCTCCATCAATTTCTTCGCTTCGGAGCGGGTAAGGGTGGAGATCAGTTTTTTATTGACGATGACTCCCTCGATGTCGCTTAAGTACACAAGTTTTTCCGCTTTCAACGCGGCTGCGACGGCTCCCGCTGCAAGGTCCGCATTGATATTGAGCATCTGGCCGTTCTCTCCAACTCCGATGGGCGCAATCACCGGCATCATGCCGTTCTGCACCAGCAGGTTGATGAAGGGAACGTTCACCGAGGTGATTTCCCCGACCAGGCCCAGATCGACCCCCTCCGGCATATGCTTGCGTGCCTTCAGCAGCAGGTTATCCACCCCGCACAACCCGATCGCGTTGCCGCCGTTCGTATTGATCAGGTTCACGATTTCTTTATTCACCTTCCCCGCCAGCATCATCACCACCAGGTCGATCATCTTCTCATCCGTGTAACGCTGTCCCTCGATGAATTTCGTCTCGATGTTGAACGCCTTCGCCGCCTCGGTGATCCCCCTCCCGCCGCCATGGATAATGACCATGTTGATCCCGATCTTCCGCAGGATCGTCACGTCCTTGGCGAAGGTCTGTTTGAGCTGTTCTTCGGTCATCGCCGCGCCACCGTACTTAATGACGAAGGTTTTCCCTTCGTACGTTTGGATGTACGGCAACGCTTCGATCAAGACTTCTTCTTTGGTAGCAGGATCAATCATGGGTTATCCATACTATGACCTGTAGCTTGCATTAATATGCACGTACTCTTTCGTCAAGTCGCACGTCCAGAACCGCGCAAACTCGGTGCCCTGGTTCAGGTCGATGACGATGAGGACATTTTCCTGCAGCAGGATTTGTTTTGCCTTCTCTTCATCGAGGACAATTTCATAATTTTTCTTCAACACCGGCAGATCGTTGAACGAGATCTCGACGTCGTCCGGATTGATATTGACGCCGGAATACCCGACGGCGGCAAGGATCCTTCCCCAGTTCGCATCGGCACCGTGAATCGCGGTTTTGACCAGGTTCGAATTCGCCACGGCTTTCCCGACCTGCGCCGCTTCGTCTTCCGTCCGCGCTCCCTTCACCTGGATCTCGATAAGCTTGGTCGCCCCTTCGCCGTCACGGGCAATCATCTTTGCCAGTTTTATCAGGACGTATTCGAGGGCGGCTGAAAACAGCACAAATTCCTCGGAATTTTCACCAAACGGGGCGTTCAGGGCAAGACCATTTGCCAGTACCAGCACCTGATCGTTCGTACTCATATCGCCGTCAACCGTGATGCGGTTGAACGACCGGTTGTTTGCCGCGCGGAGCGCCTTCATAAGAAGGGACTTGGATATCGCCACATCGGTTGTGATAAAACCGAGCATCGTTGCCATGTTCGGCGCGATCATGCCAGAGCCCTTTGCCACTCCCCCGATGGTCACCATCACATCGCCGAGCGTGAATTGGACGGCGACTTCCTTGGGATAGGTATCGGTCGTCATAATCGCTTCGGCGACATCCTTGTTTCCGGACCGGCTCAGTCCGGAGGCAAGTTCCTTCATTGCCGGAAGGACTTTCTCCATCGGCATATACTGGCCGATGACCCCCGTGGAGGAAACCATGATTTGTTCCTCCGGAAGGTTTAGTGCCTCCGCAGTCGCCCGGACCATATCCCACGCGTCGTTCAAGCCCCGCTCGCCGGTACATGCGTTCGCATTGCCGCTGTTAACGACGATGGCCGAGCAGAGATCCGACTTTGCAAGTTGCGCCTTGTCGACCAGGATGGGAGCGGCTTGAGTCTTGTTGAGCGTAAAGACGCCCGCTACGGCCGCCGGCGTTTTGGAAACAATCATTCCGATATCTTTTTTAGCCTTGCGGATGCCACAGTACATTCCGGCGGCGAGAAAGCCTTTGGGAGCCGTAACGCCCCCCGGGCACTCGTTGACCGTGAGTTCTTCCTTCATAGAAGCCCCTCCGTTTCTTCGAATCCAAACATCAGATTCATATTCTGAACAGCCTGCCCTGCGGCCCCCTTGACCAGGTTGTCGATCGTCGAGAGCATGATAAGCTGGTTGTTGTCGGGGTAAACCCGGAAACCAATGTCGATAAAGTTGGTATAATTCACATGTTTGATCTCCGGGACCATGCTGTCGGATACCCGGACGAACGGCTCCCCGGAATAATGCTTCTGATAGGCGGCCAGCACATCGACTTGGCCGACTTTCTTCCTGAGCTGGGCGTAGATGGTTGTATAGATTCCCCGCGTGATGGGGATAAGATGGGGAACGAACGTCAGTCCGATCTTCATACCGGTAATCGATTCGAGGATGGACCGTATCTCCGGAGTATGCTGGTGCGTTCCGACCTTGTAGGCTTTCACCGATTCATTCACCTCGACAAACGAGAGCTCGGTATTCGAACTTCGCCCGGCCCCCGACACTCCGGACAACGAGCTGATGGAGATGCCCTGTTCCTCGATCAAGCCCTCCTTGAGAACGGGAGCAAGGGGAAGGATTGCACTCGTCGGATAACATCCCGGGTTCGCGACCAGTGTCGCAGACCGGATCTGTTCGCGGTTCCACTCCGGCAGACCGAAGATGGCCTGTTGAGCCGTTTCCTTCGCATGGTGATGGTGTTTATAAAAGGCTTCATAGAGAGAAATGTCTTTCAGGCGGAAATCCCCTCCCAGGTCGATCACCTTTTTCCCTCGCTTGAGCAGTTCGGGGACGATGTTCATTGCCTCGCCCGAAGGAAGGGCAAGAAACACGACGTCACTGGTGCAGGCCGCGTCAGCGGAATACGATTCCAGCATCATCCCGGAGACTGTTCTGAAAGATGGAAAAACCTCGTCGATCCTCTTACCGGCCGAAGTGTTGGCAAACAGCTTTTTGACCGTTACTTGCCTGTGACGGTTGAGAATCTTCAACAACTCAGCACCGGAATACCCCGAGGCTCCAATAATGGAGACGGTAATCGCTTCTGCCACGTTTTGTTCCCTCTTTTTGATAATGTATAAATATACATGTAAATGTATAATTATGCAAATACTTTGCCTTTCTGAAGGAATTTTAATAATTGGGTGAAAACTTATTAGTCGGCTCTTGGAGCGGCGATCATGGTTTCGTATATTGGGCCCTGCATAAACCTGACAGGTTTTCAAAACCTGTCAGGTTTTGCCTTGATAAGGAGAAAGAAATGGGATTTACGTGTGGAATCGTCGGATTGCCCAACGTCGGTAAATCGACGCTGTTTAACGCCATTACGGCCGCGGGAGCGGACGCGGCTAATTATCCGTTCTGCACCATCGACCCGAACATCGGCGTGGTCAACGTCCCCGATCCGAGGATTGATCGACTCGTGGCGATCTATAAGCCGGGGAAGATCGTCCCGACTGCCATCGAGTTTCTCGATATCGCTGGGTTGGTCAAAGGAGCAAGCAAAGGGGAGGGTTTAGGGAACCAGTTTCTTTCCCACATCCGGAACGTGGATGCGATCGCCCATGTTGTCCGTTGCTTTGACGATCCGAACGTCGTTCACGTCGATGGGAGCGTGAACCCGAAACGGGACATTGAGGTGATTGAAACGGAGTTGATCCTGAAGGATCTCGACACCGTGGAGAAGAAGATCACGGATGCGGAGAAACGGTCACGGTCCGGGGATAAGAAGGTCAACCAGGAATCGGAATTCTATGCGCGTGTGCGGGAACATCTTGTCGGCGGACGCCTGGCGCGTTACATCGCGGTCCAGAACGACGACGAGATGCTCTGGTTCCGCGACCTGCACCTGCTCTCCGGCAAACCGGTGATGTATGTCTGCAACGTGCACGAAAAAGAGATTACATCCGAGAACGAGTATGTCAAGCAGGTCCGGGAAATTGCCGCGAAGGAATCCGCGAAGGTTGTCGTGATCAGTGCGGCGGTGGAGGCGGAAGTATCGGAACTCCACGACGACGAACGGGTGCATTTCCTGGAGGGGCTGGGATTGAAGGAATCGGGTTTAAACCAGGTGATCCGCGAAGGGTACGACCTCCTTCACCTGATCACGTTTTTTACTGCGGGACCAAAGGAAGTGCACGCGTGGACTGCGCAAAAGGGATCAACAGCCCCCGGAGCGGCCGGCATCATTCATACCGATTTTGAAAAGGGATTCATCCGGGCGGAGATTATGAAGTTTACCGACCTTGACCGGCTCGGCTCAGAAGCCGCGGTTAAGGAAAACGGTTTACTGGACGTAGAGGGGCGGGAGTATGTGGTGGAGGATGGTGATGTGGTGTTTTTCAGGTTTAATGTGTGATTGAACCGGTCCTGCGGATTGTCTGGCTGTCCAACTCGACAGATTGAGAATACGTTACTTCAACCCCCGCTTCTTCTTCTCAATCAGCACCTGCGCATCGACGGGAGCCGCGCACAGGGAGCAGACATGGCGGCGGGTGAGCTCGTTGTAGTCGGGTTCACGAAGCTGTTTGCAGTTCGGACATCGGACGAGCAGAGGTTTTTCTTCTTTTGGTTGTTTCACACGCCCCCCATAAAATGAGCCACTGAGACACAGAGGCCACAGAGGTGTTTTCCAATATCACAATAAGGCTCTGAGTCCTCTGCGACTCTGTGGCAATTATTTCTCGCTGGTAACAACTCAAAACTATTTCTTTGGACTGATCTCCTTCTTCCCCTTTTTTGTCCCCCTCCTTTTCACAATCCTCTTCACGACGAATTTTGCCGGAGCGATCACGACGTTCAACGCGAGCTCAAATCCCTTGTAGATATCGATGCTCCGGACCGGCCGCACCACGCTGATTACCTCCGTCACCCCCGCCGCCTCCGGCTCCTGCACCTTCCTCAAGAACCAGAAGGTGGCAAAGCGGAGCAGGATCGACACAATGAAGAGAAAGTGAAAATGGCTCCACGTGACCGGCCCCAGGTTCAGCGACCAACCTGAGAAGAGAACCGCCAGGCTTCCCCCCAACAGTGGCGCGATGGTCGCTGCAATACCGACGATCGTTCCATCCACCGTAATATAGTTGGCCCTCCGTTCCGCCGGAGCAATCTTATACACGAGGTTCGGGATCGCCACCACGTTCCCGCCGTCAAACACTCCGAAGCAATGGATGATCACGAACAGGATGAACGTATCGGGCGTGGTGAAAAGCCAGAGAATCGCGAAGACAAGCTTCCCTGTGAGGCAAATATAGAGAATGGGCTTGTTTCCGTACGTATCGACGACCCTTCCCCAGAACCGGAGTGAGAGCAGGTTCGTCAGCGTCGTCACCATCGTCATCGCCGAAACAAATGTAAAGCTCATTCCCATCTGGGTCAGCATGTAGACGCTGAAAAACGTCCCCGCGCTGCCGAGCGCGAGGTCGTAGAAAATCCTGAACGAGAAAACCTTCCGGAAAATCGGGTCGCTGAAGGGACGGCGCAGGGCCTCCCAAAAGGTTGATTGCGTGTGGGGTTTCTTGAAGGGTGGATCGTACATCCGGTTCTGCACGGCAACGGCCCAGAAGCCAAACACCAGTCCGACCCCGAGCAGGAGGGCAAAGGCGTACAGCTCGGTCCCAAGCGCCTCCTCCTTCCAGAAATCGATGAACTTCCCTGCGCCGATGGCAAGGATGACCGCGACCGCACCGGCCGCGAGATTCCGCTGCGCGAAGAATCTTCCCCGCGCACGTTGCGGGACAAGATCCACCAACCATGAAACCCACGCAACGGCGCTCATCACGCCGAAACCGGCCGAGAGAGCAAAAAGGAGGATAAAAATCCAGACGCGCGCAGAGGCGAACGACTCGTGGTTCAGAAAAAGAAGGCCTATAATCAAAATCCAGACAGCCCGCGATGCCGTGGCGAAGCGGACCGTCATTCGTTTTCGCTCCCCCGTTTTCTCGAGGTACTGATACGCCC
>JBBEBV010000224.1:0-3588 GCA_040882165.1 Bacteroidota bacterium
CCTCCGAGAGCATACGTGATCATGGCCTCGAGGTACTGTTTCGAGTAGGTGTGTTTCTCATCGATCGGAAGGTAGGTGGTCACGCCGAGCGCGCGGCCTCGGGGAATGATCGTGACTTTATGCACCGGGTCCGCATCAGGCAGGTGCTTGGCGACGAGGACGTGCCCCGCTTCATGATACGCCGTAACCCGCTTCTCGCGGTCCGAAATGATCATCGTCCTTCGTTCCATCCCCATCATCACCTTGTCCTTTGCCTCTTCAAAGTGATTCATGGTGACGACTTTATTGTTCTGTCTCGCGGCGAGCAGGGCCGCTTCGTTGACGAGGTTGGCGATGTCGGCGCCGGACAATCCAGGCGTCCCTTTCGCGAGGATCTCAAGCTGAACATCCTCAGCCAGCGGGATGTTCTTGGTGTGGACCCGGAAAATTCCCTCCCGACCCTTGACATCCGGACGATCGACGATCACCTGTCGGTCGAACCGGCCTGGTCGCAACAGGGCTGGATCCAGAACATCCGGACGGTTGGTGGCGGCGATAATGATGACGCCGCTGTTTTGCTCAAACCCATCCATCTCCACCAGGAGCTGATTCAACGTCTGCTCGCGTTCATCGTGTCCGCCCCCCAGGCCGGCTCCCCGGTGCCGACCCACGGCATCGATCTCGTCGATGAAGATAATGCATGGGGCGTTCTTTTTCCCCTGCTCGAACAGATCGCGAACCCGGCTTGCACCGACGCCGACGAACATCTCGACGAAATCGGCCCCGCTGATGGAATAGAAGGGCACGCCTGCCTCTCCGGCTACCGCACGCGCGAGCAGGGTCTTCCCCGTGCCCGGAGGCCCCAGGAGAAGTACGCCGCGGGGGATCTTACCCCCCAGTTTCTGAAACTTCGAAGGCTCCTTCAGGAACTCGATGATCTCATGGAGCTCAATCTTCGCTTCGTCCGCCCCCGCCACATCCTGGAAGGTTATTTTTGTCATCCCTTCCGTCAGCAACTTCGCCCGGCTCTTGCCGAAGGAAAACAATCCCTTGGTTCCGCCTCCCCCCATTTGCATCCTGCGAAAGATAATGAGCCAAATGGCAATGAGGAGAATCCACGGCAGAGTCGATGTCAGGACGCTCATCCACGTGCTGTCCTCTTTCACCACATTGAACTTCAACCCTTTCGCCGTCCAGCCCGCGATCACCTGCTCGTCAATATTGGAGTAGGGAAGGGTGAGGACAACGCGTGTGGCATTCGGAGCCCGTTTCCCGCTGGCGGTGACCAAATCCATCGGCGACCCCAGTTTGCCGTAGAAATCGTAATTATTGAAATTCGATTTCTTAATGAGCGCTTCCACGATCTTGCCGTCGTTGAGAAGCGTCTGGTACGTCGTGAAGTTGATTTCATACTCCGTCTCTTCCGTGCTCTTGAATGCGAGCATGATGAGATAGACGGCAAGAAGGATCCCGAGCCATCCGGCGATCATCCTCCCGACCTTGTTCCAGTTAAAATCTTCGTCGCGGTATTGCTTCGGTTGCTTCTTTGGGGGCTTCTGGGGCGCCCCACCGCGCTTTTTCTGCGAGCCGTTCCGTTGCTTGTCTTCAGATTCTTCGGCCAACCAGCGATCCATGCCAAACTCCTTCATCAGATCATTCTCCCTCATCGTGAGCATCCGTATCCCCCGGTCCAACCCTTACCTCTGAACAGGGCTGTTCGGTGCAAGTCTATAAATCGAACGTAAATTACGAACTTTTTGAGCATAGTCCAAGCCATATCCTATGACAAATTCCGGCGGTATTTCAAATCCCACATAATCAATCGGGAAATCGATCTTGGCGACGCTTCTTTTCAACAGGAGCGTGACCACGCGGAAGGACGCGGGGTTCTCTTTCATGACAATCTTTTTCATGAAATCGATGGAAAGACCCGAATCGACGACGTCTTCAACAACGATGATGTCCCGCCCCTTCACCTCGCAGTTCAGGTCCTTGAGAAGCGTCACCTGTCCCGAGGAGATTTTGGCATCGCCATAACTCGAGAGTTTCAAGAAATCCACTTCGCAATCGACCGTGATATCACGAATCAGGTCGGAAAAGAAGATGAACGACCCGTTCAGAATGCCGATAAAAATGGGGACTTTCGCCCGGTAATCGTTGTTGATTTGCGCCGCAAGCTCCTTGACGCGTTTTTGAATTTTCTCTTCACTCAGGTAGAGCGTAAAACGGTCGTTGTTGATGAGGATTTCGTCGCTCATACGGTAAGACGATCTTCCTATGTTGGTATTGTAGGGGAGTACTCCAAACGGACGACGAACCTCGTCGAGGGGGTCACTTTAAAGCGCTCATCCAAACGCCTGCCGCAAACCCACACGATGGCATCGTCCGATTCCAGGATGGGGATATGGCCTTTCTCGAAGCGGGGGACCTTCTCATCGGTGAAAAAGTCACTCAGTTTCTTGCGCGTCTTCATGCCCAGGGGCATAAACCAATCTCCATTCCTCCAGGTCCGGAGCCTGAGGCGGGTTCCCAGGCGCGCTGCGTCCACGAGTTCGACTTCTTTACCGCCGGTCATCGCTTCGGGAGGGGGGCCTGTCGGGCCCACCGCAAACCGGAAGGATGGGAAGATGTACGTCTGTCCGAGCTCCACGACCTGGTCCGGTTCCGCGGCCACGGTTTGCGGCACAAAGACCAGGGCATCGCGGTCCCGATAAACGACCATATCCCGGGAAAGTTGCAGGGAGCGTCCGGTGGGGTGTGAGCAAAGCCCAAGAATCTGCAGAACCTTCTGCGCCTGGAGCTCGACCTGGAGAGACCGGAGGAGACGAAGAATGATCTCTTCTTGCAGGAACGTCGGTTCTGACAACAGGTCGGAGATTCGAACGCGGCTGGTGCCGGTCTGATCCAGTGTCACCAACGTATGCCAGCGTTCCGCGACCTCCCGGCCGATTCGTTCGTCGAGTTGACGCATGACAGCAGAGACTCGGTTGAGGGACCCGACGACATCCGGATGAATTTCCGATTGGAGGAGCGGGATCACGGTTTTGCGGAGATAGTTCCTCTTGTACTTCTGGGAATCGTTCGATGAATCGTACCGGGAGGAGATGTTATTGATCCGCGCGTACTCTTCAATGTCGCTTCGCCGCGCAAAGAGGAGGGGACGGATAATGGCACCGTCGTTCCGGTGCACCGGGATTCCGCTGAGGCCGCGGATGCCCGTTCCTCGCAAGGCGTTCAACAGTACCGTCTCAGCGTTGTCGTCGGCCTGATGTGCGGTCGAGACCGTATGGGCCCCAAGTTCCAGCCGGAGTTCCTCGAAGAACCGGTAGCGAAGCTCGCGTGCCGCTTCCTGTTTCGAAAGCTTGAAACGGCGTGCATGGTCCGCCGTATCGGTCCGGGTCACGTGAAACGGGAGGGACAAGGCTCGCGCAATTCGTCGGACGAATTCTTCATCCTCCAGAGATTCGTCCCCGCGAAGTTGGTGGTTTACATGAGCCACAACGAGACGAAGGTCCAGGCGATCCTTGAGGGAGAGCAACAGATGCAGCATCACCATCGAATCCACTCCGCCGCTCACCGCCACGACGATGGTATCCCCGGTGCGGACCA
>JBBEBV010000225.1:0-1546 GCA_040882165.1 Bacteroidota bacterium
CCCGATCGGTGTTTGACGAAGAACCAAAGGGAATCTTTGTCCCTAAACCTATTGTTATCTCTCGTTGATCCGGGAGAGAATTCGGTACAACCGCGTATTGTATGAGAACGACGGCATCTCCAACTCCTCCGACACTGAGAAAAGAGCATTCGCCGGAGAAAATTTCTGCCCGTCTCTCCTGTTGAACGGCAGTCAACAGCAGCGTTGCGGACACTCTTGACGACAGACCATAACTGCCTCCCAGCAACACGGAATGCACCGTGCGGCGCCGGGTCTCGTCGGGGAGCGTTGAGCTGCCATCCAGCAAATCCCGCAAGGAGTTGTACTCATACGTGATCGCAAGTTGTCCCGCACCTTCCCCCACCGAAGAAAGTTCCAGCGAGCCAAGCAACGGTGGTCCGGCAGAACAGCACGCCTGCGCCAACACCCTTGTTGAAGTGACAGTGAAGGAGACCAGAGTAATGGCTATTGTGAATCGTTTCCTGTACATTCTACCCGTCAGTATAACGCATCATGCGGACCTGGTCTGTCTGCCAAATGACATTTTGCGAGGTTTCTATGCCGCAGCAATCGAAGTTCTGGTATCTGAAGCATTTCAACATCTTTGAAGGGATGGACGATGCCACAATGGAGCGCGTGAATCAGATGTCCGCCATGGCAACAATCAAGTCGCATCAACCAATCTATTTCCCCGACGAGCCGGCGAAGACAATCTTTTTCTTGAAGGAAGGACACGTGAAGATATCACGGCTGACATCGGATGGGAGGGAAGTCATTCTCGATGTCGTCGGGCCCGGAGAGTTGTTTGGCGAGATTTCGTTTGTGCGCGAAGAGGAATCCGCAGGGGAGCTTGCCCAGGCTTTGGACGATGTCATGATTTGCACCATTAAGAAGACCGATTTTGAGGACCTTCTCAAAATGCATCCGGACCTGAACTTCCAGGTCACAAAAAGGATAGGTCTGCGATTGAAAAAGTTCGAGGAGCGAGTGACCGATATGGTATTCAAAGATGTCCGGAAGCGGATTGCCTCCTTCCTCGTCCGGTACGCGGAGGAGTTCGGAAAGATCAAGGGGGGCATCGTCACCATCAAGATGCACCTCTCCCACCAGGAAATCGCTCTTCTGGTCGGCGCCGCGCGCCAAACCGTCACCACCACGTTGAACGAATTTCGCGCAGAAGGACTGATTGACTTTTCCCGCCAGGGTTTCACCATCAACAAGCTCGATCTCCTGAGGAAACTCTCCACATAACTTCCTCCTGAATTGATATTCTCGACTCCTTCATCTTCCAGTCGACCCAGCGCGACAAAAGCTGATGCCTCTCCGGGGCTCATGAAACCTCCGCAAACCTTCTTTTAAGAGTTCTCGCCCTCCTCTGGAATTCCAGTCCTACTCTCTTCTTGATCCCAAGCCCCCGGTTTTTCCCCTGCCGGCTGCTGCGCTTGTCACTTGGCGGACAACACACCGATTACGGGTTCACTATGTTTGCATCGTCTGTTTCAGAGGTGAGTCAGCCCCACTTCACCTCACTCCATCATAGTCCGTT
>JBBEBV010000225.1:1646-5546 GCA_040882165.1 Bacteroidota bacterium
GAGGAGAAATGGTAATGCCGTTCATCGCTCGTTCATTCATCAAGAAAGCTGCTGTCGCGGGTGCAATCTTGTTCGTCGCCGCTCAGTTTGTCCGGCCCGATCGTTCCAACCCTCCCGCCGATCCTGCGTTATCGATCCTTCAAGACGGGCATCTTGACGGAGAGATCGCGGAGTTGATCAAGAGTTCGTGTTTCGACTGTCATTCGAATGAAACGCGCTGGCCATGGTACAGCGCAATAACTCCGATGAACGAGCTGATCGCCAACGATGTCATTGACGCTCGCCGCCGGCTGAATTTCTCAGCATGGGCAACGTACAAGCCCGCCAAGAAACTTGGTTTACTTGAGCTCATTGATGACCAGGTGTCGGGCAGGCAGATGCCCCCGCAGCGTTACCTGCTTCTTCATCCCCGGGCATCGCTCTCGGATGCTGAAGTGAACGCCCTTTCCCAATGGGCGAACGACGAAGCTGAGCGTGTGTCGATCCATGCGGATTCCAGGAACCCCCGGTGAGAGGAATCCGGCGATCCAAAAACTGAACATCAATCAAGGAGAGGCAAATGGTAAAATTGTGTTTACAGCTTTTCGTCCTGATTTCTCTCTTAGGGCTTGCTTCTGAGAATGTAGTGGCAGGCTGTGGGTCCGCCTCGTGTCCCCTGTGGGGGCAATTCGGCAACATCATGATGAGGTGCAAACGATCAACGAAAGGAATATTGTGCAGCTTCAGGCCGGCCTCACCGACCGCGCGCAAGTGAACGTTGAACTTCCCTTTATCACGCGACAACACAGTCACATCCACCATCATGGCGGAGAAAACCTCTGGGAATCGTGGAGCTTCGACGGACTAGGGGATGTCGTTCTCGGCGGGCAGTATGCACTTCTCCTTCCCAACTCGGAATTCGCTCCGTATGTAAGTATGCTGGTCGGTGTGAAACTTCCCACCGGACTTACCAATTTGAAAAATGCCGAAGGGGAAGAGGCCGAGGTCTCGATTCAACCCGGCTCCGGCTCGACGGATGGTATCATTGGCTTCCAGTATCGCCAGACAGTCGCAAGCGTTCCAATGATCAGCGGAGAGTACAGCTCGCTCCCTTTGGAGGCCGCCGTGACGTACCAATTCAATGGCGCCGGAACGAGTGGCTGGAGATTCGGCAATATCCTCCTTGCTCACGCAGGGACGTCGTACCAGTTTAGCCAGCGAGCCAGTTTGCTATTCCAGGTCAATGGCCGGATTCAGGACTTCGCCGACCCCGGCAGCACACGGGAACCGCGTGAAAACACCGGAGGAACGTGGATTTTCGCCAGCCCGGGCTTGCGCGTGGAGATCATCGAGGCCGTTTCGGGCTTCGCATTTGTTCAGATTCCCGTGTACCGGAACGTCCATGGAATCCAGCAGGCATCGCGGTACAACCTCCAGTTTGGCCTCTCCGCCGACGTCGGATTGCTCGAGTGAACGAAGTGTCGTGCGGCGGACAGCGACCGGCGCGCCCCCTTCGTATCTTGGAACCAGTTGTTTTTCACCGTGTGTCTCACGCTTTGATGAAAAAGGATGGATGACAATGCAAAAGATCACAGTGTATTCGACTCAATGGTGTAGTGACTGCCGGGTCGCGAAGCGATTCCTCAATGAGAACAGGATTCCGTTCCATGAAATTAATATCGATCTGGATGATGCTGCGGCCCGGCAGGTGATTGATTGGTCCGGAGGACGCCGGGTCATTCCGACGCTGCTCATTGAATGCCCGCAATCGTCGCAACCGATTATTCTCCACAACCCATCATTGTCGAAACTTGCCGAAGTATTCTCGATATGATTACGCCCAGGAAGTTTGTCGAAATCTTTGTCGAAAAGGACTGCCCGTCGTGCGAGCAAGTAATGGGGGTGATCCATGGATTCTCCGGCAATCCGGCGATTGAGCTCCGGGTCTATGACCGGGAGAAAAACCTTGAAGCATTCCAGGAACGTCAGGTTCTTATCTGTCCGGCCACATTTGTGAACCACAAGCTTGTGTTTTACGGGGCATTTACACTGAGTGAGTTTGCTCAGTACCTCGCATAATTCCATTCCCACAACCAAGGAGGTGTATGATGAACAAACTGAATTTACCCAAAGCGGCAGGCGCCGGCATAGCAGGCACTGTCGTGATGACCATGATGACGATGGTCGCTCCGATGATGGGCATGCCGGAGATGGATATTCCACAAATGCTTTCCGGTTTTATGGGCGTTCCCGTCATTGTCGGCTGGCTCGCCCATTTCATGATCGGGACGTCATTCGGGCTGATGTACGCATATCTTTTTGTCGCGAAACTGCCGGGTGCTCCCTTAATCAAAGGCGCATTGTTCGGTCTTGTTCCCTGGTTTCTTGCCCAGATCATGGTTAATCCGATGATGGGGGCCGGATTGTTCGCGACAAACACCGCCGCGCCGGTCATGATGGTGATGGGAAGTCTGATGGGTCACGTCGTCTATGGAGCCATCCTCGGTCTCGTGTATGGAACGGGAAACACCACAGTTCCCCGGGCAGCACATTCTCGCTAAAGGATAACCCCATGAAGCATGCTCTCTTTACACTGATTCTTGTCCTTGCAGGTGCCTCCCGTCCTGTCCCTGAGGGGATGGTAGCGGTGGAAGGTGGAACATTTGCGATGGGGGCAAACCGCCCACACTATGAAGACGAGGGTCCGGTGCACGAGGTAACGATCGACGCTTTTGCCATTGACCGGTATGAAGTCACCAACGCACAGTTTGAGGCATTTGTGAAGGCAACCGGATATCGAACGGACGCTGAGAAGAACGGCTCCGGTTGGGTTTTTCGAAAGGGGGCGAAGGATTGGGGAAAGGTTGTGGGGGCGAACTGGCGCGAGCCGGAGGGACCCGGTTCCGGTATCGCAGACCGCAGCAACTATCCGGCCGTTCAAGTCTCCTGGAATGACGCTGCTGCTTATGCGAAGTGGGCGGGAAAACGGCTGCCGACGGAAGCAGAGTGGGAGTACGCTGCGCGCGGGGGAAGAACCCAACAAGAGTATCCCTGGGGTGATAACCTAAAGCCTGACGGAATCGCCCGGACCAACTACTGGCAAGGCTCGTGGCCGGAGGAGAACCGGCTGGAGGACGGCTTCTATTACACGGCTCCCGTGGGCAGTTTTCCGGCGAACGATTTCGGATTGCATGAAATGGTGGGAAATGTATGGGAGTGGTGTGCGGATTGGTACGATGAGAATTATTACGGGAATTCGCCCACACTCAATCCCCCGGGCCCTGGGAACGGCGATCTTCGTGTGGCCCGTGGCGGCTCATGGTACTGTGGGGCCAAACACTGTGGCGCGTACCGGAACGCCTATCGCGGTCGCAGTCCTCAGGACGCGAGTTTCAATAATGTAGGATTTCGCTGTGCAGTTTCTCTTCACTAATCCATTCACCTGTTTAATACCAAGGAGATTCAAATGAAATCACTCTTCACAGTGTTGCTGGCTCTGGCGCTCGCCGTGCCCGTTGTTGCACAGGAAAAACAAAACCCCTGTAATCCGTGTGCCAAGAAGAAATCGGAGATGAAACAGAACCCTTGCAATCCATGCGCCAAGAAGGCGAGTTCCCAGATGTCGGCCTCAGGTGATGACGTCGCCATCACGGGCGAGATCATCGACCTCAAGTGCTTCACGAGTGGCATGATGGGCGGCCGCGGACCGGAACATGAAGAGTGCGCCATCGCCTGTATTCAAGGAGGCTTGCCGGTCGGTATCATTGATGACAAGGGAAACGTGTACACCGTCGTACCGGCGAAGGGGATGAAGGGCGCCAACGAGACCCTGGCAAAGTACGCCGCGAAACGTGTGACGCTCAAAGGGAAGGTCATTGAGAAAGGTGGAGCACGGCTCATTCATTACGCCAGCCTGGAAAC
>JBBEBV010000225.1:5646-10689 GCA_040882165.1 Bacteroidota bacterium
GCAAGGAAGCAAGCGACAGAATCGCCATCACAACAAATGCCGGCGGATACCCAAACCCTCCCACCAGCCCACCGATCGCGAACGCGGACCATGATTCGCACAGGTTCGTCGCTCCCATAAACGCACTGAACTGCGTCGCCGCCAGGCGAGGATGGCTCACATCCATCAGCAACGCGTAGGACGACGAGGTGAAGAGTCCGATGCTCACATACAGCACACCCAGGAGCACCATCAGGCTGATGGATGAAGGTGCGTCGAGCAAAACGTCTGCACCCGCGAGGGCGGTAATGACCACCGCCATCAACACGATAAAGACTGCCACCACGCGCCGGCGCTGAAAGCGATCGGAAAGATAGCCTCCTGCAAGCGCCCCTCCCGACATACAAACAATCACCGGAAGAAGAAAGAACCAGCCTACCTCGCTTGAGGCGACACCGCGATCGAGAAGAAATGGCCCGGCGACCGCGCCTACGGCTTCGAAACCTGCCCCTGCAAGAGCGGCAAAGAGCAACCCAAACCAGGTTATCCGTTGGCGGAGAATGGTTTTCAGGAGGCTCAGAAACTCTCTTCCACGTGTACCTCCTGCGGAGCCGAACGGAATTGCGGCCTGAGGTTCCCGGGAGGCCAGCAGCAGCACGGAGGGGAGCCAGATGACGGCGATCAGGAGAGCGATGACCCATTGATCCCCGACATGCGAGCTCAGGACCAACGCCCCTCCGCCGAGAAGCGCCCTGCTGGAGAGCATCCCTGCCTGCATCCAGCCGTTGATCGCTCCACGGTCATGATGCACCGTCACGGAAATGCAAAGTGCGTCGATCGAAACGTCCTGCGTTGCGGCGCAAACGGCATGAGCGATGAGAAAGAACGCGATCCATGAAAAGTCGGATGCAAAATCGAGCCAGAACAACGGCAGCAAGGTCAGTCCCATGAACAGCTGCATGGTGAGGATCCAGGACCGGAAGGTCCAACGCTCCGATCGGAGCGTGTCGATGAGCGGCGCCCAGAGGAACTTAAAAGCCCAGGGGAGGACAAGAAGGGAGGTGAGGGTCGTGATCTGTTCGATGGGGAGCCCTGCCGCGCGGAGCTTCGTCGGGAGTGCCCACCAGAGGAACCCAATCGGGGCGCCTTCACTCATGTACAGAGCGGCAAAGAGGAGATTTCGCCGGGCGGGTGTTGCGAAAAGGTTCACAAGCATCCAGGGGCTTGAGGGAGTTGAGGAAGATCGCTCCTCATTCCTTCGCGCGAATCTCATAAAGATCGAGCCGTCGGTCTTTCCAATTCAGGACATTGCTGCTCTGGTGACGGCGTCTGAGCAATTCCAGATCGACATCGGTGACGCTCACGGTCTCAATGTTCGGCGTGCACTCCGATGCGATCGCGTCGCGTGAGAACGGAATATCCGACGGTGTGAAGATTCCGGATTGGGCATATTGGACATCCATGTTGTCGACGAACGGGAGATTGCCGACCGTTCCGGCGATCGCGACATAGACCTGGTTTTCGATGCACCGCGCCTGGGAGCAGTACCGGACGCGCAGGTAGCCATGCCGCTCGTCTGTTGAAAAGGGGACAAAGATGAGCCGCGCCCCTTTCTCGACCGCGATGCGGCTGATTTCCGGAAACTCGATATCATAGCCAATCTGAATGGAAATCTTCCCCTTATCCGTGTCGAACACCTCGATCTTCCTGCCTGGTTTCACACCCCACCAATGTTTCTCATTGGGAGAGATGTGAAGCTTGTACTGTTTCCCGATGCCGCCGTTGCGTTTAAAGAGGTACGAGATGTTGTAGAGATCCTCGTTCTCGATCGTAAAGTGGGAACCGCCGATGATGTTCACATCGTACTTGATCGCAAGGCGTGAGAACAGCTCCAGGTACTGAGGCGTGAACTCGGCCAGCTTTCGCATGGCAAGTCCCGGTCGCTTTGCCTTGACAAATGAAAGAAGTTGCATCGTGAGGAGCTCGGGAAACATGATGAAATCGCTTTTATAATCCGACGCCACGTCCACAAAATACTCACATTGCTGTGCGAATTCCGTGAAGCTCTTGATCTCCCGGAGCTGGTATTGGACGATGAAAATCCGGACCGGCTTGATCACGACGTATTTCTTGTGAGGATCGGGCGCGTAATCGAGGTTCGTCCACTCCAGCAGGGTCGCATGACCTTTGGATTCCTTGTCTGAATCCATGTACGATTCGATCAAGCGCTTCACGACAAATCCGTTCGAGAGCTGTGTCGTGAGAACCGGATCCACGAGCACTTTGTTGATAACCTTCTCTACATATTCGCGGGCGGACATTTTGTTTTGGTGATCCACGTAGCCGGGAATCCGTCCTCCCAGGACGATGCGCATCAGGTTTTTATCTCTGACGAGATCCTTGCGGGCCTGGTAGAGACGGCGCGCAAGCTTCATGCCGCGATATTCCGGGTCTACCATAATTTCAATCCCGTACAGCGTCTCACCCTCGGGGTTATGGTTACGGATAAACCCCTCATCGGCGATCTCCCGCCAACTGTGCCGCTCTCCATACAGGTCGAAATCGATGATGAGGCTGCTCGAGGAGGCGACAAGAGATTCTCCATACTCGATGCAGAGTTGGCCCTCGGGGAAGAGGGAAAGCTGACTCTCAAGTTGTTCGCGCCTCCATGGTTTCATGCCGGGAAAACATTTCAACTGCAGCGCGATAAGCTGATCGTAGTCGTCGATCCTGATGGGGCGGACGACAATGCTCTTTTCAAACGATGTAAGATCAAGCTCGCTCATGGGTTCCTCTCTTGCGATACTCTGCTGATGATAGGAACAGCAATATAGCCTCTGCACCGGTGAGGTGCAACGAAAACCGCTTGTTACCTCTAATATATAGATACGCAGCATCGCTGAAGCCGGATCCCGGCTGAGTCCCGGAAAAAACATCGTCGCTGCATTTTTGTTGCCCTTCAAACAAAGACCAGTTAACTTTTTGACAACTGCTATCTGTTCTGCACCATCAACACCAGGAGATTGGTATGACATCTTCTCGTCCCCCGCAGCCGCCATTGAATCCGCAGAGCATCGATCTGATCATGCGCCCCTTTCAGAGGTTTGCGCAACTTGAATCATCGGCGGGTATCTTATTGCTCCTCTGTACGGTGATTGCACTCCTCTGGTCAAACTCCGCCTGGGGTGAAAGCTATACCAGTCTCTGGCAGGCAAAGCTCACGGTCGGGTACGGCGATTTTCTCCTTTCCAAACCACTGCTCCTCTGGATCAACGACGGTTTGATGGCGATCTTCTTCTTTGTCGTGGGATTGGAGATTAAGCGCGAAATTCTCATCGGGGAGCTTGCGTCCCTGAAGAAATCCATGCTGCCGGTGGCTGCAGCCCTGGGGGGGATGATCGCTCCCGCCCTCCTGTACCTGATCTTCAATGCAGGAACGGAAGGGGCACCGGGATGGGGAATTCCCATGGCGACCGATATCGCCTTTTCGCTCGGCGTCCTGGCCTTGCTGGGAAGCCGCGTTCCGGTCTCCATCAAAGTGTTTCTGACGGCGTTTGCCATTGTTGACGATATCGGAGCGGTTCTGGTCATCGCTTTCTTCTATACCGCCGACCTTGCGGCGGGATATCTTCTGTGGGGTGCCGGCTTTCTGGCGCTGCTTCTGGCGGCCAACGCGATGGGTGTCCGGCACGCGCTGGTCTACGGCCTGCTCGGAACCTGCTTGTGGTTTGTGTTCCTGAAATCCGGTGTGCATGCGACCGTCGCCGGCGTGCTTCTCGCGGTGACCATCCCCGCCCGGACGCGTTTGCATGCGCAGGCATTTCTCGAGCGGGCGCGAGCCGTTCTCGACGTTTTTGACCGCGCGGACGACATACCGTCCGAAACCATGGATTCCGATCAGCAGGCGGCGATCTACACGCTGGAGGAGGCGTGTGAACATGTCGAAACACCCATGCAGCGGTTCGAGCATACCCTCCACCCATGGGTAACGTTCTTTATCATGCCGGTGTTCGCTCTCGCCAACGCGGGGGTGGTGCTGGAAGGCGATATCGGTTCGGCCCTCGGTCATCCGACCACACTCGGGATCATTGTCGGATTGTTTTTCGGAAAGCAGATCGGCGTTACGCTTTTCGCATGGCTCGCGGTGAAGGCCGGGTGGGCCTCGCTTCCGACCTCCGTCTCGTGGAAGCAAATTTACGGCGTTGCCCTGCTCGGCGGGATTGGTTTCACCATGTCCCTGTTTATTGCCGGACTGGCATTCGGGGAAGGCGCCATGCTCGCCGCCTCCAAGGTGGGCATCCTTGCGGCGTCCCTGCTCTCCGGGATTGTGGGGTACATTGTTTTGAGGAACCTGGGGCCGGAATTCCACTGACTCCCGGTTCGCCGGATTCCCACGGGCAGGAACGTTGATTCGTCTCCGCAGGCGTGAGCGATGGTACTCCCCCTTGCTCACGCCTTTTTTTTTTGGCATCTTGTGCATCGGCAATGATGCCGCCAGGAACCGTCCAACCCAACCATGAGAAGTATCTCGCTTCGGGCGCAGGTTTTTATCATCGTCAGTGTTCTCGCCCTGGGTGTGCTGAGCGCGACGGTCTTCATTGCCAACGCCGTTGAAGGGGCGCGTGAGAGCATCATCCGGTTGAACCGGGACCGTCTTTCGTCATTAACGGGGGATCTCAGCCGGCGCTACGGGTCGGTGATCTCCTTTGTCGCTCCCGAACAATTTGCCGACACCACATTATCCCAGCGTCTGGAATTGACAACAGTCCTGACCAGGATCACGGGGGAGGAACTTCTCAAGGCTCCCGACGCGGAGGCGGGGTTTTTCCACTCTCTCTGGAACAGGGAGGTCGGTTTCGCGGCGTTGCATGCCCATTCCAATACTCCCTATGCGCGCCTCCTCGGTGCGCTCACCCAATCAACGATCGAACAGCGGCAGGAACAATGGAGTCATCACCAGTCGGAAAACGCCAACTACCTTGTTGTGACGAAACCGGTTTTTGCGCGGAACCTCCTTGTCGGGGTTGCGTGGGCCGTTGACGATCTCGACGACGAGCTGGCCGA
>JBBEBV010000225.1:10789-18877 GCA_040882165.1 Bacteroidota bacterium
ATGACGCAGGAGTCCATGGCCATGGTTGTCCGCGAATTGGACAGGATGGAAAACATCGTCAGAAAACTGTTGTACTTTTCCAAGGAACGGACGCCGAAATTCCGGGACTGGGATCTCCATGGCGTCCTCGATTCCGCGCTCGAGGTGGTTCGGCACGATCTTCGGAAGAAGCGGATCACGGTCAAGCGCTTCTACACGGCAGATCCCTCCATAGTCCCCATGGATGAACATGAAATCCGCGAGGTCATTCTGAACCTCCTCGCCAACGCGATGGAGGCCATGCCGGATGGAGGAACCATCAGCATAACAACCCACCGGATGGATGAAAACGTGTCCGTGGCGGTTGAGGATTCAGGTGAAGGGGTTCAGCCCGCGGTGGCGGCAAGGATTTTCGATCCTTTCTTCACAACAAAAGAATCGGGGACGGGATTGGGTCTCTCCATCGCCTATGAGATCATCCACGCGCATCAAGGAACCCTGGAGTATGTAAAAACGAACGGAGGGGGAGCCCGTTTTATCCTCTCACTTCCGACTATGCGGAAACTCTCTACCTCAACGGAACAACCATGAGTCGTTCATCCATCCGTCGACGCGCACTGGTCGTCGACGACGAACCATCGAGTCGCCTGAACATCCGGGACCTTCTTTCCATGGAGCGCTTTGCGGTCGATGAAGCCGGAGACGGTCTGGATGGGCTCGAGATGGTAAAGAGGAATTCCTATGATGTCGTGCTGCTCGACATCCGGATGCCGAAGATGGATGGGCTGACGACTTTGAAGAACATCAAACTGCTTCAGCCGATGCTCCCCGTCATTGTCTTTACTGCATTTGGTTCGAGTGACCGCGCCATCGAGGCGATGAAGAGTGGCGCTTTCGATTATCTCACGAAGCCGTTCGACATCGACGAGCTGGTGGAGGTGATCCGGCGGGCCGTGGAGCACAAAAGTCTCGCCACGGAAGTGCAGGTCCTTCGCCAGCGTCTTGCGGATGTGGACGCTGGCGAATACCAACCGGACCAGTTTGTGAGCAAATCGCCGTCCATGCAAAAGATCTTCAAAATGATTGGCAAAGTTGCTCCGTCGGACGTCACCGTGTTGATCGAAGGGGAAACCGGAACCGGTAAGGAGCTTGTCGCAAACGCGATCGAGTACCATTCCCGTCGCAGGGAAAAACCATTCGTGAAAGTCAATTGTTCGGCGATCCCGGAAGGATTGCTGGAGAGCGAACTCTTTGGGCATGAAAAAGGGGCGTTCACGGGGGCCCATCAACAACGACAGGGGCGGTTCGAGCTGGCAGATGGGGGCACCCTGTTCCTGGATGAGATTGGGGAACTGAGTCCGGCCCTCCAGCCCAAGATCCTCCGTGTCCTCGAGCAGGGAGAATTCCAGCGTGTCGGCGGAAAGGAGGCGCTGCGCGTTGACGTCCGCGTCCTTGCTGCGACCAACCGGAATCTGCAGGAAGAGGTGCAGGCCGGCCGGTTCCGGAAAGATCTTTTTTTCCGCTTACAGGTGGTTCATATCGTCATCCCGCCGCTTCGTGAACGGCGTGAGGATATCCCAGCGCTGGTGAGTCATCTTCTGAAGAAACATGGGGGCAAGCGGGATCTTCTTGCCACCCGCCAGGTTCTCTCTCTCCTGAAGGCCTATGCATGGCCCGGGAATGTGCGCGAGCTGGAGAATGTGATCGAGCGGGCTGTGGTTCTGACCCCGGGGCGGACGATCACCGAGGAGCATATTTCCCTCCCCGTCGTTTCGACGGTTGACCGCGCCAAGTACGATCGTGCAGCGGAGGCTTCTTCTCTTGCTCTGCGCGACATTCTTGAAAAGGTGGAACGAGACGTCATCCTCGCGGCTCTGGAGCGCGCACGATGGAACAAAACCAGGGCGGCAAAGCTGTTGAAGATCAGCCGTCGAGTTCTCTTCACCAAGATTAAAGAATACAAGTTGACGCCGTAGTTCGCTCACGTGTCCTTCGTCACAACCGTGTCGAATCCCCCCGGTTGAGCAGTAACTCCCCATAGTTTTCTCCTCCCGTTCACGGATTCCCGTCAAAAAAAGAAGGTTTGCCCGTTGGTACGCGAGTTGCCTTCTTCCTGGCATCGCTGTACAATCTCGGACGGGGTTCTTATGAATACAGGTCAGACTCTTCTTACCATCTGCGCTCTCATTCTCCTGGGAACGACGATTATTACGACAAACCGAACATCGTTCCAACATGGCGTCATCCTTCAACAAACGGAAATAGGTCTCTATGCCGTTTCGTTGGCGCAGGGTTTGATTGAAGAGGCAGCGGGAAAGGCTTTCGACTCCTACACGGCGCCCCCGCTCGATACCACGCTGAACACACAGATTGCCACGTCCGTGGGCGATTTATCGACAACGCTGGGTCCGGAGACAGGCGAGGTCTATCCAAACTTCGATGACTTTGATGACTTTCACAGCACAACGCCTCGCAGTGTGTACATCACGGGAGTCGACACGTTAAAAATCTGGGCCACGGTGTTCTATATCAATTCCTCCAATCCCAACGCCGATGCCGGCACGCGGACATGGCATAAGAGATTACTCGTCTCCGTGACCGGTCCGTCGATGCTCGATACGATAAAAGTCCCTTATATCTTCAGTTACTGGTACTTCAGGTGATCCTATGGGCGCAAGCACGATGTTCGACATTGTCAGTTCAACCGTGATCGCGGGACTCCTTTTCCTGATGGTGATCCGCTTGAGCGCGCAGGCAAACGAAACAACGCTGGTCTACCATAGCAACCTGATGGTCCAGCAGAATATGATTGCCCTCGTCGGCGTCATCGAACATGACTTTCGGAGGGTCGGCTACTGCGCGGATCCGACCAAGATTGACAATCCGACCGATGCGATCCGTTTGGCCGACTCATCGAGCATGAGGTTCTGGACCGACGTGGATAATAACGGGACGCTCGATTCCATTTATTATTATGTCGGGGCGACAAGCGAGGAAGCTGTCGCGGAGACGCAAAACCCGCGGGACCGGATTTTGTACCGGCAAACAAACACCGGGTCCCCGCTGGTCATGCAGGTCGGGGTAACTCAGTTCCGGTTTAGATATTTCAACTCACTTGGAGATTCCCTCGCCGTACCGGTCGATGATCCGCGCGAGGTCCACACCATGGAAATCTCCATGGCCGTGGAGAGCCCCGCGCCGTACCGGCTGGAGTACACGGCGGTCGGCGATACGCTTGCAGATTTTCAGGTCTTCTGGCGCCAGCTTCGTCTGGCAGCACGCAATCTTCGCAACCGGTAATAGAGAGGAGTTTTACGATGGGACGCACTTCACTCATCATGATCATGGGATTCAGCACGGCTCTCATGATGTTCGGATTTGACCTTTCCAAAGTCTCCACCGCCGCGTACGAGAACTACATCGGTTACTATGAACGGACGACCGCACATAATATTGCTGCCAGCGTCGCGAACATGGCGTGCAACGAGTTCTTCCGTGACTCAACCTGGAATGCTTCAAGCTACAGCAACTTGAGCATCTTTAACGGAACGGCGAAGGCGACGATCCAAAAATTCAGTGTCGGAGATGAAAAACACGCGCGGTTGACAGTGTCGACGCAGTACCTCAACGCCCGTGATACCATCATCGTCCTCTGGGGACAAAGCCGCTTCTCGAAATTTGCCTACTATAGCAATGTGGAAGGTTCCATCTGGTGGGTGACCGGGGATACTGTCTGGGGGCCGTTCCATACACAGGACAAGATGCGCGCGGCGGGAACCCCCGTTTTCGAGGGAAAGGCCACCAATCGCGATGGGTTGATCCTCAAGGACACCGCTGCGCACCCGCAGTTCCTTGGCGGCTATCAGACCGGTGTTTCGGTCAGTCTTCCCAACGATATGAGCACCATAGAGAACTCCGCAAGCGCGGGAGGGAGATTGATTACCGGAGCGAATACCGTCTATCTTACGTTTAACTCGGACGGAACGCTGAACCACAAAATCGGAAGTGCTTCCTGGGTGAATAATGTCGCGATCTCCACCTGGGCGCCCAACGGTGTCATTTGTGTCAAAAGCGGCGACCTTCGTATTAAGGGGACGGTGAACGGAAAAGTGACCATCGCAGCAACCGGATCGACACGCGGAAGGGTGTATCTCGACGATGATATTAAATATGCGGCCGACCCACGAGTCGGAGCTTCTGATGACATCATGGGAATCTGTGCCCAGAATAATATCATTATGACGGATAATACCGCGAACCAGACGAATATTCAAATCGATGCAGCATTGTTTTCGCTCAACGGTGGGCTTTCCGCCGAAAATTACAACGAAGGCGATCCACGAGGGGTGATCGATCTTTACGGAGGAATTACACAGAATTCACGGCAGGCTGTCGGAACGTTTAGCGGAACCCCCCCCGTGATCAATCATGGTTACCGAAAAAACTACCGCTACGACGCTCGTTTGATGCAGGAAGCGCCCCCCTTTTTCCCCCTCACGGGAGTCTACGAAATTCTCTCTTGGTATGAAAAATAGTCTCAAAATAAGACAATATATCCCGTTTTGAGATGGTTTTTCGATAACTCGGGTTGACTCTTCTGATGGCAAGAAGATCCAGCCCGTTTTTCTTGTGATCCAGCCCGCTTTTTCGTGGGATTGTTTTCGCTATGTTGGGCACGTATATTGCCCTTTTTCCCTGTGGACAATCCTGTCCGCAAATTAATCAATAAAAATGGGATCTCAGTCGCTTCTGACGCTCGGTGGATTAACGCTCGTTGCAGTGCTTACGCTTGCGGCAAACAGGGCAATTCTCGGGACATACTCAAACATGCTCGAGACACAGGCCATGATCGCTTCCATCGCAGAGGCCGAAAACCTCCTGGAGGAAATCCAGGCTAAAGCCTTTGATAACGCTCTTGCCATTGCAGGAAGCGACAGTTTCGCGCCGGGACAGCAACCGGGTGGAGGGAAGGGAAAGCCGAAAGGTCTGCCGCCGGGGATTGCCAAGAAACCGGCAGATTTCACGCCCCCGGGATTATTGGGGAGAGATTCGAACGAATGGTACCCGGTTTTCAACGACATCGACGATTTTCATGGGTTGCAGAAAAGGTCATGGAATCCGTTATTTAAGGATTCTCTGGACATAAAGATTCGCGTCGAATATGTGAATCCTAAAAAAACCGGTCAGGCGGCAACAACGCAAACAACCGCGAAAAAAGTGGAAGTGAAAGTCTTTACCGAAGGCATGCAGGATACCCTGGCGGTCTCGCGTGTGTTTTATCAGTGATGGTTTGGAATCATGAACACGTCTCTTGACTACATAGGCTCGATGATCATTGGTGGATTGGTTGTGCTGACCGTCCTCACGTTGAATGCGAGCATCACCAACTCCGCCTTCGAAAGGAGCCGCGACCTCATCTCCCAGGAATCCGCCGTGAACCTGACGAAATTGCTGGAGCATGATTTGTACAAGGCGGGGTACCGTGCTTCGGGATCTCCCCTCGTCAAGGCGGAATCGCTTGCGGTCATGTTCGCTGCCGATCTCAATGACACCGGCGTTCCGGATTCCGTCCGCTACACGGTCGGCACCAGCGAGGATCTTCCCCAGTCGGGTAATCCGCGGGACCTCCCCCTCTACCGTGTGGTCAATGCAAACTCCGCACTGAATGTCGCCCCCGGACTGGTAAAGTTCTTCTTCAGCTATATCGATACCGGGGGAAATGAGATGCGGTACGATTCACTACGGTTCTCGCGCCACCGCGATGTCGTGCGGCTGATCAAGGTGCAATTTACCATGGAACCCAGCGAACCCATCGATACGTTGTTCATCCCTGTGACGGTAACGAAAATGTTCCGACCCAAGAACCTGGGAGGCTGGTAAGTGGGAAAAGGATCACTCATCATAGTGCTCGGCGCGTCGATGATCCTCAGCGTGATGAACCTGCAGCTGAATAAAAGCTCCGAACGGGCCGTGGAAAACATGGTGGGATACTATAATATGTCCCTTGCAAGGGATATCGCCAACCAATCGATCTCCTACTTGTTGACGGAATTGGCCGATAGCGCACAGTGGAGGGTGGAAAAACCCAAAAACATCCCTTCGGATCTCTTCAGCGGTGTCGGGGCTTACAGCGCAACCTATACGATCATCGATACGACCATCAACCTGAACGGCGTCCCGAAGGAAGCAATCAAGTTGTGGGTAACGGCTCTCTACGGCGAGGAATCGCATGCGGTAGTGGTTTATACGGACAAGAACTTCGGATATGTTCCCCCCGTCGTGCGCGGGGCTTTCACGGCAGATGGTCCTCTCGACAATACGATCAGCGACATGCAAATTGATGGTCGCGATCATACGTGGGATGGAACTCTCGTTCCGGAATCCGGCGTCTTTGGTGTCTCCTCCGGTACCGCATTCTCCAACACGAAAAACGCCATGATCGGTGGGACCGATGTGAACAGCCAGGACTACGCAATGAATTTCCCCCACCATCCGGCAATTGTGGAAGAAAACTACGGATGGGGCGGTGCATTTCCGGGATCACCGGATGTGGCGCTCGGCTACGACAATGGAACGCTGAAGACCACCGCCCTGAACGGGACTGCAGGAAGTCAGTACGTGACCGATCCAAAGAATCTGACGTTCCCCTTGCGTGGCGTGACGTTCGTCGAGCTTGCGTCTGGTGTGACCTGGAAATCGGCCAACCTGGGAGAAAACCCCGAGGGCATCCTGGTGGTCAGTAATGCGGGCCTGAAAGCGAGAGTGGAGAACATCCACACCAAGGATGAAAAAACGGCATTCAAAGGCATTATCATTGCAGACTATATGTTTCATATTCACATGGACGTTCTGGGGGCAATCGTGCTCCTCTCGCCCAACCAGGAAACAAAGAAAGAGTGCAAGGGGAATCAGGGGCACAAGGTTTTTTACAGCAGCGAGTCGATTAAACGCGCGACAAATCTTGCGCAAGGCAAAGGTTCGGGATGGAGGGGGCGCATCCCGGTGTTTGGATGGAGAGAATAATGCAGGGGCGGCAATGGGATAACAACCGTATAGCAAGGGGGGAATAGTATGGAAGATTCTGCGATCATATGCGCGCAGTGCGGTCGCACGCAATTGCCTGACGGCTCCTGGAGGGAACCGATCGGGCAGGGAGAGGGGGACCGGCATTTTTTTTCCCGCGAAGGGATTTGTCCCTGGTGTGTGAGGAACGTAAGTGGTAAAGAATTGACGGGACACCACCAAACCCCCGAGACCTTCGCTCTCGGGGCTCTGGTGCAATTTCTCGGCACCCTGGAAACTGCGGCGGAAGAATCCCCGGATGCTTCACAGAAGCAATGAGGATCATGAAAGAAACAGATGGAGTTTATGACGCGGGGCGTGTGAGAAAAAAAGCATGGGTATGAAACAAAATATTCTGTCGATCCTGCTGCTCGCCATGGTCATGGCGGGAATGCCAGTGAGCGCCCTGGGCAACGACACGCCCTTGAAAGCCATCCAGGCGTTCAAAGAAGCGCTGGACGCGAATGATCTTGCGGCGATGTGCCAGTACATGTCCGATGAGGAAGGAACCGGCGCGCTCAAACGCATCAACTATGAGCAGATGCAACGCTCCGTGGAAGGACTCGTCTCGCTTTGGCGCGGGGTGCCGTTCAGCTACGGTGATGAACCGACAGTGACCAGCAAACAGGTCGAGGTGGCTGTCAAAGTCGATGTCCCGAGTCTTTCGCAGGAAGTCAAATTCACGCTGCTGAAGTTCGGCAACGCATGGTATATTTTTGACATGGAAATCTATTTCAAGAAAAAGTAGGTTTCCCGAGCCCGCCCTTGAATACCACAGCGCGTGTTTCTCCCTCCTCTCGCTAATCAACTTGCCCTTCAGGCGAATACCCGTTACATTCTCTCCGTTCCATCACCACACATCATCATGCTCACCCAAGCCGAATCCGCGCTCCAGGCCATCCGCTTCGACCGGTCAGACCATTCCGACCGGACGCTCCTCGACCTGTACGAGGGTATGCTCCTGCCGCGCATGATCGAAGAGAAGATGTTGCTCCTGATCCGGCAGGGAAAGGTGAGCAAGTGGTTCTCCGGGTTTGGACAGGAAGC
>JBBEBV010000225.1:18977-21605 GCA_040882165.1 Bacteroidota bacterium
GACGGAGGGACGAGCGAAGGGGATTTCCACGAAGCGCTGAACGTGGCGGCCGTCTGGGAGCTCCCGGTGATCTTCCTGATCGAAAACAACGGCTATGGCCTTTCCACCCCATCGAATGAACAATTTCGATGTAAGCAGTTCATCGACAAGGCGATTGGGTACGGGATGAAGGGGGTGCAGGTTGATGGGAACAATATCCTTGCCGTCTACGATGCGGTGCGCAACATTGCCGCAATGATGCGGAAGGACCGGCAGCCGGTTCTTCTGGAGGCGTTGACCTTCCGCATGCGCGGGCACGAAGAGGCGTCGGGGGTGAAATACGTCCCCCAGGAGCTGATGGACCGCTGGGCCCGGAAGGACCCTGTGGAGAATTTCAGCCGGTACCTGACCGAGATCGGAATCCTGACAGAGAAAAACATCAAGGACCTTCGATCGAAACTGAAATCGACCATAGACGAGGCATGGGAAGCTTCATTACACGAGCCGGAGGTCGTTCCTTCTGTGAGCATGGAACTTGCGGATGTGTACGCCGAATCCCACTCCCGGTTGGTGGAACCGAATCTTGAGCGGCGATCGCCAAAACGGTTCGTGAACGCCCTCAGCGACGGGCTCCGCCAGGCGATGGAGCATGACCCGAAGCTGGTGCTGATGGGACAGGATATCGCGGAGTACGGGGGGGTCTTCAAAGTGACGGAGGGATTTGCGAAGCAATTCGGCAAAGAGCGCGTACGCAACACCCCGCTGTGCGAATCAGCCATCCTCGCCTCCGGGCTCGGCCTCTCCCTTTGCGGGAGGGCCTCGATGGTGGAGATGCAGTTTGCCGATTTCGTCGCGTGCGGCTTCAATCAGATCGTCAACAATCTTGCAAAGACCCACTACCGGTGGGGTCATGCTGTCAACGTCACTGTCCGCATGCCGACCGGTGGCGGCGTCGGCGCGGGGCCGTTTCATTCACAAAGCGATGAGGCTTGGTTTACGCATGTTCCGGGTTTGCGCGTCCTCTACCCCTCGTCCCCGTTCGATGCCAAGGGACTGATCACCACCGCGCTGATTGAACCAAATCCCGTGATTTTCTTTGAACACAAGTTTCTCTATCGCAGCGTGGAAGAAGACGTGCCGGATGAGTATTATAATCTTCCCATCGGGAAAGCCCGGGTCGCCCACGAAGGAACGGATGTGACGGTGGTTACCTACGGACTCGGTGTGCACTGGATCAAGGAGATTGCCGCAGTAACTCCCGATATCAGTGTTGAGATTATCGACCTGCGCACGTTGTTGCCATGGGACCGTGAGACGGTCTTCGCTTCCGTGGAGAAGACCGGAAAATGCCTCGTGCTGCATGAGGCCACGACGGTCGGCGGATTCGGCGGGGAGATCGCCGCCACCATCATGGAAGAGTGTTTTCGCTTTCTCGATGCGCCGGTCATGCGGCTCGGATCGCTTGAAACACCGGTGCCGTTTCACCCGAAGCTTGAGCATCAGTTCCTTGCTCAAAGCAGACTGAGCGAAAAACTCCGAAACCTTGTCGACTATTGAACGGATCATCATGACCATCCACGAACTTCCCACCCCCGCGCTCCTGATCGATCAGGATATTCTCGAGCGCAACCTCACCCGGATGCAGGAGCGGGCGAATTCCTTCGGCGTCTCCCTTCGCCCCCATATCAAAACGCATAAATGCGTTGAGATCGCCAACCATCAATTGGAGCTCGGAGCCCGCGGAATTACCGTGTCGACCTTTTACGAGGCTGAGCAGTTCGCGGCAGCAGGGTTCAACGACATCACGTGGGCGTTCCCGATCCCCCCGGTCTATGCCGTGAGGGCCGGTGAGCTCAACCAGAAAATCACACTCCGGTTGGTGGTCGATAGCCTCGAAGCAAAATGGCACCTCGATAAAATCTCCCGGGTCAACGGAGACAAACTCCACGTCTGGTTGAAAGTGGATTGCGGATATCACCGTGCCGGCGTGGACCCGGATTCGCCCCTTGCGGAAGACCTCGTTCGGGCTTTAAGCGAATCGAAGACGCTGATTTTCGACGGCATCCTGACCCACTCCGGCTATTCCTACTATGCGAAGTCGAGGAAGGAAATTCTTCCGTACGCCGAGCGGGAGCGTTCTGTGATGGTGGAGTTCGCGGAACGGATGCGCGCAAAGGGCTATACGATTCCGTTCATCAGCATCGGTTCCACCCCCGCGATGGCCGTGACCGAAAACCTCAACGGTATCTCGGAGATCCGGCCGGGCAACTATGCGTTTTATGACTACACCCAGGCGATGATCGGAAGCTGTTCCGTCAGCGATTGTGCTCTCACCGTTCTTGCCTCGGTGATTTCACACCAACCGGGTGCCTCTCACTTTTTGACGGATGCAGGCGCGCTCGCGTTGTCCAAAGACGCCGGACCGACGCACATCAGCAATGATATGGACATGGGGATTATCTATGAGAATTATGAGCGAAAACGTCTTGCCCCCCATATTCACGTTCGGACACTCTCCCAGGAACATGGAAGGGTTGTTTGCGACAAACCGAAGTTGATTGAGGGTCTCTTCCCCGTCGGGGACAAGGTCAGGATCCTCGAACACCATTCCTGCCTCACCGCCGCAAACTTCGACCACTATTACGTGGT
>JBBEBV010000225.1:21705-23294 GCA_040882165.1 Bacteroidota bacterium
ACTGAGAGGAATCCCCATGTCCCCACGCTTTGGTTTTCTCCTTGCCCTTCTTCTTGTTGCCGTCACCGTCGTTGCACAAACTCGTTATGATCTTCTCATCAAAAACGGAAGAGTCATTGACGGCAGCGGTAATCCGTGGTATGAGGGTGATGTTGCGGTTCGTGATGGAAAAATTGCCGCCATCGGCAAAATCGATGCAACAGCAGTCCACCGTATTATTGATGCGCAAGGATTGTACGTCGCACCCGGGTTCATTGATGTCCATGCCCATGCCGAAGGAGGGATTCGCCGCATCCCGACCGCCGATAACTTTGTCTATGACGGAGTTACTTCCATCATCACGGGGAACTGTGGAGGATCGGAGACGGACCTCGGGGCGTTTTTCGCGGAACTGCGCGAAAAAGGGATTTCCATCAATCTCGGTACCTTGATCGGGCACAACAGCGTCCGGCGTTCGGTGATGGGTGCGGCCCAGCGGGACCCGAGCCCGGAAGAACAACAAGCCATGGAAGATTCCGTCAGGAAGGCCATGGAACAGGGGGCGGTTGGGTTTTCCACCGGACTGATCTATATCCCCGGAACGTATTCGAAAACGCCGGAGGTCGTTGGACTGGCGAAAGCCGCTTCAAAATACGGCGGCATCTATGCCTCCCATATCCGCGATGAGGGATTAAAAGTTGTCGCGGCGATCAATGAGGCAATTCAAGTCGGGCGAGAGGCGTCGATGCCGGTAGAGATTTCCCATTTCAAGATTTCCGCGAAGAAACTGTGGGGAACAAGCGATAAGACGATCGCACTTGTGGAGAAGGCGCGCGCCGAGGGGATCGACGTTAACGTCGATCAGTACCCGTACCCTGCCTCAAGCACGAATCTCGGCATCCTTGCCCCGTCATGGGCCCTGGCCGACAGCTTTGCGGCGGTGCAGGCGCGGTTGCAGGATCCCGGTACGCGGAAGAAGATTGCGGCCGAGGCAAAACGCAGCATCCTCAATAAAGGGTTCACCCGTCTGGATTATGCGTATGTCGCCCGCTGTTCATGGGATTCCACACTCAACGGGAAGAACATCACCCAGATCAATCGTCTCTGGAAACGGCGCGGGACGCTCAACAACGAGATCCAGACCGTTCTCGATATGCTCGAGAAAGGGGGGGCGTCCATGGTGTACCATTCGATGAGTGAAAAAGATGTCCAGAAGATCATGAAATATCCCTACGCGATGATCGCCTCGGATGCCGGCGTGATCGAGTACGGCTCCGGTGTCCCTCACCCGCGCGGGTACGGAACCAATTCACGCGTCCTGGGCGAATATGTCAGAAACAAGAAAATTCTGAAGCTGGAAGACGCAATCCGGAAAATGACATCACTTCCTGCGCAGAGATTCCGACTGACGGATCGCGGGTTGCTCCGTCCCGGCCTGTGGGCGGATATCGTGATCTTCGACGCCGCAACAGTGAAGGATGCGGCAACCTTTGAAAAGCCCCATGCCTATGCCGAAGGGTTTCACTATGTCCTTGTGA
The DNA here is from genome assembly GCA_040882165.1 of Bacteroidota bacterium. Taxonomy (GTDB): domain Bacteria; phylum Bacteroidota; class Ignavibacteria; order UBA10030; family UBA10030; genus UBA6688. The sequence continues at coordinate 23,223 of JBBEBV010000225.1, forward strand.
ACGGTCTGCCCGTGATTGAGGAAGGGAAGCACAACGGCACGCGTTCCGGGCAGATCCTGCTCGGGCCCGGCG
>JBBEBV010000226.1:0-3579 GCA_040882165.1 Bacteroidota bacterium
ATCTTGGGTCCGCTGAGATCCTGCAACAGAGTAATGTATTCCCCGGAGCGGCGGCTCGCCTCCTTAACATTCTCGATCACTTTCTGATGCTGTTCGTGCGTGCCATGGGAGAAGTTGAGGCGTGCGACATCCATACCGGACTCGATGAGCTTCACGAGCACATCGACGCTCTGCGATGCGGGTCCGATGGTGCAGATGATCTTGGTATTGCCGAACGAGGTAGGGCGGTTCATACGGAATGGTTCCCGGGTGTGTGGAGGGCCTGGACGATGGCGGGCAGGATGACCCCGGCTTTGCCGAGGATCGTTTCATGCACACGCGACGAAAGGTCGGTATACTCCTGATTAATTTCAACAACGTACGCGCCGGTGTTCAATGCGGCCAGCGGGAGCGAAGCGGCAGGGTACACGACCGCCGACGTTCCCACGCTTATGAACACGTCGCAATGACCGGCAGCCCACTCGGCTCTTGCAAAGGTATCGGGCGGGAGGAACTCTCCAAACCACACAACGTCGGGACGAATCAACCCCCCGCACCGCCTGCACCTCGGCACTTTGCCCGAGGCATCGAGGGACACATCATCCTCACGCTCCCTGCAATCGATGCAATAGCTTCGTTCGATGTTGCCATGGAGTTCCAGGACGCCTGTGCTTCCCGCACGAATATGGAGGTTGTCCACGTTTTGGGTCACAAGGGTAAACTCGGGGACGAGCTTTTGCAGTGCGACCAGCGCCGTATGGGCTGGATTGGGGGTGACCTCCTTCATCACTTTCTTCCGATAGGAGTACCATTCCCATACCAGGTCCGGGTTGCGGATGAAGGAATCGAAATTTGCGAGCTCCTCCGGCTTGAACTTCTTCCAGAGCCCGTCGTCCCCCCGGAAGGTCGGGACGCCGCTCTCGGCGGAGACGCCGGCTCCCGTCAGGACACAGACCGACCGTGCGCTGCCAAGATTTGCAATCAATTTCTTCGAGAAGTTCATCGCTTTGGGAGCAGGAGAAGAAGATCGTAGCCGGCCTGTTCTATGACCGACGGATCCATGACCGAACGCCGGTACTTCCCTTGAAGCCAGAGTTCCAACTGGTCGTCATACCGGCCGTGATAGAGTTGTCCCGATTGCCCCGGGGGTGTGACCGCGCGGCCATTATTGACATCGGCAAGATCGAAAATTTGTCGCGTGGAGGGCCCGACATTATTGAGAAACGGTCTGCCGAGGGAGAAATTGCCGTTGTTGATGGTGGAGTGCGATCCCCCGATCGGGTATGGGCCGCGGTTGAAGACCGGACGCAGGAGCTCGTTGCCACCGAACACGTGGTGAAACTCCACGGTATGCACCCTCCCCCATTGCCATTCCTTCAGTTCGCCTCCCAGGGTCTGTTTCAAATTGGCGATCGCCTGGTGGAGGCTGAGGCGGATGATGTCGTCCATCGTTTCCATTTGCGGGGTAGTGACATCATCAAACCAGGGGGAGCTTCCCTTCCGCATCAGGTTTGTCAGAGTAGAAAGCGGTATCGAAGAGAGGGTATCGTACAGGCCCAGGAGTTCCTTCCCCATTTCATCTTCAAGGGTGTTCCGGATCATTCCTGTAAAGAAGGTCTGAAACAGGGTCGTCGACACATCCGCTGCCCCCATTTCGAAGTTCCAATTACGGAAATACGTTAACGCCATACGGACATCGGCGTCCTCCACCCGTTCACCCTGAAATGCCTTGAGAACGATGGGAACAACTTCTCTGGCATGAGGTGAAAGAAGATCGAACTGCATCCCTTGCATATCCTCGAGTGAAAATTGCGGTTTGCTTCGAAGCAACTCGGTGATCCGCGAGATCCTCCACGGCGGTTCCCAGAGATTGGAGAGGTAATGGGGATAGGAATCGGAGACGATCTTGTTGTTGGCTGTTGCGACAAACCCTTCGGGAGGGTTGGTGAGTTGCGGCATCTGTTCAAACGGAACAAAACCCTTCCAATCGAACTCGTCAGTCCATCCCGGAAACGGAAGCGTATGGGTTTTGCCTTTCCGGACCGGCAGTTTGCCTGCCGTGGAATAGCCGATATTCCCACTGGTATCGGCGTACACGAAATTTTGTGCAGGCACGGCGAAATGGCTCAATCCCTCGCGGAATTCCTGCCATGTGGAAGCCCGGTTGATCATGTAAAACGCGCGGAGTTCATGGGAAACTTCGTGTCCCGTCCATCGCATCGAAAGGAGATTGCGCGAAAACCTGGCAGACTCCTCGAGACGATTGATAATGGGGCCCCGATGGGTTCGATAGGACGTCAACAGAACCGGCCTTCCGTCTTTCACCAGAATCGAATCGATTCGCTGTTCCACCGGACGCCATGTATTGTTGAACCGGTAGCGGCTCGGATGCTGGATGGAATCGACCTCCTCGACATAGAAATCCTGGTCGTCCATCATCGCATTGGTGACGCCCCATGCGATGGAGCGGTTTCTTCCGATGACAACGAACGGAGTTCCCACGATGGAGGCGCCGGCGACATCAAGTCCGGGGGCAAAGACGTGCAGATCGTACCAACGTGCCGGTATGGCGAAGAGAAGGTGGGGGTCATTGGCAAGGATCGGCTTGCCGGTCACCGATTTCGAACCTGAAATTGCCCATGCGTTGCTTCCGCTCTGAAACCCGCCGCTTCCGAGAAGGCTCCTGTATGCCTGGTCCGCTTTCAGCAGGTCAAGTCCCATGGAGGCGGACCTTCTTCCACGCAGAGCGTCCGGAACGATGATGATGCCATCTTCGGGCCAGGAGGGAAAGATCTCTGCCGCCTTCGCAGATCCGAACCGCTCCACCAGCTCGCCGAGAACGATATCGACCCAGCGGGAATAGTTCAGCTCCCACGCCATCAACCGGCTCACAAGCACGGAATGTTCGACGGTCCATGGTTCCGGATCGATTTTGAGCAGGTCGAATTCGACGGGATATTTTCCACGGCTGGTTGCGATATATGACGAGACGCCGTCCGCATAGGACTGGAGGGCTACGCGGGTCCCTTCATCCAACTCCCCCGTGAGACGTTGGGCGTGCTGCCAGATCCCGAGGGTTCGGAACATTTTATCGATGACGAGCGCCCGCTCCCCCAGCACTTCTGCGAGCTTCCCCTGCCCGGCTCTCCGTACCAACTCCAGTTGCCAGAGCCTGTCCTGAGCATGCAGGTACCCGACGGCAAAGTAGGCATCATGCTCGGATCCAGCCATCACATGCGGCACCCCGAATTCGTCACGATAGATCTTCGTTTCGGCATGAATCCCCTCAACGCGGATCGTTCCCGATTCCGTCGGATATGATTTGGTGATCGTATAGTACAGGAAGATGACAAGGGCAAGGACGAGAACTGCCCCCGTCCCCAGAACGCCCAGAATGATCTTGAGGCGTGAGTGCATGGCGGTTTCATGTTGGGAGGAAAAAACAATCCCGTCTCACAACCGTGAGACGGGACGCAATGTAACGAAAGAAGAGGGGTAGGTCAATATGTCATCAGAGTCAGAACCGGTACGAGAGCGTCACATTAAACGTGCTCGTGTTGACCGATTCGTTCGTGCGCGATGCCTGCGGGAAGCCTGCGA
>JBBEBV010000227.1:0-3575 GCA_040882165.1 Bacteroidota bacterium
ATAGCCGCCGAACAATGCTTTATCTCCTTTGCTTCGAATGCGAGCGAACCCCTGCTCATCGACTCCCCGTTCATAGATGATACCCGAAAGTTCTCGCTCCGATTGGGTGAGCTTCTCCCGTGCTTGCAGGCGTTCCCAGATGCTGATCCTTTTTTCAAGAAGTTCCTGCTTTCGAGTTTGCACGGCAAAGTAGCTCATGGCGAAGGCTATTTGATCTTTTCGGGGGTCGCCGTTCTGGGCAATAAGATAGCAGGCGTATCGGGTAAGCATCAAATCGTCGACTTCTCGTTGTGCACCCTTGCCAAGGTCGATCATTTTGCTGACGTCAGCAAAATGATCCGCAATTTCCTGCCCCGCATTGGCACAGGCGGTTTTGGCCTTATCAATGACCTGGAGAAAATTACGCCACTGCGAATAGCCGAGAAGGGCTTGCAGGTCCCTTGCATACCAAAATTCTATATCGTCGGCTGTGTACGCCGCCGATTCAAAATTCGTTGTAAGCTGTTTGATGAGGTCGGACTTCATTGCCTTTAGCTCTCTAGCTCTGGTTAGAATCGAAGTGGAGGTTCATCATATCAGTCTTTGAGCAGATTGGTGATCAACGCGATCATCTGGTCTTTCTCGTTCGGTTTACTCTCGGCGATAAGCAGTGCGAGAGCGGTCAAGCCCGTGTCACTTAGTTTTAGCTGACCGTTCTTCTTCGTCAGCGACCGGTTCTTCCGCAGGAATTCGAGGAACAAGAACGCGCCGGACCGTTTGTTGCCGTCGGAAAATGGATGATCCTTGATGGTGAAATACAGCAAGTGCGCCGCCTTTTCCTCAATGCTCGGATAGAGCTCTGTCCCGCTTAACGTTTGAAAGACCGCACCGAGGATTCGGTCCAGTCCGTGTCCATGCTCGACCCCGAACAACTCGCCGGCTTCCCCTTTCCGCACCAATTCATGTTTGAGCTGCGCAAGTCCTGCGCTGGCTTCCTCGAGTGAAAGGGGGATTGACTTTCTCGCCGATGTTCGCTTCGCGAGTGTCCGCGAATCGTACGCTTCGAGCGTCGTCCATGTATCCGTGTACTGCTTGATAATGGCGAGAAGGCCCTGGGCTTCATCCGACGAGAGCCTCTTGTTGCGTACGCTGGTGATCAGCGAAATCGTTCGTTGTAGCTCATCGACGTTTGCTGTCGACCGACTGAGGGCTTTCTTATCGACAGTGTATCCTTTGAGAAGATGGTCTCTCAGGACGCGCGTTGCCCAGATACGGAATTGGGTGCCTCTCTTTGAGTTAACCCGGTAACCGACCGAAATGATGAGATCCAGACTGTAATAGTCGTAATTATATGATTTACCATCGCTTGCAGTTGTTCGGATTTTCCGAACAACTGCATCCTTCCGTAATTCACCCTCTTGGAAAATATGCTTAATATGTTCACTGATGTTCGCTTTGCTCGATTGAAAGAGCTTGACAATTTGCTGTTGTGTCAGCCAAATGTTCTCGTCCTGTAACCGAATATCAATTGCAGCTTTTCCATCCTCGGTCCGGTAAATGATTATTTCGCCTTTTTGCTCTGCCACGATTCAACTTTCAAGAATTGACTGATTTTAAGGTTTTAGTGAAGCCTGCAGTAGCCTAGACAGCATTGTGGGGTCCGCCAGTTTCTTGGCGGAAGTCCACGGGACGCAGGCGGAGTCAAGGTTGCAGGGCATTTCTACCTCGCTGAATCGGAAAGGGGACGATTACCGGCCCCTTGGATTGGTGCGCAAATCTACGGGAATTTAACCGAGATGGCAACGGAATCATGATGTCGACCCCGTGCAGAGGTAGGTGGTTGAAAACTTCGATCTTTCGACGTGTCGATGGCGACCGAAGGCTCGAACAGAAGATTCTGGATGCAGAAGGGGATATCAGAACCGCTTTCCCGGGGAAAGAACTTCTTTAACAACCCGATTCACATCGCCTAAACAGCATTCTCCCTTCGGGTTTTTCACATCGCAAAGACACCGACCAGCCTTGACTTCCTTTGCAATTTCGACTGAAGCAGTTGAATTACCAGTTTTGTTGATTTGCTCTTTGATCCGCCCGCGCGTCCAATCGAAGCAGTAGCACACATTCACATCCTCACCGCTGTCTTTCGAAAACACCTTGACGAGAATGTCGGCCGTTGTGAATGTGGTGTTGTTCTGAGTTGAAAAATAGATTACCTCGCAGGTCGGTTCTGCGCAGAAATAATACTGAACATCTGCGATAAGAGTTCGTCTCTCAAGCGTAACAAGATGCTCGACTGTGCGGTGCTGAACCTTTCGAGAGGACGTGTTCGAAACCGGGCACTTTTCCCGATCAGGCGCCGTAGTTTTTTCCGTGATAAGGCAGCAAACGTCATCCGTTTTGTGCCGATCGGATGCGATTGTTTCGATCGGTAACGTGCAACAATTTGCCCGCAGTGCTTCACCGTCTAGCGAGGAATTCATTGTTGTTTCTCCTTTCTCCCCATTGAAGAAATTTTCGCTTTGAATCCCGACTCATCCACGGATGCTACCAATTGGTCCGGCTTCACTTTTGAAGAATCGTATTCAATCACAGCCCTGCCTTGTTCAAATGCAATGGCGGCTTTCTTGACTCCTTTGACGTTCCCCAGCGTCGCCTCAAGTCCCTTTGCACACCCCTTGCAGTCCATCCCCTCAATCTCGAGAACAACCCTTGAAATACCCGGTCGCACGGCGGAATCCTGCAAGAGCATCGCCTGTGCTGATGTTGTGTTCGTTAGGTTGAAAAAGGGAAAAGCGATCGCAATTCCCGCCAGTGCAGCCGCGAACCAGACGGTGAACTTGTTCCCTTTGCTTGCGCTCTCGATCTTGCAGGTGCCGTCTTCACAGATGACCTCACGTTTTCGATACGTGAGATAGAAGGCGAGAGGGAGCAGTACGGCGGTCAAACCAATCAGGTAGGGCCTGTATTCCCAGAAGACCGAAAATGCACCGATGCTGCCGACGCCAATAACAACAACGGCGACCGGTCCAATGCAGCAGAGTGAGCCGACAATTGCTGCAACGACTGCGGCAACGGTTGTGACCTTTGTCTTTTCCATCAGGCAGGCTCCTTATGCATAAATGAATGCGGTTGTTTTATTTCTTCCAGAGCAAACATGTCTTCGATATTCGAAGTGAACGTGTTTACCACAAGTGAATAATAAATGGTCTGCTTTTGACGACGGGTTTTGAGGATGTTCTTATCTTTGAGCTTCCGGAGATGTTGCGAAACGGCGGAATCGGTCAGGTCCAGGACTTCGGCAAGATCGCACACGCACATTTCTTTATGCGCGTGGAGCAGATACAGGATCTTCAGTCGTTGAAGGTTGCCGGCGAGGGAGAGGAGTTGGGCGAGCGTTTCAAGGCCCTTTTGTTCAGCAAGATTTCGCTTGATGAGCGCAAACTCGGCTCTCGAGAATGTCGGGCCGATACAAAGCTTACCGTCGATATAGACTCTTTTCATGATGGTCTCTCGTATTTTAGTAAATGCTAAATTACTGAACCAAGGTACCACGCAGGAAGTTTCCCGTCAAGCGCGGGATTGTCGCCTGGACGACA
>JBBEBV010000228.1:0-3474 GCA_040882165.1 Bacteroidota bacterium
TTTTAACACCCTGTCAGACTATACGACATTGAAACAATCCATACACCAATCAATCAAGAGGAGTACCCGTGGTTAAGTTAAGATTGCGGAGAGAAGGCAAGAAGAAGCATCCGATCTACAAGGTCGTGGTGGCGGATATCCGCTCGCCCCGCAACGGTCGGTTCATCGAGACGGTGGGGCAGTACAATCCCAACCTCAACCCGATCGCCCTGACGCTGAAGGAAGAGCGAATCATCAACTGGTTGCAGAAAGGGGCCCAACCGACCGATACGGTCCGTTCGCTTTTCCGCCGATCCGGGCTCTGGCTTCGCTGGACGCTGACGAAGAACGGCGTGGATGAGGCGAAGAAAGTGTCCATCCTCGAGAAGTGGCAGATGCAACAGGTTGAGCGCTCCACTCGCGATGCCGACCGCAAGGTCCGGAGATCGGAAAAGAAGAAGAAAGCGGCTGAAAAACCCGCAGAGGCACCCCCGGCGGCGGAAGCCCCCGCGGCTCCCGCGACTCCGGCAGCCTGAGTCTCCTCTCGCCGGCAGTGTTATGGCCCGGTGAAGGAGGTTCACCATCGAGAGCGGTGGTTGTTTACGCGTGCAATGGTCCTGTGTGTTGAGTGTTGATGAATGGAGGTGGACTATGAAGGAATTCGTGGAGTACATCGCGAAGCATCTCGTCGATCGACCCGAGGCAGTTGTGGTGGATCTGGAGGAGAAGGAAGGGACCCTGATCTTCAAGCTCAAAGTGGATCAGCCCGATGTGGGAAAGCTGATCGGGAAGAAAGGACGGACGGCTTCATCCTTCAGGGTGTTGCTCAGGGCCGTGGCCGCGAAAGAGGGCAGGAAAGCGGTTCTCGAAATCATTGGCTAAGGCATGAAACAGAAGGGTGCTGCACCGCGGATTTCAGACCTCATTGCTGTCGGCCAGGTCACCCGAACCGTGGGAATCCGGGGCGAGGTGAACATTCTCTCGCTGGCAGACAGTCCAGGGCGGTTCAAAGAGTTGACCGAGGTATGGGTCGGACCCGATGAATCAAAAGTCGAGCGGTTCACCATCGCAGGCAGCCGGCAGAACCGGTCCGGCGTTGTCCTGAAGCTCAAAGAACTTGAAACACAACCTGCTGCCGAAGCCAGGCGCGGTCAGTTTGTCTACGTAAGGAAATCCAAAAGCAGGAAGCCTGCGGCCGGGACGTACTTCATCCACGATATCCTCGGACTGCAGGTTGTGACGGAGACGGGAGATGTTGTGGGGATTGTGAAGGATGTCATGCAACTTCCCGCCAACGATGTGTGGGTGGTGGTGAACGACGGCAAGGAAGTGTTGATCCCGGCCCTCAAGCATGTCATAGCGTCGGTCGACCTCAAACAGCGGCGTATCGTCATCAACCCCCTGGAAGGAATGCTGGAGTGATGCGGATCGATATCGTGACCGGGTTGCCGAAACTCCTCGAGAGCCCGTTCGAGGAAAGCATCCTCAAGCGGGGTCAGGAGAAGGGAAAGATCGGGATTGTTGTGCACGACCTTCGGGACTACGCGCACGACAAGCATAAAACGATCGACGATACACCCTACGGCGGCGGGTCGGGCATGGTGCTGAAGCCGGAACCGATCTTTGAATGTGTCGAACACCTTTCCCGCGAGCGGACGTATGACGAGGTCATCTTCCTCTCGCCGGAAGGGAAGAAATTCGATCAGCGACTCGCCAACGATCTTTCGCTGAAATCAAACCTGCTCCTCATTTGCGGTCATTACAAGGGAGTGGATGAGCGGGTGCGTGAAACGCTCGTGACAATGGAAATTTCTATCGGGGATTATGTGCTGACGGGAGGGGAGTTGGCCGCCGCCGTCCTCGTCGACACGATTGTCCGGCTGGTGCCCGGCGTGTTGAACGACAGTGAGTCGGCACTGAGCGATTCGTTCCAGGACGGACTCCTCGGCTGGCCTGAATACACGCGACCCCCGGAGTTTCGCGGAAAAAAGGTACCGGAAGTTCTCCTCTCGGGCGACCATAGCGAAATCCAGGCCTGGCGCGAGCAGCAGCGGTTGGAACGTACCAAAACCCGGCGCGGCGATCTGCTTAACACAGATCCATCCCGATAACCGGTTGCCAACCCCAGGTTGTTTTTACCACGGATGGCACACAGCCGGAGGCCCATCATGAAAGCACGCGATAGCGTGCGACTACTTGGAGCTGCGCTGTCCGTACCTGAGATGCGACAGCACCCGACTGCGTTTATCCGTTTGCCATCGGTGGTTATTTTTTTAGAGCGCTGAACATGTAAAACGATTGTTTGAATACTTATTGGAGAAAGCATCATGGATAAGATGAAACTGATCGAAGCAACACAATTGAAATCGGATCGCCCCGTGTTCGGGCCTGGCGATACGATCAACGTGCATGTGCGCGTGGTCGAGGGCGAGAAGGAACGCATCCAGCAGTTCCAGGGGGTCGTGATCAGCAGGCGGGGCTCGGGCGTCAACTCGACGTTCACCGTCCGCAAGATCTCCGACGGCGTCGGCGTTGAGCGTATCTTCCCGCTCCATTCCCCCCGCATCGCCAAGATCGAACGGGTGAAGGAAGGCTCGGTGCGCCGCGCAAAGCTGTACTATCTGCGCAAACTCGCCGCGAAGGCCGTCACCCAGAAAACGAGCGCCTGAGTGCATGCCGGTGCACCTCGGTGTTCCTGACGCCGCCTATGTGCAACCCTTGCTGTACGAAGCAGTTCCGTCCTTTCAGGTCCTGACCGACATTCCGGCCAACCTTGCACGCGTATTCCGGGAGCGCATTCCCCCTTTTCACGAAGCGGGATGTGCTTTCTTGTCTCCCATCGATTATGCACGCCACGGCGGTGATTACCGCGTTCTTCCCGGTGTCTGCGTTGCCTCCTCCATCCGCTCCGGTACGATTGAATTGTTCGTCAAGGGGGATGTCCGGTCGATCCGGTCGGTGGCGGTCGATGTTCGTTATACCTCCGAAATTGTTCTCACCAAAATTATTCTCGCTGAAAAATTCTCAGGACTCCCGGGTGAACGACACGAGGTTCAGTTCATCCCCATGATGGCCGAACTCGACGCGATGCTCGGCAAAGCCGATGCCGCCCTGGTTGTCCATCCCCACCCCCGTCCCAAATCAGTCTCCGCATTCTTCTCTCTCGACCTTGTGGAAGAGTGGAACGACCTGACCGATCTCCCGTACGTCCATGGGATTTGGGTTGGGCGGGAGGAGAATGAACAGGAGGCTTTTCTTTCCCAGGTCAGACTGATGGGGACGAACGGTGTTCAGCATAGGGGTGAAATTGCCGCACAATTGGCCCAACGCCGCAAGGTATCCCCGGATAATGCCCATGTGTATCTCTCCGCATTCTCGTACACGCTTGGAACAGCGGAAGAAGAGAGCCTCACGGAGTTCATCCGGTATGCCTATTATCATGGCGTCCTTCCCGATGCTCCGGATCTCAACTTTTTCGACCTTACCTTCCCCTCC
>JBBEBV010000229.1:0-3467 GCA_040882165.1 Bacteroidota bacterium
CGCTCAGCGGATCAATGTGCCGATTCTTCCGAAGCGAACGGAACCCAGCTTGGCGAAGATATTATAGATCGGGATGTCGGTATCCCATGACCAGTACACGATGAGCGGAGTTCCGACAAGATTCTCCTTCGGGATAAACCCCCAGTACCTGCCGTCGAGACTGTTGTCACGGTGATCGCCCATGCCGAAAACATAGTCCCGCTGCACGACATATTCCGTTGCCGGCAGGCCGTCGATTTCCACTATGCCGTTGGTCAGCCTGGCGCTCCCACCCTCCCGGCGTATGAAGATTTGCCACCGTTCAATGTTCTCAGCGGAAAGGGGGATCACCATCCCTTTCTTCGGTACGACAATCGGACCATAGTTATCCTCATTCCAGGGCGCTCCTTTCGGAAACACCCGTTCATCGACAAGGAGTGGATTGGCGATTCCGGAGAAACTGAACTTCATATTGCGGGGAAGAGGGGCGACCTTCCCGTTCACAGAGAGAACCCGCTCCGCGATCTGAAGAGTGTCTCCCGGCAACCCGACACACCGTTTGAGATAGAACGTGAACTCTTCCGGTTCCACTTCATCGCGATAACCCGGAAAGACAAACACGATCACGTCACCCCGCTCGACATCGCGGAACGCGGGAACGCGGAACCAGGGCAACCGGACGTTGGTGAACGGAATGTTCCTCGGCGATGTGCCCCCATAGATGAACTTGTTGACGAACAAGAGATCCCCCGTCATGACCTCGTTCTCCATCGACCCGGTCGGAACAAGGAAAGAGGCGACGACGAAGTTGTTCAGCACAAGGAAGGCTCCGAAAACGATCCCAAACTCCTTGAAGAAGGCGATGGTCTTTTGCTTCCATGACGTGGCCTTCGGCTCCGGCTGCTGGTGCTTCCGCTCTTCTGTTTTTTTCACGTACGATCCTTTATTTGATTTTCTCTGCTGTATCAATCTTCCATGGAGAGAACTGCCAAAAAAGCCTCCTGCGGCACTTCCACTCTTCCCACCTGTTTCATCCGCTTCTTCCCCTCTTTTTGCTTCTCGAGGAGCTTTCGTTTCCGGGATATATCCCCGCCGTAACACTTCGCCAGGACATTCTTCCGGATGGCACTGAGTGTCTCTCGCGCAACAACCTTGCTGCCGATTGCTGCCTGGATGGCGACCTCAAACATTTGACGAGGGATGAGCTCGCGAAGTTTCGAGCAAAGCTTCTTGCCCCATTCGTAGGATTTCGCCCTGTGTACGATCGTCGAGAGCGCATCGACCGGCTCACCATTCAGGAGGATATCGAGCTTGACGAGATCGGATTCGCGATAGTCCAGAAGGTCGTAATCAAACGAAGCATACCCGCGGGAGACGGATTTGAGCTTGTCGTAGAAATCAAAGATGATCTCGGCGAGGGGAAGTTCGAATTGAATATCGGCCCGCTCGGGAGTCAGGTATGTCGTATTTTTATGAAGACCCCGCCGGTCCATGCACAACTTCATGATGGTGCCGATGTATTCGGTCGGGGCAATGATCTGTGCTTTGATGAACGGTTCCTCGACCCGCTCGATGCTCCCCGCGGGTGGCATGAAGGCCGGGTTATCGACGAGCGCTATTTTCCCGTCGGTCTTAATAACTTTGTACTCGACGTTGGGGACGGTGTTGATGAGGGCCTGGTTGTATTCGCGTTCGAGGCGTTCCCGGATGATCTCCATGTGCAGCAACCCGAGAAACCCGCACCGGAAACCGAACCCGAGAGCCAGCGACGTCTCCGGCTCAAAGATCAGGGATGCATCGTTGATCTTGAGCTTCTCCAGAGCGTCACGCAACTCGCCAAAATCGTCGCTGTTGGAGGGATACATCCCGCTGAAAACCATCGGCTTCACTTCCTTGTACCCGGGCAACGGTTCCAAGGCGGGGTGTTCGGCGTTCATGATCGTGTCCCCCACCTTCGTGTCGTGCACATCCTTCACGTTGGCGATGACATACCCCACATCTCCGGAAAGAAGTGCCCCCACACGTTTGCGCTGCATTTCGAACACACCGATGTCGTCCGCCTGGAATTCCTTGCCGTTCGAGAAAAACCGGATCATATCTTTTTCACGGATAGTCCCGTCCACAACCCGGATATAAGCGATGGCGCCGCGGTACTCGTCGAAGACCGAGTCGAAGATCAAAGCCCTCAACGGGGCATTCGGATCCCCCTGCGGGTGGGGGACACGGCGGACGATCGCTTCAAGCACCTCGTCTGTGCCAAGTCCCGATTTGGCGCTTCCCAGGAGGATCTCCTCCTCGGTGCAACCGATAAGATCGATGACCTGCTTTTTCACCGTGTCGATCATCGTCTTCGCGCTCGGGAGATCGATCTTGTTGATGAAAGGAATGATCTCCAGGCCGGCATCGATGGCAAGATAGAGGTTGGAGATGGTCTGTGCCTCGACCCCCTGCGTTGCATCGACAACAAGGATCGCCCCTTCACAGGCTGCAAGAGAGCGTGAGACTTCATAGGTAAAGTCCACATGTCCCGGGGTATCGATAAGGTTCAGGACATAGTCCTCACCGCTCCTCGCCTTGTATTTCATCTGAATGGCGTGGAGTTTGATCGTGATCCCCCGCTCCTGCTCCAGCTCCATGTCGTCAAGCACCTGCTTGGTCATGTTCCGCATGGCGATGGTGCCGGTCTGCTCCAGCAAACGGTCCGCCAACGTCGACTTACCGTGATCGATGTGAGCGACGATACAGAAATTTCGAATATGCTTCATGAGATCCTGATGGAAGGAGTGTCGCAATCCCCTTTCGGAACGACGACTGTCGCACTCCGGGAAGACGGTCATAAATAGCAAAGAGTAAAGAGGTGGAAGTGCAATCGGTCACCCTTTACTCCCTGAAAGTGATCAAAATATAGAGCAAAATGGCGAGAAGAGCAAGAAATTCAGGGGTTTACCATACAGGTGAAGTGACGACCAGGGTTATGCTACAACCTCGATTTGATGATTGTAGATTTTCAAGATGAAATTCGCGAAGATTGAGATACCGTCCAAAAAGTAGGGCGGGAGGTCTTCCCGCCCACATCGGAGTCTTGATAACAGACTGTATTCCCAAACGTTTGAAGTTGAACAACCGGTCAATCGTATTATTTGGACGGTCTCGACCGGAAAAACGGACATCAAACCAGGTGACCCATGAACATCGTCCTTGCAGGCGCCACCGGATTTATCGGGCAAAAGCTCGTACTGAAGCTTCAACAAGAGGGGCATTCACTCACGCTGCTGAGCCGGCATCATCCCGTACTAAGGGAATCGGGCCGGCCCGGAATCGTCTTCTTCCATTGGGATGCGAAAACGGTGGGAGATTGGGCAAAGCACATAGACGGCTCCGATGCGGTCATCAACCTGGCCGGCGAGCCGATAGCGGCAAAGCGATGGACGGAAGCTCAAAAGGAACGGATCCTCGCAAGCCGGCTCAATGCAACCGGCGCCATTGTC
>JBBEBV010000230.1:0-1435 GCA_040882165.1 Bacteroidota bacterium
ATGAACCCTGAGACCATGGGATGGATTCTCCGGGCATTCACCACCTACTTTCAGCTCGTCAACACGGCGGAGCAACATCACCGGATCCAGCGCCTCCGGGCCTACAAACACCCCCCCAAACCGAAAGCGCCGCCCGGCTCCCTCGAAGAGACCTTCCAACAATTGAAGCGGGAGGGGGTTCAGGCAGACGACTTGGATCGTTGTTTCGGAAGACTGCTTCTCATGCCGGTGTTCACCGCGCACCCGACGGAAGCTACACGCCGGACGGTACTGGAAAAACACTCACGCATCTGGAAGCTCCTTGAGGAGTTTGACCGGAAGAACCTTCTGGAGGAAGATCATCTCGCCCTTCAGCAGGAAATCAAACGCCACATTACGAGCCTGTGGCAAACGGAGGAGACCCGCTCCTTTCAGATAACCGTTCTGGACGAACTGTATAACGGTCTCTACTATTTCCAGAATGTCCTGTATCAGACCCTCCCGGCGTTCTACCGTGAGCTCGAACGGTGTTTGCACAACGCTTATCCCGCATGGTCGGGCCGCATTCCTTCGTTCGTTCACTTTGGCTCATGGATCGGAGGCGATCGGGACGGCAACCCCCATGTCACGGCGGCCGTCACCTGGAAAGCACTTCAGCGCAAGACCCGCATGATTCTCGACCTGTATATTTCCTCCATCGAAAGCCTGTTCGTCGAACGAAGCGAGTCGGCACAGCTCGTCGGCGTAAGCGATGAGTTGCTCAAATCAGTCAAACGCGACGAAGAGTTGCTCGCCTCGATGCCCGGTGTGGTCAGCGTCCGGAACCGGCACGAAGCGTACCGCGTGAAGCTCTCCCAGATCTACCAGAAGCTTCAGAGCCGAAAGACATTCACCGAGGGAACGTTCGTCGAATCAAAGCACCTCTACCAGTCCTCCGCTGAATTCCTCGACGACCTCCGGGTGATCGACCGAAGTCTTCGGTCCAACAAGGGCGAAATCATCGCGGAAGGGGCTCTCAAGGATCTGATCCGACTTGTCGAAACGTTCGGTTTCCACCTGACGACCATGGACATCCGGCAGAACAGCGCTCTGCACCGGTCCACCGTCACGGAGCTTGCAGCACAGCGGGCTCTCCCGTACGCCGACTGGTCGGAAGACCGGCGGATCGAATGGTTGACGGAGGTGATCACCTTTCCGGATCCTGTGATGTTCGACGAATCGAACCTCTCGCCGGCGAGCCTCGAGGTGCTTGCGACCCTGAGGACAGTCAAACGGTCGATGTATGAGATCGACACCAACGCGGTTCGTTCGTATGTCGTTAGCATGGCCTCAGGCGCCGCCGATATTCTGGAGGTCCTTTTGTTGATGAAGGTGACGGGGCTCCTTTTGGCGAAGAAGGAAGGCTGGATCAGCTACCTCGATATTGTCCCTCTGTTTGAAACGATCAGCGACCTTC
>JBBEBV010000230.1:1535-3463 GCA_040882165.1 Bacteroidota bacterium
CGGAAGGAGGAAGACGCGTGGGTCGGCATTCTCAACGACATAGCCGCCCATGCCTATACCCGGTACCGGGAGATAGTCTATGAAGATTCCCGGTTCATGGATTACTTTACCGAAGCGACTCCCGTAAGAGAGATTTCCCTCATGAACATCGGTTCGCGCCCGGCCAAGCGTGTTGAGTCGGACCGGCTCGAAGATCTCCGGGCAATTCCCTGGGTGTTCGGATGGATGCAGAGCCGGCACGTCATTCCCGGATGGCTCGGAGCAGGCACAGGGATTCGAGCCTTCCTCAATGCTGAAGGGAACGCCGGAAAGAAGAAGAAACAAAGGCTTGCCCTGCTCAAAACCATGTACAATGAATGGCCCCCCTTCAGGACTCTGCTTGATAATATTCAGATGATCATGGCGAAAGCCGACCTCGGCATTGCCCGCCATTACGCGGGTCTCGTTAAGCCTGAGGAGTTCGGGGAAACCGTCTTCCAGGAATTGAAACTGGAATTCGAACTGACACAGGAGATGATCCTGTTGGTGACCGGACAGAAAGCGATCCTCGACCATAATCCGACCCTGCAGCGTTCCATCCAGTTGCGAAACCCCTACGTCGACCCGATGAGTTACATCCAGATCGAGATCCTGCACCGCTTGAGGGCCGACGGGGCGAGTGAAGGTGACCGCAAGGCGCTGGAACAGGTGGCGTTCCTGAGCATTAATGGAATCGCTGCCGGACTCCGGAATACCGGTTGATCCAAAACGTCATCACCTCTCATCCGCCCGGACGGTCCTGTGACAAATTCATGATGATGGCTGAAAAAACATCCTATACCCTTCTTTCGGATAGTGCGATGTCGGTTTCAAAAGCCCTGGGCATTGCATACAGAGTTGATGAAGGGTTGGTGGAGCGCTATAAGAAAAACGGAACCGATGGAACCGTCAAGTTCCACTATATCAATCCGAATTATCGTGTCAGGCTCGACCCCGAGGTTCTTCTTTCCGCAGCCAGAGCAAGCCTGAAATAGGCCCTCCCCAATTAGAGGCGGCCCTCACGGGTCGCCTTTTTTCTGCTTCATGGCAACTTTCCACGGCAATAGATCGTCTAATACTTGTTCCAGGAATTCCGAAACCCGGCGCCTTGCGCCGTCCCGGGTTATTGCGTACTTTCCCGCCATACTATCATCAAGAAGGGTGCATTATGCAGCTTTCACCGATTGCTCAACGATTGAAGGACAAGCGTGTAGCCATTCCAACGGCTTTTGCCTCCCTGCTCCTCATTGTCTTCCTCCTCAGGACGGCACCGGATACCGCCGCCATCGCGACATCGGATGTGAAGTCTGGTGAGTTCGCGGTCATTATCACCGTGACGGGCGAAATCTGGGCGACGAATTCCAAAACCCTCGTCACCCCGCGGACGCGCTTCGGCAACCTCCAGATCGTCTTCCTCGTTCCAGAAGGGACAACGGTGAAAGAAGGAGAGGCAGTTGTCCGGTTCGCCACCACCGAAGTGGACAAGAATATCTCCGATAAGGAGTCGGAGCTCAGTTCCCTCCGTGCGGATTTTGACAAACTCAAAGCCGACCAGGAGTCGCAGATGTCCGACCTCGATGCCGCGCTCAAGAATGCCGAACTTGCCTTCGAACAGGCAAAGCTCCAAGTGGAGAAGATGAAGTTCGAAGCGGATGTCCTTCGCAAGGATGCCGAAATCAACAAGGAAAAGAGCAGAATATCGTTCGAGCAATCCGAGAAGAAGATCGCTTCGAGAAAGATCATCGATAACTCCGAACAGCAGAAACTGCTCCTGAAGATCAAGCAAGTCGGTTCCGACCTCACGCGCGCGCCGACAAGGAACAGTTAACGCTGAAAGCTCCCCTCCCTGGTCTGGTGGTCTATGAAATGAACTGGAGTACCAGCCGCAAAATTTCCGTGGGCGATTCCCC
>JBBEBV010000231.1:0-3458 GCA_040882165.1 Bacteroidota bacterium
ACAAATATTTTTCCGCCTGTCCATAATCGTTCTTGTTCGTCTGCAGGCCTTGTTCTTCCACCTCTGCACCAGGTGGAGTGAGAATGGAGCGGGGACGAGGCGTTTTGATTTTTGAACAAATCGTCGTATCTTTGCCATGCCTCAGGCAAGCAATGCCTCACGATGTGGGGTGCTGGGACGCTGCCCGGGGCATTTTTATTCCCCGTACGGGGAGGAAAGGGGCCTTGAAGGCTGAATGCTGAACTGGAAGAATGGAACGAAGAGAGAATCCGTATGAATCCGAAACGAGAGATCAGGAACATCGCCATAATCGCGCACGTGGATCATGGCAAGACGACATTAGTTGACTACATGTTGCGTCAGACCGGGACATTCCGCGCAAACCAGGATATGGGCACGCGCGTCATGGATTCGAACGACCTTGAACGCGAGCGAGGCATCACCATCCTTGCCAAGAATACGTCCGTTTTCTACAAGATGAGTGAAGGGAGGGAGGTGAAGATCAACATCGTGGATACTCCCGGCCACGCGGACTTTGCCGGTGAAGTGGAGCGCACGCTGAAGATGGTGAACGGTGTTCTGCTTCTCGTCGACGCGGCGGAGGGGCCGTTGCCCGGCACAAAATTCGTGCTCAAGAAATCGTTGGAACTCAATCTCCAGCCGATCGTGGTCATCAATAAGATTGATCGCAAGGATGCCCGCCCGCACGAGGTGCTGGACGAGGTGTTCGAGCTGTTCCTTTCACTCGGAGCGAACAACCAGCAGCTCGATTTCCCGACCATCTATTGCATCGCAAAACAGGGAATCGCGAAACGAGAGTTGACGGACCCGAATGAGGACCTCAGACCGTTGTTTGAGGCGATTGTCGCGAAGGTCCCGTCCCCTCCTTCGGACGCCGATTCACCGTTTCAGATGCTCGTCACGACCATCGACTATAATGATTATCTCGGACGACTCGGTATTGGCCGGATTTCCCGCGGGACGATCAAGCTCGGTTCTCCGATGAAAATCGTTCATCATGACGCGAAGGTGGAAGATGCACGCGTAACGAAAATCTATTCTTTCGAGGGTCTGAAACGCATCGAAGTCAGTGAAGCCTATGCAGGGGATATCATCGCGATCGCCGGGATGGAGGATGTGGAGATCGGGGAGACCATCGCGGACGCCGCGGATCCGACTCCCCTCCCGTTCGTATCGATCGAGGAGCCGACCCTCTCCATGAACTTCATCGTCAACAATTCCCCTTTCGCGGGACTGGAGGGGAAGTATGTCACGACGCGGAACCTCGGCGAGCGACTTGCAAAGGAACTCCGCTCGAATGTTGCGCTCCGCGTCGAGTTGACCGACTCCCCCGATGTGTTCAAAGTAAGCGGACGGGGGGAATTGCACCTGGCCATCCTGATCGAAACGATGCGGCGCGAGGGATTTGAGTTTCAGGTCTCCCGGCCCGAGGTCATCTACAAGCGTATCGCTGACGTTCTCAGCGAACCGATCGAGCACGTCATCATCGATGTCCCGGATGAGTTTGTCGGCGTTGTCATCGAAAACCTCGGTCACCGCAGGGGTGAGATGAGAAACATGTTGCAGGTCCAGGGGAACACGCGGATCGAATTCTTCGTCCCGGCGCGCGGGCTCATCGGTTTCCGGTCGGAGTTCATGACCCAGACGAAGGGGACCGGCATTCTCCACCACAATTTTCAAGGGTATGAACCGGCCAAAGGCGACATCAGCCACCGTTCACGCGGGGCGCTGGTGGCCATGGAGGACGGCCTTGCCGTTGCCTACGGCATGTGGAAGCTTCAGGACCGGTCGACGTTCTTCATCCAACCGGGCACGCATGTGTATTCCGGCATGATCGTGGGGGAGAACTCGCGCGAGCATGACATGGTGGTGAACGTGTGCAAGACCAAACAACTGACCAACATGCGCGCCTCGGGCTCCGACGAGGCCGTGCGCCTGGAACCCCCGCATCTCATGACCCTCGAACAAGCCATCGAATGGATCGGCGACGACGAGTATGTCGAGGTCACCCCGAAATCGATCCGTCTCCGCAAACGGTATCTTGAGCACAACGAACGCAACCGGATGTCCAAGAAGAAAACGGAAGTGGCGGAGGTCTGACAGTCCGCCCGCACCACTGCAAGACTACGGGGGACTCCGGGACGGGTGATGGGTATGTTTTCTGCACGAACAGATTGGGATTTTCAGCCGAACGAGCTGACGTCGCTCCTTGCCGCGAAGCGTTTACGGGGAGACGAGATACTTGACCTGACCGAGTCGAACCCGACCCGGTGCGGATTCGACTATCAGCCTCAGTACACCCTCGAATCGCTTTCCACCCGCCGTTCATTGGTCTACGAACCCCACCCGAAAGGGATTCTTTCTGCACGAGCTGCCGTGGCGGAATACTATTCCCGACAGGGGATTGCACTCGATCCCGATCATATCATCCTGACGGCCGGAACCAGTGAGGCGTATGGATTTCTTCTCCGCCTCCTTTGCAATGGACGAGACTCCGTTGCTCTCGTAAAACCCGGGTACCCCCTCCTTGATTATCTTTGCCAGATCAACGATGTCATACCCCGGCATGTTCGCCTGTCGTACAATGGCGGGTGGCACCTCGATCTCCAGGCGCTCAACGTGGAGCTTGCCGCAAGGGCAAAAGCCGTGGTGTTGGTCCATCCCAACAACCCGACAGGTTCTTATACCGGACAAAACGAACGTGAGAACATTGTTGCCTCGGCAAGTTCTGAAGGGGCTGCGATCCTGTCGGACGAGGTCTTTCATCCATTCCCCATGGATGGGACTTATCCCGCTGCTCCGAGTTTTGCCACGAACGACCGTTGCCTCACCTTTACGATCAATGGGATCTCGAAACTCCTGGGCCTTCCGCAGTTGAAGCTTGGCTGGATCGTTGTTTCAGGTCCTTCTCGAGAGGTGGAAGGAGCGATCTCAAGGTTGGAGATGATCAGCGACCTTTTCCTTTCGGTCGGAACACCGGTTCAACAAGCGCTTCCACTCCTGTTACAGGACCCGGCCGGACTCACGCTTCAGATTGGAACAAGAATCCATAGAAACCGGGCGTACCTCACGACAAGCATCGGGAAGACTTCGGCCGTTGAACTTCTTGGAGGGGAGGGGGGATGGTATGCAGTTCTGCGCTTGCCGCGTATACGGACAGACGAAGAATGGGCTCATGTTCTTCTCAGGGAATGGAACGTCCTTGTCCATCCGGGAAGCCTGTTTGATTTTGAGGAGGAGTCTATCGTGGTGATGAGTCTCCTTCAGAAGGAGGAAATCTTTGAGCGAGGGATTGTGCGGATTCTCTCGGCGTTTGACGTTTGAACCGATTGTTGGTATATTTGCGTCGGCACGGGTTCCAGGAGGTTGCTCAAATTCTTCAGGACGCTTAGCTCAGCTGGTTCAGAGCGCCGCCCTTACAAGGCGGAGGTCGTAGG
>JBBEBV010000232.1:0-3449 GCA_040882165.1 Bacteroidota bacterium
CTCTTTCGAGCGGCTACTTTTTCTTGTCCGGATAGGGAGGAGGAGGCGCGAGCTTTGCC
Source organism: Bacteroidota bacterium (assembly GCA_040882165.1). Lineage (GTDB taxonomy): Bacteria > Bacteroidota > Ignavibacteria > UBA10030 > UBA10030 > UBA6688. The sequence goes on from JBBEBV010000232.1 coordinate 60, forward strand.
GGATGGGACTTCATTTGCTCAAGCACAACCTCGATGGCCTTGTTCAACTGCTCGTCGATCCCGGCAAATTCCTTCGCGGGATCGTTATCCACCACGATATCCGGATCGACTCCGTAGCCCTCCATGATCCATTCCTTTCCCTTGAGGTCGTAACGGGAGAATTCCGGACGGTTCAACGTGCCGCCGTCCAACAGCGGAAGCGAGCCACGGATCCCGACCACTCCGCCCCATGAACGTTTTCCAATGACCGGACCGATTTTGTACTGTTTGAACCGATATGCCACAATGTCTCCGTCGGATGCGGAAAACTCATCGAGCAGCATCACCTTGGGTCCCAGAACGGTCCCATCGGGATTGATGTCCGGGACTCCATTCCGGGCAATGTCGATCATCGCAATCTCGCGCTGCAACCGTTCGATGATCATGGGAGAAACATTACCGCCTCCATTACCACGCACGTCGATGATAAGTCCCTCTTTTCGCAACTGCGGGTAATAGTATTTCGCGAACTCATTCAAACCCGCAACACCCATATCGGGAATATGCAGATAGCCGACTTTTCCTTCCGTCGCCTTTGACACCTTCTCCAGGTTGGACTGCACCCATTCAAGATAATAGAGTCCCTGCTCATTATCGGTCGGCACCACGACCGTTTCGCGGCTCCCGGATTCCTTCGGCTCCGCATTCAACCGTAACGTCACCTGCTTTCCCGCAGTGTTCACCATCGCCTCGAACACAGTCTTCATCTGATTGGTCGGCTTGCCGTCGATGGCAAGGATGTAGTCCCCTTCTTTCGCATTCACACCGATGTCCGTCAGCGGCGACCGAAGGGCGGGATTCCAGTTCTGCCCTTTGAGGATCCTGGTGATCCGGAAAAAGCCGCTCCGGGTGTCTCGCTCGATCCTTGCACCCAGGAGCCCGAGCTTGATTTTTTTCACATCCGGGAGATCGCCCCCACCGACATAGGCATGCCCCACATTCAGTTCCCCGATCATCTCACCGATGATGTACGTGAGATCCGCACGATGGTTGACATGGGGAACCAGTGGGGCGTACTTCGTCTTCATCGCCGGCCAATTGACTCCATGCATGTTCGGTGCGAAGAAGAAATCCCGCATCTGCCGCCATGATTCGTTGAAGATTTGCGTCCACTCCGACCGCCGATCAAGTTTCACCTTCAGGTCAGAGAGGTCGAGGCGCTCTTTCACATCCAGCGGCCCCGAGGGAAGATCGATGATCGCATAGGAGCCCTGCTGGCTGATCAACATTTTCTTCTCATCCGCCGAAATTTCGTACCCGTTCACCTCCCCCAATTCCGTCTCTTTTTGCTTCTCGAGATCAAAGAGGATAAGTTTCGCCTTTGCATCCTTGCTCCCGGAACGGATAGAGTACAGCTTCATCCCCACCGATTTCACATTCCGGTAGCTCGCGGCAGTCACAGGCACTTCAGCGATCCGACTCACCAGGCCCTCGGCATCTACTTTCACCGTGACTATTTCCTTCTCCTCCGGCTTCTTTGCATCCGATTTCTCGTCTTTTTTCTCTTCTTTCTTCTCTTCCTTCACCGCCACTTCATCACTCTTGGGCTCAAAGGGCGACTTGACCTCCTTTGTCAACGTCACCAGGTACAACTTCGCCATGTCGATATACGCGTGATTCCACTCTGTCTGGCTGTAGGTTGGACTGAAGGAGCGGTTTGATACAAAGTAGAGATACTTCCCGTCGGAGCTGAACGAGGGATCATAGGACGAAAACCATCCGTCCGTCACCGTGACGATCTGTTCGCTTTCGAGCGAGTACAAATAGATCGTAGTCATTTTGTCAATCTCGGGTTTCGCATATGCGATCCACTTGCTATCGGGAGACCAATCGAAGCTGGTGATTTCCCACGCCGCCGTCTCCACAACCCGCGTCACATTTTTCGACTCGATATCGACAAACTGCAGACGTTGTTTCTTATCACCCCAGAGCAATTTCTTACTGTCCGGCGACCAGATCGGTTGATACTTGTAGGTATCACTGTTTTTTGTCAGTTGGACTGCCGCGGCGGGGCCATTTTGCGGGCGAATGTAGATTTCATCTTCTCCTGAAGCGTCTGAGATGTAGGAAATCCATTTGCCATCCGGTGACCACTTTGAGTTCCGTTCGTGAACTCCGGGGGTTTCCGTGAGGTTGCGGGTCGCGCCATATTTCGCCGGAACGGTGAACACATCGCCACGGGCGCCAAAGAGGGCACGATTGCCGTCGGGGGCAATCTCATAGTTCGTCACCTGTTTGCTCACATCGATCAATCCTCCGCGACCGGTGTTCAAGTCATCGTTGATTTGGATCGTTACCTTTGCCGCGACTCCTGTCGCCAGATCGTACCGGTAAATGTAACCGCCGTTCTCGAACACGATCGCGTTGTCACCAAGTGAAGGAAACTTGACATCGTAGTCGGTGAAGGTTGTGAGCTTCTTCGTTTCGCCGGTGCCAAGGTCATGCGCAAACAAGTTCATGCGTTTGTTGTCGTCCCGGTCGGAGACGAAGTACACCGTGTTGCCGCTCCACATGGGAATGATATCCTGCGCCGGGCTCTTGGTTATACTGACGGTTGTCTTTGCCTTGAAATCGTGGATCCATATTTCATCCGCCTGGCCGCCCCGGTATCGCTTCCACGTCCGGAACTCGCGAAAGACGCGATTGTATGCGAGCTTGTTGCCGTCGGGTGAAAAGGAAGCAAACCCCCCGCGCGGAAGAGCCAGCTGCTCCGGCAGACCGCCATCGATGGAGACGAGAAACAGTTGTCCTTTGAAACTATTCGGCTCGATCATACGCGAGCGGAAGAGGATGGTTTTATTATCCTTCCATCCCATCACGATGTTGTTTGGTCCCATGCGGTCGGAGACCTCGTCCCGGTCCAGGGTCGCGGTAAAGGTGACGCGACGCGGAACACCGCCTGCGGCGGGGATCACGTAGACTTCCGTGTTCCCATCATATTGCCCCGTGAAGGCGATCCATTTTCCGTCAGGGGAAAATCGCGCAAACATCTCAAATCCCGGATCATTGGTGAGCTTTCGCGCCACCCCACCCGTTGCCGGCACCGTGTAGAGATCCCCCGCAGAGGTGAAAACAATCTGGTCGTTGTGGATTGCGGGGAACCGCATGAGCCTTGCCTCCTCCTGTGCAACGAGCAGGAGCGTGGTTGTCGTGAAGAGTATCAGAAGTATTATGGATCGTTTCATTGTTCTTCCTTTGTGCGATGCGAGAGAGAGATGGACGACTGATGGTTGATCAGCCATAAAGTATGGAAAACCGGCACCAGTACCCACAGGAATGTGATGAATCTTCGGCGACGATGTGGCGATTGTCGGAATCGGGAAGAGGGGTCGGAAATTGGATCAGCCCACC
>JBBEBV010000233.1:0-22260 GCA_040882165.1 Bacteroidota bacterium
GTCACAAGATCGTTCTGTACGAGTATAACAACATCCTATCGAAGGCGCCACGAAGGAAAGGCTTCACTTGGGCGTTCTATCCTGACATTTCTATTAAGCTTCTACACATCCATTCAATCACAGCCACCCGTGTTGCCGGTACCAGGCGTACGTCGTTCTCAGCCTTTCTTCGATGGGAACGGAAACGGTGAACCCGATGTGGTCCTGAAGTTTCTTACCGCTGCAAACCCAATGGGGTTGCAGGAGATCACGCGCTTTGTCCGTGCTCAGGATGGCCGGGGAAGGGAGAAAGTACGAGACCCCCTCGACGATCGATGCAAGTCCACGCAGAAGTAGGGGTGAAATTCTGACGGTGAATGTCCGCTTTTTCATCAATGCTGCCAGTTGTCGAACAAGGTCTGTAAGACGATAGATCACAGGGTCGGTGGCAAAATAGACCTGTCCGGTGGTTCTCTCGGCCAAAGTGGCATCGACCAATGCCCGTGCCAGATCCACACCATGAATAAGGCTCAACGTCTTCTCCTCTTTGCCGAAGATCGGGTTGAGTCTCATGTACACACTCCGAAAGATCTCAAAGATATCGCGGTCGCGTGGTCCATAGACGGCCGGGGGGCGCAGCACGACGAGGGGGATCTTGTCGCGATAGGAAAGGCAGAGCTGCTCGGCCTGCAACTTGGAACGGCCGTATGCGGTGATGGGAAGGCAAGGGGACTCTTCGGTGAGCGGGGTTCCATCCTGGCTGGGGCCCACGCCCGCGAGGCTTCCCACGAGGCAAAATTTCCTGAGAGATCCGTTTGTGCAGGCGGCCTTCAGCAAGGCCTCCGTTGTTTGAACATTTCCGCGGATATACTCGTTGGGGTTCTTTGCCTTGGTCACCCCGGCGACATGAAAGATGTAGTCGATGTTGTCAACGGCCCTCACGAGTGAGGCGTGATCCGATAAATCACTTTTGACAATCTCAACGGGAAGGCCCTCCAGCCATCCTGGAGTCGTGCGCGTTGGTCGGACAAGGCAACGCACGGCAAAGCCCCGCTCCAACAACAGCTCGACGGTATGACTTCCGATGAACCCGGTTCCTCCGGTAACTAATGCGCTCGGTATGCTGACCTCCTGCGTTGGCTGTTGAAACGGTTCATTGACTTTGTATGCTAATTGAAGTATATTCAAAAAAGTTTAGACAAGCAAAATGGGGAGCGTTGTATCCCCATCTTCATTTTTTGGCTGTTCTATCGAGGGAGTGCTCTTGGATCTCTTTGAAAAGTGTCGAAGCTTTACCCGCGCCGATGAGACGAAAGCGAGTGGATTCTATCCTTATTTCCATGCCATTGAAGAGAGTGAAGGTCCCGTTGTCATGATCGAGGGGAGAAAGATCATCATGGCGGGGTCCAACAACTATCTTGGCCTGACAACCCATCCGAAAGTCAAGGAGGCTGCCATCAAGGCGGTCGAACGCTATGGCACCGGATGCTCCGGTTCACGGTACCTGACCGGCACGCTCGATCTCCACGTGGAGTTGGAGTCCCGGCTGGCAAAATTTTTCGGAAAAGAAGATTGCCTGTTGTACAGCACCGGCTACCAGACGGCGCAGGGCATCATCCCCACGCTTGTTCAACGCGGCGAATATGTTGTTTCCGACAAGGATAATCACGCGTGCATCGTCGCCGGCAATTTGATGGCCAATGGCGCCAACGCCCTGATGGATAGCGATGCCCAGACGATCATTCGCTATAAACATAATGACATGAAGCACTTGGAAGCGGTCATCTCCAAGCTCCCCGCTGATGCTCCAAAGCTCATTGTCTCGGACGGTGTGTTCAGCACTTCAGGCGAGATTGTCGACCTGCCAAACATGGTCAAGGTTGCCAAGAAGTACAACGGCCGCATTCTTATCGACGATGCTCATGCTGTCGGCGTGATCGGGAAAGGGGGAAGAGGGACGGCGAGTCACTTTGGTCTTGACCGGGAAGTCGATATGACGATGGGGACATTCAGCAAAACATTCGCCTCCCTGGGAGGGTTCGTTGTCGGAGATCGATCCGTTATCAATTACCTGAAGCATTTTGCCCCGGCACTGATCTTTAGTGCAAGTCCCACCCCGTCTTCCGTCGCTTCCGCTCTCGCCGCGTTGGGTGTCCTGGAGGAAGAGCCGTGGCGGATCGACAAGCTGATGAAAAATGCCCGCAAGATGCGCATAGGGTTGGGGAAGATGGGCTTCCATGTCGGCGAGCACGACTCCGCTATTGTTCCCGTCATTATCGGTGATACGGAAAAAGTGCTGGTGATGTGGAGACACTTGTTTGAGGCGGGAGTGTTTGTCAATGCCTTTATCAGGCCGGGCGTTCCACCGGGAATGGAGATGCTCCGGACCAGCTTCATGGCGACGCACGAAGATAAGCATTTGGACATGATTCTCAGCATTTTCGAACAGGTCGGAAAGAAACTAAACGTTATTCACTAAGGCCCTCTTCTTGTTCCCCACGACCAGGACAAAAGCCGCTGAGCGAGAGGCCTGGCGGCTTTTTCATTTCCATCGATTTTTGGTACGAGCGACATCATGACCCCCATAACCATCCGGCCGGTCCGGACGAAAAACGATCACGATCAGTTCATTAAGTTCCTGTGGAAAATCTATGAGGGAAATTCCGCGTGGGTCCCGCCGCTGCTCATGGATCGGCGGAAGCTCATGGATAAGCAGAAGAATCCTTTTTATCGGCATGCGGAGGCGGAATTCTATATCGCAGAGCGGGGTGGGGAGATGGTCGGAAGGATCGCGGCCATTGTCAACCATAACCACAACAAGGAGCATAACGATCGTGTAGGGTTCTTTGGCTTTTTCGAATGCGTGGACGATCAGGAAGTCGCCAACGTGCTGTTTGCCGAAGCGCAGGAGTTTGTTCGCCGGCACGGCATGACGGCTTTGCGCGGCCCGGTGAGTCCCTCCGTGAACGATGAGTTCGGCCTCCTCGTCGAAGGCTTCGATCTCAGTCCGACCGTCTTGATGCCGTACAATCCCCCTTATTATGCCCGGTTGATCGAAGGGTACGGGTTCGCGAAGGCAAAGGATCTCTACTCCTACCATCTGAGCCAGGAGATGGTATACTCGGAGAAGTTTCAGCGGGTCAATTTGATGGTAAAGGAGCGAAACCACCTCACCCTTCGGTCGCTGGATATGAAAAACTTCCAGCGGGATATCGAGCTGCTCAAGGAGGTCTATAACGCCGCCTGGGCGAAGAACTGGGGGGCTGTGCCGATGACGATGGAGGAGATCGATGCACTGGCGGCAGACCTGAAACAGGTTCTCGTGCCAGATCTGGTAATTTTTGCCGAGTCGAAGGGCAAGACGATTGGTTTTGCGCTCTCGCTTCCCGATATTAACGTTCCTCTCAAGTATAACAAAAAGGGACGCCTGCTGCCCGGCCTATTTCAATTGTTTTTTCGCAAGAAAGAAATTAATTTAGTCCGGATTATTGTGCTGGGGGTATTACCGGAATATCTTAACACGGGTGCGGGCGGAGTTTTGTTTTACGAGACCGCGGTCCGCGCGAAACGGCTCGGTTATGGTTACGGTGAGGCAGGGTGGATCCTTGAGGATAATACGCGGATGGTGAAATCCGCGGAGATGATGAAAGGGACCATCAACAAGCGGTACCGCGTTTTCGAAATGCCGGTCTGATGCTCTCACCGGTCGGTTCACTCTAAACGGAAAAGGGACGTTCTATGGCGATCAAAAAAGTCGATACGATCTGGATGAATGGGAAGCTTGTGAAGTGGGATGAGGCAAAAATTCATGTCCTTTCCCACGTGATCCATTACGGGTCGAGTTGGTTTGAAGGGATCCGTTGTTACAAGACCAAACGCGGGCCTGCGATATTTCGCCTGGATGCCCACTTAAAGCGACTGTACGATTCGACGAAAATTTACCGCACACCGATTCCGTATACGATTGCCCAGTTCGAGGAAGCGATCAAGGAAACGATCCGCGCAAACAAGATGGAGGCATGCTACATACGGCCGATTGTCTATCGGGGTTATGGAGACGTGGGGGTGAACCCGCTGGGATGCCCTGTTGACGTGACGATCGCTGTGTGGGAGTGGGGGGCGTATCTGGGGGCCGCCGCGCTGGAGAGCGGCATCGAAGTCACCGTCGCCTCCTGGCAGCGCCCCGCGCCGAATACGATCCCCTCAATGGCGAAAGCGGGTGGGAATTATCTTGGGTCCCAGCTCATTAAAATGGACGCCATCGTCAACGGTTTTTCAGAAGGGATCGCTCTTGACACCTCCGGCAATATCAGCGAAGGAAGCGGCGAGAATATCTTTTTAGTGAAGGACGAGACCGTGTATACCCCCCCGGTGGTTGCAGCGCTGCTTCCCGGGATTACCCGCGCGTCGGTCATGACGCTTGCACGTGACGCCGGCTATACCGTCGTCGAAGCGAACATCCCGCGTGAAATGCTCTTTACCGCCGATGAAGTCTTCTTCACCGGGACCGCCGCGGAGATCACCCCGATCCGTTCCGTCGACAAGAACATCGTTGGAGAGGGCAAGCCCGGACCCGTGACGCGCAATCTCCAGAAATTCTTCTTTGATGTGGTGCAGAACGGCAACGATAAGTACAACTGGCTGAACTTCGTCTACGACTAAGATACGATCAAGCCCTCAGGGCCATCAGACCCTGAGGGCTTTCGTTTCAGGAGGAGCGCGATGGCAAAGAAAACCGCACGTACAACCTCATCCCGTTCGCGTCATGCTTCCCGTCGCCCTGCGAAGGCCGCCACCAAACGGGCCGGGCGGTCCAAGCGATCGGCGATCAACATCAATCGCATCCTTGTTCCCATCGATTTTTCGGACAATTCGAAACGCGCCCTCAAGTATGCGATCCCGTTCGCGGAGCAGTTCGTCGCTTCCATCGACCTGATTTATATTGTCGAACCGACGATGTACCCCGCCGATTTCAGCTTCGGTCAGGTGGGCTTTCCTAATGTCGAAGATGAATTGCGAAAGCGGGGAGCGGACGAGTTGGATGAGCTGATCGGGAAAGAGATCGCCGGCCGTATTCCCGCCAGGAAGGTCATCCGCACGGGCAAACCGTTTTACGAGATCGACCAATACGCGAAAGAGACGGGTATCGACCTGATCATCATCTCGACGCATGGTCATACCGGTGTCGACCATATCCTGTTTGGCAGCACTGCCGAGAAGGTTGTGCGTCATGCCCCATGCCCGGTCCTTGTGGTGCGGCCGGGAGGGCGCGAAATCGTTCGTTCGTGAGTTCGCGACAAACGAAAAAGCCCACCGGAAGATGGGCTGATGGACAACGGCTCGCTGTGTTCTGAATCTTTCCCTAACTGGTTCTCTCCATCACGAACTCGATGAATTCCAGAAGCGCCTCTTTTGCCTCCGAATCCGGGAACGGCGCAAGAGCGGTTCTGGCGCGTTCGGAATATTCCTCCGCCTTGGACCTGGCATACTCGATCCCGCCGGTCTTTTCGACGAATTCCACCACCCACTCGATGTCCTTCTGACGCGCCCCGTTCTTTATCAGTTTGAGTGCATGTTTGGCATCCTTGCGGTTGCCCTGATGGAGGGAGTAAATCAGCGGCAGGGTCAGTTTCTTTTCCTTCATATCGATGCCGGTCGGTTTGCCGATGATACTCTTCCGTCCCTGGTAATCGAGAAGGTCGTCCCGGATCTGGAAAGCCATCCCGACGTTCTCTCCAAAATCCTTCATGAGTCTCCGCTGCTCCGGGTCGTCCGTTGCGCTGGCCGCCCCGATCTCCGTGCATGTGGCAAGGAGCGAAGCGGTTTTGTCGCTGATAATGTCCAGGTACGTCGCCTCGTCCATGTTCAATTGCCTGGATTTCTGGATCTGCAGGAGTTCCCCCTCGCTCATCCGCTTCACCGCCCGCGAAGTGCAGTGCAGGAAATAATAATCATTGTGCTCGAGCGAGAGGAGCAGCCCCCTGGAGAGCAGGTAGTCTCCCATCAGGACCGCCACCTTGTTCTTCCAGACCGCATTAATCGAAGCGAGTCCCCGCCGCGTGTCGGCATCATCGACCACATCGTCATGGATGAGTGTTGCCGTATGGAGAATCTCCACAAGGGTCGCGGCTCTGAAGGTGCTCTGGTTCACGTGACCACAGGTCTTGGCACTGAGGAACACGAGAATGGGGCGGACCCGCTTTCCTTTTTGCCGGACGAGATACCGGGCGACCAGGTCGACCAATCCAACCTTTGAGCGCATCGCTTCGCGGAAGAATCCGTTGAACTGTCTGAGCTCGGCCTCGACCGGCGTTTTGATGGAATCGATCGAAGGGACGATAGGTCGACGGATCTCGCTCATGACCGGTCGTCCTTGTCATGGCCGGTGTTTTCGTCGTTCGCTGCCGCCCGCTCCCGCCTGTTGTTCACAAACTTGGAGATGAAAATGCTGACTTCGTAAAGCAGAACCATCGGTCCGGCCAGGAGAAGCTGGGTCAAGGCATCGGGGGAGGGGGTGATCACGGCGGAGATGATCAGAATTCCCACATAGGAGTGTCTTCGGTAATGCCGCATAAATGCCGGAGTCAGGATCCCCATTTTCGACAGGAAATAGGTTACCATCGGAAGCTCGAACACCAGGCCTGAGCCGAAGATCAGTGCGAGAAAGAAGCTCACATACCGATCGGTCGAGACGTTGAGGTCAATCGAGTCTGTCCCAAAGCCCGCAAAGAAATCAAGGGCGGTCGGCACCAGGATAAAATAGCCGAATGCCACTCCTGAAAAGAAACAGAGGGACGTGAATGCCACGATGGCTGAGATGTACCGGCGCTCTTTCGGCAGGAGCCCCGGTGCGACGAACTTCCAGAGCCAGTACAGCGTGTTTGGCATGCTGAGGATCAATCCGCCGATGAGCATGGCCTGCATATAGAGGAGGACAATTCCGTACGGTGCCAACACCTGCGGCTTCAATCCAACCTTCAGGAGGGGGGCAAGCAGAATTCCTTCCACGATGACCTTCGCGAAGATGCCACACGCGGCAGCGGCAAGGATGAGGCCGAGCACGATCTTCATGATGTGCCATCGGAGCTCCTCCAGGTGTTCCAGGAAGGACATTTCTTGTTGGGCGTTTTTCACGGGACCCATTCCGATGGTCTGGAAGGGCAAAGGGTATCTGTCTTCAACGGGGGCAGCATCAGTGTCCTGTCACAGGAATGCCGGGGTACAATGGAAAGGCGCCGCAGAGAGCGCGCACATCGGCGCGCACGCCGACTCGCTCCGATTCGCTGGAAATGTTCTTGATGATCCGGTCGATCAGGGATGCAATGGTCTCCATCTCGCCTTCCTTCATTCCCCGGGTCGTGACCGCGGCCGTTCCTATCCGGATGCCGCTGGTAATAAAGGGGGACTTGTCGTCAAAGGGGACGGCGTTCTTATTGACCGTGATGCCTGCATGGTCGAGTGCTTCCTGCGCATCCTTCCCCGTCACATTCTTGTTCCTGAGGTCGATCAGCATCAGGTGATTATCAGTCCCGCCGGAGATAATCCCAAATCCCCGGTTCTTCATCGCTTCCGCAAGTGCTTTTGCGTTGCTGATAACTTGGCGGGAATAAACGACGAATTCAGGCTGAAGATTTTCATGGAACGCGACTGCTTTGCCGGCGATCACATGCATCAGCGGTCCGCCCTGAATCCCGGGAATCACCATCGAGTCCAGGAGTTCCGACATCATTTTCTTTCTTCCCGATTTCGGCGCGACGATGCCGAAGGGATTTTCGTAGTCTTTTCCCAGGAGGATCAGTCCCCCCCTGGGGCCCCGTAGCGTCTTGTGCGTCGTTGAGGTAACAACGTGGCAATGCGGCAACGGGTCATGCAGCAGCTTGCTTGCAATGAGGCCCGCGGGGTGTGCAATGTCCGCAAAGAGGAATGCCCCGACCTGATCGGCGATTTCCCGGAATGTCTTAAAGTCGATATTGCGGGAATAGGCACTGGCGCCGACCGTGATCATTTTCGGCTTCTCGCGCCTGGCGATTTCCGCAACGGCGTTGTAGTCGATAAATCCTGTTTCTCTCGAAACGCCGTACGCGACAAAATTGTACAGCTGGCCCGAGAAGTTCACCGGCGACCCATGCGTCAGGTGCCCGCCATGAGAAAGGTCCATTCCAAGGACTTTGTCCCCGGGCCGAAGAAAGCTGAAGTAGACGGCCATGTTGGCCTGCGAGCCCGAGTGGGGCTGCACGTTGGCATACTCCGCCCCGAATAACTGTTTAGCCCGATCGCGCGCCAGATTCTCCGCTTCATCGACAAACTCGCATCCCCCGTAGTATCGTTTTCCGGGATACCCTTCGGCGTACTTATTGGTCAGGACGGTTCCAACGGCTTCGAGCACGGCCGGGCTCACGAAATTTTCAGACGCTATGAGCTCAAGGGTCGTTTTCTGACGATCGAGTTCGCGGGTCAGAATGGCGGAGAGTTGGGGATCGCTGGATTGCAGGTTGTTCATACGTGATGGCAATGCGTTACGGTGTGATCGGGTTTCATGAGAGCGATACGTCTGTACCTGATGGGTCTTGATCCTGAAGGGGGGCTCGAACAACCATGCCTGCCGTGTTACCCAAGGATGGATGTCCGACCGTGTCTCAAAGATTTGTCAGGGAGTGAATCTTCTCGATCCTCTTCTCGTGACGTCCCCCCTCGAACGCAGTTGAGAGGAACGTTCCGACGATATCGACGACCGACTCCCAGCCCGTGATGCGTTCGCCGATTGCAAGGACGTTGGCATTATTATGCTGGCGTGAAAGACGGGCGGCAGTGACCGATTCACAGACAGCCGCGCGGATACCCCGGTGCTTGTTTGCCACGATGGACATTCCGATACCGGTTCCGCATACCAGGATGGCCCGATCGCACCGTCCGGAGGAAACCGCCTCGGAGGCCCGATGACCCCAATCAGCGTAATCGGTGGAATCTTTCGAGCCCGTTCCGAAATCCTGATACGGCAGGTTCAGTCCATTCAGCAAGGACTTGATGCGTTCTTTGTATTCGAACCCTGCGTGGTCGCTCGCTAATGCTATCATGAGGTTACCGTGGAACGGTTGCTGTTTCCTTGATCCATGGATAACAGGTGCCCTGGATGTCCAGTTTGCCGTCCTTGATCTTGTCGCGGTTGAAGAAATAATCCTCCCGGCTTGGGACAAGCGTACTCAGTTCCCGGGCCCGCTGATCTGCTTCGCTCGCGATTTCCGACTCTACCGATTTTGCGCGCTGGTACGACTCAAGGGCGAGCTTATACACAAGCTTGTCGTTCAGATCCATCTTGGCCCAGTCGCCTCCCTTGGAGTTCATGATGCAGTCTTCGACGGAGGCCTTATAGATTTCCGCGATCTCCATGTACGGACGCCCCCAGCCGCGTTCCCGTTGAGCTGCCCGTTGAGCGTATGTGCGCGCGGATTCAAAGTTCTTCAACTCCCGATGGCCCCAGGCAATGTTCAAATAGTTCTCCTTGCCGGCCGGATTCAGTTTCAACGCCGACTCGTAGGCATCGATGGACTGCCGGAACTTTCGCTGGCGGAAAAAAACCTTGCCAAGCTCGTTCCAGTAGTTTACGGTGGTCGGGGCTTTCTTGACGAGCTTGTTGAGATGACGCTCTGCTCCCTCAAATTGCTCGGCTTGGATATAGGCTTGCGCCGTCGACCAGAGGTATTCCAGGTTCTCCGGGTCGGCTGCCAGCTTCTTCTCTGCGAGTTCAATCAATTCCCGGGGGTCGGTGATCAATCGTCGCAGTCGGTCGACGACCGTCTGGTTGGCAGGGTCCTTCTCGGCAACGCGTCGATAGAGTTCAATCGCTTTCATTTTGAAGGAGACATCGTTCGGGATGTTCCTGATATAAAGGGCTCCCAACCGGTCGACATACGCAAAATCGGTTCCATCGAAGTCGATCTCCAGAGACTTCTCGTACGCGGCGATCGCATCGCCTTCCTTGTCGGGGAAATAATTCTCCAACACGTAGGCTTTTTGCAGCCAGAGGCTTCCCGCCCTGTCGGGGGCGTGCTGGATGCCGAGATCATACAAGTGGAGCATCGTGTCGGCGTTCGCCGACTTGAGGGTGGTGTCGGTTTCCTTCTCGTAGAAGCTGAAATAACATTCAGCCATGCGGTGGTAGATCGTCTTATTCCGCGCAGGATCGAGCTCGATCACCTTCCAGCCATAGGGGACCGCCGAGCGGAAATCTCCGTTCTTGTGGTATTCCGTAAAAAGGCTTGCGTTTTTTCGAAATTCAAATTCTTTGTCTTGTCCGAAACCTGGTATTGCAAGCAGTACAATGCCGGAGAGAACAATCCATCGTTTCGCGCTTTTCATGGTTGAGCTGCCTCCGTGTTGATGGTCACTCTTCTTCGAATGTAAGAAACCATGCTTCGCTCGCGCTCAGAGAGAGGGTCAGGCGGAGAATGGTGTCACGCTGCAAGTTGCCCGTCGTTGCCCCGCGGATACCGGCGTGCAGCCCCACGTTGATCCGCGCGTCCGGTCCGATGGGAAGGCCCATCCCGACCGTGATAAAATATTCGTTGATGGGGGTGCCGTTGATTCTGTAATAAGTGGAATTATAATAGATTCCGGCCCGATACGCAACCCTTTTGAAATAGGCCTCTATTTCCCGTTCTGGCAGGCTCTCAAACCCTATTCCCACGCGCGTCGCATTTCTCAATTCAAGAGGGGATGTCCCAAAAAAGTTTGCCCCTTCCCAGGACTGGTGATAGAGGTCTGCGGTAAGATGATAGCGGTTCGAGAACAAATACGAGAACCCTACTCCCACCGCGAGCGGAAGGTCGACCGACCCTGTGCCAGTGGAAGTTGTGTCCTGAATCTGATTGGACGAGCGGAGGCGTTCCCTCTCCACCGAAAAGGTGGTTGGCGTGGAGAGAACCAGGCCAAGCGTGAGCGGGGTTTCGCCAAAACCATGGTAGATAGCCCCGAATGTGGCATTGAAGCCGGAGTAGAAATCAGAGCGATCGATTTCTCCATCCGAGAACCCCGGGTCGAAGAAATCAAATTTATCGGTTTGGCGAATCCGGCCATAGAGATAGTTAAACTTTGCGCCAATGGTAAGAGGGGAAAAGGGGTTATAGGAGGCCCCCACTCCAAGAAGAGAAAGTCCACCTGTGCCGTAAAACGTCTGTTTGAATTTCTCGTCCTTGGTCTCCACAGCATAGTGGACGGTGCTGAAAGGGGTCGACTCGAGAATCATTCCGATCCCGCGCTCCTGGTCGATCGGGATGCCGAACGCTACGCCGTTGAATGTTCCCCGCCGGTAGTTTCCGGAAGAGACGTTATCGCTGGAAGAAAAATTGGCATATTCAAACCCTGTCGAGATGCGCGTACGGGAGATGCGGGCGAGGCCGGCCGGGTTGAGGCGGTTGATGAAGCCGTCACCAAGAAGTGCAATACCGGTCCCTCCCATGGCGGCCGAACGTCCGCTTCCATAGTACAAAAGGTCCCCGACGCCGAAACGGGAGTAGACCGAGCCGCCGGCAACCGCAACGTGACCGGCACCGCATGTCAACAGGATGAACAGTCCCGCCAACCCCATGTTCAAAGCACGGTTGAGTTTCATGTCATTGCACCGGCGAATAGGAAATTTTCAGTATGGGCTTCAACGCCGCAGGAGCGGCCGAGCCGTGCAGAGCAAAGTGATCAAAGGCGTATGACTCTTCCGCCCCGACAATGACAACGGTCTGCGGGTATGCTCCCCGAACCCACTCCTCCACGAACCGCGTAATCAGGAGTTTGTAGATGCGGACACCGTTTCTGTCCTCAACATCGCTCAGCGCAAAGAGGGAGCCGGTCGTCTTTCCCTCTTTGTCCACAAAATATGCGTAGACGGAATCCCGCGTGTAACTATTACGCTGGGAAGCCTCGGCGTCGAGTGTCAGTTCGAGAATGGCCTGGTGCAACGCCGCGTGTGGCGGGAGAAGTTTGACCGCGTCAAAGGTCACCACGCCCCGGTACGAGACACCGTTCTGCACATGGAGACGATCGCCGTCATTGCTCCATCCCTTGTCGGCCATCGTTCCGACCGACCGAAACACGCCCGCGGAGATGTTGACAGTATCGATCGTGGTGGACCCCGTCCGGGTGAACCGGATTTGGAGGGTTGGCTTGTGCGCCTCTTCCAATTCTGTGAACGACCCAAAGCCCTTCACAACGCCTGAATTGGTCGGACGGAGGAGCATCCCGAAATTGGTTGTGATGCTGTCTCCCACCGTTTGGATCCAACTTCGAACCACAGCCGTGTCGAGCGGAATCGAGATCGATGCCGTGTCATGGACGGAACCGAAGTCCGGAGATGCCATCGGAGTCGCCTGGTAGAATCCCGCCTCCCCAAGAGAATTGATGGTCAATGAATCCGGTTCCCAGGATTTGAGGAGCTGGTGTACGGCCATCGAATACGGGGCAAGGGAATCACCGAAATGGTATTGGGCACGGAGCAGGACGCTGACTCCGGTGATTGTTTTGCCTTCCAGCGAATCCGGGATTCCTGAAAACAGAAGGACCGACCAGGCTTCGAGGTCGTTGAATTTGCCAATGAGTAAACGCCCCGAGGCGAGATGGGGGGGAATGGAACGTATGCTCGTGCTGGCTGTTGCGAACGTACTGACGGAGTCGATCTTCAGGAAATCGTCCCCGGGAAGGAGTCCCGCGCCGACAGGGTTCGGCTCTTCCATGCACCCGCCCAGGGCGAGGATCAGGACAGCTAAACCGAATATGGTAAACGCTCGTTTCACACAATCCCCGCTTCCGGTCAATGGGTCAAAAATTTCCTGGTCAATTCTTTCTTCACATGCTGCCACGCCGCAAGAGCATCATCGGCCACAAAATCCACGCGCGTCTTTTGCAGACATTCATCGCGATCCACCATTCCATATCCTGTTAGGACAAGCGCCGTGCCACATCCTGCCGAGGCTCCGGCCTGCATATCGATGCACCGATCGCCGATTACGAATGAATTTCGAAGATCGACAGTGTGCTCATGGGCTGCCTGAAGAAGCATCCCTGTCTTCGGTTTACGGCAGTTGCATACTATATTATACGGTGGTGAGCCGTAGTCGGGATGATGCGGACAGTAATAGATCCCATCAACGCGGGCGCCGTGGTTTTCCAGCAGGTCGATCAACCGGTGATGGATGGCGGCCAACGTCTCCTCGCTCAACAAGCCGCGGGCAACACCGGATTGGTTGGTGATGACAAAGACCTTCACGCCGAAATCGTTTGCCTCCCGAATCGCCCTGGCGGCATGAGGCAGCAGATGAAGTTCCTCAGGGTGGCAAAGGAAATCTACTTCGGCGTTCAGAGTTCCATCACGGTCAAAAAAAACTCCAACCTTTTCAATTCCATCGGTTCGACGACGTGCGTCGTCGAGGATCGGTCTCGACTTCACGCTCTCACTGTTTCAGAATGTCCCTGTAGAGGTTCACGTATTTCTTCGCGGAATGTTCCCACGAGAAGTCCTTCGTCATGCCGTTGCGCATGAGCTTCTTCCACTCTTCCGGTTGCTGGTACACCTTAAGGGCCCTCTGCACGGCCTTCAATAGTTCTTTCGCATCGTACGCCTCGAACTTGAATCCAGTCCCTTTTCCTCCGCCGGTGTAATCCTCCACGGTATCATCCAATCCTCCCGTTGCCCGGACGACCGGGGGCGTTCCGTAGCGCATGCTGTACATCTGGTTTAATCCGCATGGTTCGTACTTGGAGGGCATGAGAAACATGTCGCTACCCGCCTCGATGAGGTGGGCCAGCTCGTTGTCGAATCCGAAGAAGACTCCCATATGTGATGGATATTTCTTCTGCATCGCCTCGAACTTCTTCTCTACCGCCTTTTCCCCCGAACCGAGGAGGATAAACTGGACATCCAGCTTCAGGAGGTCGTCGAGAACCTCCAGCACGAGGTCGAAACCTTTCTGGTCGACCAACCGCGAGATGGCGCCGAGGATGGGAATGTTGTCCTTGAAGGGAAGCTTGAACCTGTTGGCCAGCGCCTTCTTGTTGTCGATTTTGGCCTCGAGGGATTTTGTGTCGTACATGCGGTAAATAAAATCGTCGGCGGCAGGATCCCAGAGTTGGTAGTCGATGCCGTTGAGGATCCCCCGGAGATCCTTCTTCCGTTGGCCCAGGAAACCGTTCAATCCCGCACCAAATTCGTCGGTCGAACAAATCTCCTGTGCATACCGCTCGCTCACCGTCGTGATCGCATCGGCGTACGCAAGTGCGCTTTTCAGGAAATTGAACTTTCCGTACGCCTCACAACCGTCGTGATGATACAGTTCCTTCGGGAGTCCGGAGAGGTCAAAAGATTCAGGCGGGAACGCACCCTGATACGCCATGTTGTGGATCGTGAAGACCGTCTTGGTGTTCTTAAAAAAAGGATCCGAGGCATAGAGCGATTTCAGATACGCCGGGACCAACCCGGTCTGCCAATCGTTGCAATGGATGATGTCCGGCTGCCAGCCCAGGCGTTTCAGTGTTTCAAGCACGCCCCGGCAGAAAAAGATATACCGCTCATCGTTGTCTTTGTAGTCTTTTTTCCCGACGGGACTCTGATAGATCCCGTCCCGGCCGAAGTAGTTCGCGTTATCGAAGAAGTAAACCTGTACCTTTTCTTTCAGGTTGCTGATGAAGGAAGATTTGACGTTTCCCACTTCGGTCTTCTTGCCGACCGGGATCGGGATATCCTTGAGGCGAATAATGTCATGGAGCTTGAACTTCCTTTCACTGATGAACCGGTACCGGGGCATCATGATGCGGATTTCATGCCCCAGCTCTTTAATGGCCTGGGGAAGAGCGCTGGAGACATCCGCAAGCCCGCCGGTCTTTGCAAACGGGTCTACTTCACTTGAAATAAAGAGGATATTGAGCGGTTTTGACATTGATCTCCAGACAGAAATTCATAAAAAACCGCACAAAATTAGCCTTTTTTTGTGTCATAAGCAATTAAAAAAAATCCCTGCATTGTTCACGATTTGAGACCTCCCGAAACTGATGCACACGACAAGCAATATATGGGTTGATCATCAGTCGTCGTGATGGCGGAGGTGAGGCGTGTCCCCTGATCTGCGCGACCGGTTCGGAAGAGAACGTATCGTGAGACATTCGTCACGCGGGGATGGAACCCGTCTGAAACATCTTGACAATGTTCCCCCCGTTGAGTACCTTTGCCTACGAAATTTAACCATAAGGAGCACCGTATAACGTTATTTGTTAAAGGTTGAAGGCTGGACAGGCAGGTTGGCATCACTGTTCGGCGTGTTGTTGGACGAGACAAGCCTTTTTCAAATGCGGTACGGCGCAACCAGAGTATAGCCGAATGAGAAAGCTTGTCGAAGTTTCTGTTCGGCTATTTTATTTTCTATGAATCGACTTCTGACCTTTTTCATATTATGTCTCGGCGGTACGGCGCTCGGCCAGCCTACGGACGATTTTCGCATCGTCAGCGAGGATGCGCGCGCGCTGGTGCTCGAATTCCGGCCATCCTTGAGGCGCGACGTCATACCAGGAACCGGCGGGCAAGCTTTTGTGCGATTTCTCTTCGCGGAGGCTCAAAATCTGCCCGGCGAGCCGGGGTCCCCGATGATCTCATATCGGGCCTTGGCCGTTGTTCTCCCCTCGCGCGCTTTTACCATGCAGGTTCTCGCCGCCGATTATAGAGAAGAGCGTGGAGTTTTGCTACTCCCGAACCCGGAACTTCGCCGGGATAAGGAGTTTGGTATCGTTCCTTACTACACTGGAGACCCGACGCAAGTCCGCTCAAGGGTAGACGCACCCCTTCCCGTCGCAGAATTGACGGACATCGGGGAGTCCCGAGGGATGATCATCGGCACGCTCAAATTGTATCCGGTCCACGCCTTGAGGGGGAGTGGGGCGGTTCGTCTCTACAGCCGGATAGTTGTACGGATTGAATTCGGGAGCGCCCACGCCATGCCCAACCGGGCCTCCGCGCTCATCACCGGGAACTATCTGGAGAGTGCGCCTCAGCCGATACGATCCTCGCCGGCCAAAACGGCAGCCGATTCTCCCCTGGCGCAGGGGGAGTGGTTTTCTGTTGAGGTCAAGGAGCCGGGAATCTACAAACTGGATCAGGCTTTTTTTACCAGCGCAGGAATCACGGGCGGGGCGGTCGGGAACATCAACTCGATCAGGATATTCGGCCAGGGGGGAGAGGAATTGCCGGAGAGTTTGCAGGGACCACGACCCGAAGGTATGGAGGAGATCGCGCGGCTGGTCGTCGACCGGAACAATAATGGCGTTCTCGATGCAGATGATTTTGTCCTCTTTTATGGCAGGGGGACCCGGGGATGGAGATATAATGCCGCCCAGCGGACCTTTTCCCATACCATCAACCACTACACGGAAACCAACAAGTACTTCCTCACGTTCGGTGGCAGCGGCCGCGGACGGGATATGGAGGCTCTTGCATCGACTTCTCTCGCCGGAGCGCACAAACCCGCCGATTTTCAGGGCAAGGTTTTCATCGAACAGGAATTGAACAAGGATCAACTCACATCGGGTCGCCAGTGGTGGGGGCAGTTATTTGACAATTTCAATAGCTCGGCGGTGTACACGACACCGTTGCCCGGCGTCGATGCATCCAAACCTGTTCGCTATAGCGCCGTGGTCCTGAGTCGCTCCGCCACGGTCGACACATTCCGGATCCAGGAGAATAACCAGAATCTTGGGAGTGTGCTGACCTTCCCGATTAATCTTTCCGGCCTGGCATTTGCCGAGTACTTCTACCGTTCCCCGGTAACATCGTTCACCAGAACCGGAGCCTTGCCGAACGATCGAAGCGCTCTTCGTTTTGTCTTTGGAACGGTGAATTCGGCGGCGAAGGGATGGCTGGACTGGTTTGAAATTTTCTACCGGCAACGATTTGAGGCGCAGAACGATCTTCTTCTTTTTACATCGCAGGATACGACGGCGGTGGTGGAGTACACCATCACCAGCATGTCATCCCGGGATGTGTTTGCCTTCGATGTGACGAGCCATAAGAACGTCAAGGTCGTGACAAATCTCTCTTTCGACCCTGCGGATGCCTCGTTCTTCCGGTTCCAGGTATCGCAGACTCAAGGCTCGGTGCGTGAGTTTGCCGCGGTCGGTCGGAACGGTTTCAAAAATCCCCGGGGGGCGAGGAAGCTGCCGAACTCGAACCTGACGGGGTTGACGAACGGGTCGGAGTTTATTATCATCGCGCCCCAGGAATTTCTGGCGGAAGCGAACCGCCTGAAACTCCACCGTGAATCGCGTGACCAGCTTTCGACCATTGTGATCGATGCGGAACATGTTTTCAATGAATTTTCGACGGGGCTCGTCGACCCGACAGCAATCAGAGATTTCCTCAGGCACGCGTACTCCTCATGGACGACCAGGCCCCGTTATGTTCTCCTCTTCGGCGGCGCGAATTTCGATTACAAGAATATCCGGGGCGATGAGAGGAACTGGATTCCCCCGTACGAATCACTCGAATCCATCCATGAGATCGCCACCTACACCACCGACGATTACTTCGTGTTCCTCGACCCGAACTCCCAGCGGATTTCGTTTGCGATCGGACGGCTTCCGGTACGGTCGGAGCAACATGCCAGGGATGTCGTCGACAAGATTATTGCCTATGAAACGAACACCCTGTTTGAACCATGGCGCAACCGGGTAACCTTTGTGGGAGACGACGGACTTACTTCAACGGTTGATGAAGGAAGCATTCACACCGGGCAGGCGGATGTGGTTGCCCAGTCCTACACTCCGGCGAACTTCCAACGGGAAAAAATCTACCTGATCGAGTACCCCACGATCAATACGTCGACCGGGCGAAGGAAGCCGGCTGTGAATCAAGCCATCATTGATGCCATCAATCGCGGGACCCTCGTCCTGAACTACACCGGCCATGGGAATCCCTCTCAATGGGCGCACGAGAATGTTTTCTCCAAAGGAGAAGATTTCCCGCGGATCAAAAACGAAGGGCGCCCGTTTCTCGTCGTGGCGGCCACGTGTGATTACGCCCGGTTCGACGACCCCAAATCGGAAAGCGCCGGTGAACTCCTCCTGCTGATGCAGAACTCCGGCGCCATCGGCACGGTGACCGCCGCGCGCGTCGTCTATTCCGGTGATAACTTTGAACTGAACAAGACCTTCTTCAGTTTTCTCTTCCAACGGGATTCCCAGGGTTCCTACCCCCGTTTGGGGGATGCGATGTGGGCAACCAAGCAGACACACAACAGCCTGAACGACTTGAAACACCATCTGTTGGGGGATCCGACACTCCGTCTCGCCGCTCCCCGCTCCACCGTTTCCATCGACACCATCAATAACGAGCCGGCGGTCCGTGCTGTGTTCCTCCCCACCCTGGGGACGGTGAAATTGAATGGGACCATCCGGAATGCTGACAGCAGCCGTTATTCAGATTTCAGCGGCAGGGCGCTTCTCGAGGTTTTCGATTCGAAAAGAATTGTGGTTATTCCCGAGTGGGGCAATTATCAGTTTGAGGTGAACGGCAGCCTGCTCTATCGGGGTGAAGTGACAGTGACCCAGGGGAGATACCAGGCAGCGTTCCCGATCCCCAAGGATGTCTCGTATGACGGCAACAGGGCGCGCATGGCATTGTATAGCTGGAGCGGATCGACGGACGGGAGTGGGTACTTCGATAATATCTTTATCTCAGGAACGGCCCCCGCCGGTTCCGATACCGCCGGTCCCGAGATAAGCATCCGGTTCGAGGATCCCTCGTTTCGTCCGGGCGATGTTGTGGGAACGAACCCGTTGTTGATCGTCGATCTCACCGATGAAAGCGGCATCAACACGTCGACGGCGGGGATCGGCCATCGCCTGGAAGCGGTACTGAACGGTTCCTCCAAGACCTACGACCTGACGAATTCGTATCGGGGGAACCTCGACACGTATCAGAGCGGACAGGTGCGTCACCAGTTGGCCGAACTTCCGGAGGGACGCCACACGATTTCGGTGAAAGCCTGGGATATCCATAATAATTCATCTCAGGGGGAGACCTTTTTTGAGGTAAGAACGTCATCGATCCTTTCGATTTACAACGTGTTCAACTATCCGAACCCATTCAATCGCACAACGACCTTCACCTTTCAACGCTCATCCCCCGACCCGGTCGATGTGGAGGTCAAGATCTATACGATCGCCGGTCGTGTGATCCAATCCTTTGAAGTAGTCTCCGTGGTGGACCGGTTTGTGCAGATTCCGTGGGATGGCAGGGACCGTGACGGGAATGAGATCGCAAACGGTGTCTATTTCTACAAGGTCATCGCAAAGTCCCTCGATGGCAGCTCCACGAGCGAGGCCCTGGGACGGCTTTCCGTATTGCGATAACCGATTGATATTCAACTTGTTGTCATTATTGTATATCACTGCAAAATACGCTATTTTTATAAACGCCGGTGTGAAGATGCCGGACATCTTGTTTGTCAGGAGGACGATTGTATGGAGAAGAAACTTTGTAGTCTCGCGCTGCTGGTGGCCTTTTGCTCAGTCGAAATAGCAACCGCGCAGGTAGCAACCTCGGCGGTTCCGTTTTTATTGATCGCGCCAAACTCGCGCGCCAGTGGCATGGGGGAGGCAGGGGTGGCCCTGGCAGATGATGCCGCAGCGTCCTTCTGGAATCCGGCCGGTCTCGCGTTTCAGCAAGGATCGGAATTGAGCATTTCACACGCTAACTGGCTCCCGGCCTTTGGGCTTTCCGACCTCTTTATCGATTATCTCGTTTATCGCAAAGACATGCCGGAGCTTGACGGGACGGTTTCGGCGAGCATCACCTATCTCAACCTTGGAGAGTTCAACAGGACGGAAAACGACCCGACGGTGATCGAGACGTTCAAAGGGTACGAGTTTGCCGTCACGGCCGGGTACGCAACGAAACTCTCCGATGCCCTGGGTATTGGAGTGAACGGGCGATTCATCCACAGCCGGCTCGCTCCGTTTGGAACCGCGCAAGAAAAGGGGAGCGGCGTTTCTTCGGGGTTCAGTTTCGATGTCGGTATGCTCTATAAGCCCCGCTCGCTGGAAATCCCGTTCACCGGCCTCGACATAGGGAATCGATTCAGCCTCGGGTTCAACTTGTCCAATATCGGCCCGGCCCTGACCTATATCGATAAAGCGCAGGCAGACCCGCTGCCGACAAATTTCCGTTTAGGATTTGCCTATAAGATTCTCGATAGCGACTTCAACAACCTGACCGCCATCCTCGATGTAAGCAAGCTCCTCGTTGCGAAGAAGGAAGACGGAACGTCTGAACCTTTCTACAAAGCCATCTTCACCGCATGGGCGGATAAACCCCTGAAGCAGGAGTTGCGTGAATTTGTCACGGGTCTGGGATTCGAATACTGGTACGGTTCCCCCAAGTGGGTTGCGCTACGGGCGGGGTATTTCTATGAAGACCCACAGTTCGGCAACAGAAAATTCCTCACATTCGGCGCCGGTGTGCGGTACGATATTTATGGATTCGACTTCAGCTACATCAGCACATTCGAAGAGCAACATCCGCTTGGAGAAACTCTCCGTTTCACCCTCTTAATCTCCTGGGGAGGCGTGTCCATCTAGTTCCTTGTTAGCAACACTTTAAGAAACCAGGAGTCATTCCATACGAAGCGATCCGGTGGAGGGTGGTAAAAGGAGAGGGGGAAGCGGAAGCGCGATGGAGTGGCACCGCGCCCTCTTCAACCCCTGACTGTGGGTCGTCTTTCCACCCCTTCAACCAGGCAGTGTTGTGTGCAAACAGGAGATTCATGAAATCCCGTCGTGCCTTTTACGTTTTCCTTCTTTCCATCCTCGGTGTTGTCCCGCTCCTCCTCTCGCAATCGTCAAGTGGGACCGGGCCCGGAGCCGGGTCGCCACTGTTTCGTCGCGTTGATGGGCCCCCCCGAACGTCGTCCACCCCCGAACGGTTTCAGCACACCACGGACACCATCCGCATCCTCGCGCTGATGGTTGATTTTCAGCCGGACACCGACACGCTGACCTCCGGCAACGGGAAATTCGAACTGCACCAGACCGATGCCCGCCTTATCGACCCGCCACCGCGGAATGCGGCCTTTTTCAGCTCGAAACTTCAGTTTCTTTCCAACTACTTCCGGAGAGTTTCCAACGGGAAGGTGAACGTCGCCGGCGAGGTGCTCGGCGGTGTGGTCACACTTTCGAAACAGCTCTCCGCGTACGCCCCTCCCAAGGATGGGAGCGATAACAAACGGCTCGTCGATATGGTTGTGGAAAGCTGGCGCAAAGCCGATTCCCTCAATCCGGGTTTCCCGTTCTCGAGCTACGACGCTTTTATACTTTTTCATGCCGGGGTCGGCCGCGATATCGACCTGGTGAGCCTGCTCGGGTTCGACCCGACGCCGAACGATATCCATTCCCTCACCTTCAACCTGAAGACCTTTCGCGACTACGCAGGCGACCCATCCTTTGGCGGCATCGCCGTCAGTAACGGCACGTTTCTGATCACCAATACCATCGTCTTGCCGGAAACGGAGACGCGCTTGTTCCGGTCCGGGAGCCGTACCGACACGCTGCAGCTCGGACTCAACGGCCTTTTGGCCGCTTCGTTTGGCACGTTCCTCGGTCTGCCGGATTTATTCGACACGAAGACCGGCGCGTCCGCAATCGGGAGGTTTGGACTGATGGACGGCGCAGCGATCGGGGCATACAACGGATTGTTCCCGCCGGAACCTTCCGCATGGGAGAAGGTGTATCTCGGTTGGGTTACACCGGTCACCCTCAACTCTGGTCCCACCGAGATGATGTTACCTGCTGTCGGATTGACCGATGTTGATGACGTCATTTATAAAATCCCCATGAACGAACGGGAATATTTCCTCGTCGAGAACAGGATCCGCGATCCGCACCAGAACGGACAACGATTGACGATCCGGGAGGGGAACGTCAACGTCACGCGGCATTTCGGGAGTGATACGACCGGATTCCAGTTCGACGATGTGCGCGCCATTTCGGGATCGGTGGTCGATGTGGAGGATTTTGACTGGGCCCTGCCCGGGTATCCCGATACTTCGGAAGTCTTCCGGGGGGGCGGATTGCTCATCTGGCACATCGATGAGGGGGTCATTCAGCGCGGGCTCATCGACAACACGGTCAATGCGGACCCGAACCGTCGCGGGGTCGATCTGGAGGAGGCGGACGGCGCGCAGGATATCGGGCGAACGTACGAATTTCTTGAGGCGGGATTCGGCACGGAATCGGGGTGGCCTCTCGATTTCTGGTTCC
>JBBEBV010000234.1:0-3424 GCA_040882165.1 Bacteroidota bacterium
CCTCTCATCCGCTTCCTTGTTTTTCTACCCCCCTTTTGCTACTTTGCAGCACATTCACTCTGCTTTCCCATGGCCCCCTTGGGATGTTCCGCATGCCACGGTTCAGCGTAGAAGAAATTCGCACACGGTTCACTCAATCATCTGATTTCAACGAAATCTTCGACGCGTTCGAAGATGCCCTTGAGCAACGCATTCAGGATGTCGAGCTGTACCGTTTATTGTTTTGGAACCACTCACTGGGTCCGGACGAGCTCTGCCTTTTCGGGGAGAAACTCGCGAAGGAATTTCCCCCCATCGCCTACGACGTCTTTATGTGGCTGGCAAGCGTTTTTGAAGTGACACACTCCTCGTACGACAACTTCGAGCTTGCCATCAAATATTATCGCAAGGCGGCGGACGTGAAGCCGGAAGAGCCCGACCCGTATCTGGATGCGTGCGATTGCTACGATCCCGACCTCAATATTCCTCCCGCTGATGTGCTGATCGAGTTTCTCAAGAACGGACTCAACCATGTCGGCAACAGGAAAGCGCTCCTGTTGAGGCTTTCCCACCTCCACCATCTCCTCGGCGACGAAGAACAGAGCAGGTTCTACCGTGATCTGGCCGACGAGGGGGACAGGTCGAAGAATTAGAATGGCCTCGACACAGAGCCCCTCCTCGCGCGGGTATCTTTTTCTCTTCATCGCCGTTCTGTTCTGGGGAGGCTCGGCCTCGCTTGCGAAATACCTCTTCACCACGAAATTCGACACGCTGATCATCACCCAGACCCGGACCTCCCTCTCCTTTGTTCTTCTTGCGGCCTATTTTGCATTCAAAGACCGATCGGTCTTCCGGATTGCGCTTGCCGATCTGTACCAATTCGCCCTGGTCGGTGTTTTCGGCATTGCCGTGACGAACTTCTCCTACTACTTCACCGTGCAACTCACAACCGTGGCGACGGCGATCCTGGTGCAGTACACCGCCCCCGTGATGGTCATGCTCTACGCAGTGTTTATCAGCAGGGAGGAGGAGTTGAACGGACTCAAACTGGTCTCGTTGCTTCTTGCCCTGGGGGGGTGCTATTTTGCGGTAAGCGGAGGGACGGGAACTGAAATTCAATTAAGCGGTTGGGGGTTGGTCGCCGGTCCGGTGTCGGCACTTTCCTTTGCCTTTATGCTGCTGTTTTCGAAACGGGTACTCAGAAAGTATCCGGTCTGGACGATGCTGGTGTATGCGTTCGGATTTTCCATGCTCTTCTGGCTGGTGGTCAATCCCCCCTGGGCCATTGCGGCGAAGGGTTATACGGCGGAGGACTGGGGAATTTTCTGGCTCTTTGCCGTTATCTCCATCCTTATTCCCCATGCCCTGTTTATGAAGAGTCTGAGCCTCCTGGATGCGACCTCGGTCGGTATCGCGAGCACCATGGAGCCTGTCGTCGCTATCCTCGTTGCGTATATCGTCCTCGGAGAATCGCTCTCAGGCGTGCAGGCCTTCGGCGGTCTTGCCGTGGTTGCCGCGGTGCTCCTTCTGCAACTGCGTCCACTCATGATCAAACTTGCCGGGACCGACCATGAGAAGTGAACGCCGGGTGGCAAAACTGACGCAAGTCCTTCGCCAGCGGCAGCCGGATCTGACGGTCGTGATGGAGAACATCCACGACCCGCACAACGTGAGCGCCATGCTCCGTTCGAGCGACGCTGCCGGCGTCCTGCAGGTGCAACTCCTCTACACCACCGAGCAGTTCCCACGGATAGGGAAGAAGAGTTCTGCGAGCGCAGGGAAATGGGTTGAACGAAGGAAGTTCCAGGCTGTCGACGAGTGCTACTCGACGCTCCGGAAGGAGGGGTTCAAGATCTACGCGACCCATCTCACCGAACAATCCGTGTCGTTGTATGATATCGACCTGACCGGCAAGGTCGCGATCGTGTTTGGAAACGAACATCGCGGAGTTTCGGAAGGGGCGGCGAACGCTGCGGACGCGAATGTCAGGATCCCTATGGTCGGGATGATCCAGAGCCTGAACGTTTCCGTGGCATGCGCGATCACCCTGTTTGAAGCAGTCCGGCAACGCTCGACACAGGGACACTACGACCGGCCAAAGTTCAGCGAGCGGGATCTTGAAACGATGGTCGAGGAATGGTTGAGGAAGTGACGGGAGAAGACAGGATACAGAAGGCAGAATACAGAAGGCAGAATACAGAAGGCAGAATACAGAAGGCAGATGGGCCTGGTTGATTCCGATAGGACGAGGTTGAATCACTCCCTGGGTCCCTCCGCGGTCGCTTATTTCCTTCTCAGATAATCATCCGTCTTGTCCAGCCAATCCTGTCTGGGTGGGGAGAACATGTCGAGGCTGAGCGTGTCCTCCGTGGCGGTGGCTTTATGCGGAATGTTGGATGGGATGTACAACACCTCACCTTCCCTGACCGGCACTTCCTTCCCGTCAATTTCAAAAATCATGGCTCCTTTCAAAAGATAGGACATTTGCTCGTTCTCGTGATGGTGCGTGGGAACGACGCATCCGGACTTGAGGTACACATGCGCCATCATCATGCGTTCACCCGTGATGAGCTTGCGCGACAAAAATTCGTTCAACGGTTCTTCAGGGATGTCATCCCATCGATGAAGGGAAACGGGCGGGGTATGTGCCATGAAGGAGCCCTCTGGTATGTGTGCTGGAATTTGGAATCCGACCAATATAATTGAAATTGCGGCGGAAGCAAATATTGGGTTCCTCCGATGAAACAATCGATGGACTCCGGCAGTTCTTCCCGACTGTGCGAATCACTCCATAGTTGAAGCTGATCGCAATTCCCCGGCTCCGTGTTGTTTCTCCATCATTAACGGGTTATATTCGGACATTGTTCACGGAAGGAAGCGATGGAGATCCGGACCGAGACACGGCAGTTTCTCCGAGAGCTTGAGCTCCATGCAGGCAAGAAGCTCTCGTACCCCGACGAGGTTGCGTACCTTGTCGATCTCGCTCGCGGTGTCGGCAGGCTCGAGCTGCTGGAGGATGCAATCTTTCATGCAAAGTTCGTCACGAAGTCGTACGGTGTCATGAAGAGGATCGGCGCGGATGGCGAAGGGTACGGAAAAATGTCGGGGGAGTTTCAGGCCAGCCTCGAGAAAGTATCCACCCTCCTGAGGACGCTTGTCAAGGAATCGCCGGACGAACTCAAGGGGAAGTTTGTGCGAAGTTTCTTTTCTCTCGACCATGACAGCATGTCCCGTTTGATGAGCCTTCTGCACGACCTTACCGCGCTGAAGAACTGGAGGGTAGACGGAAAGCCCCTCCCCTGAACAGTGGAACAAGGGCATCCCGGGGCACTGAAGCGAGCTTTTTCAAACATGATGCTCGAATGTATGTTGTTCCTGATGCTCGTACACTAGAAGCGGTCTCAAAAATCCCCAACAAAAATAAATTGCCGCAAAAAGGCACAAG
>JBBEBV010000235.1:0-22146 GCA_040882165.1 Bacteroidota bacterium
ATGTTCATTCCATCCTTAAGATGCCTGCGGAGCTTTGAGGGTTTGAAAGGTGAACCCCGCATGATCCCCCTATAAAAACGTCAGCGCCCCACGAGGAGGCGCACACTTCACTCCAGGGACAACCTTGCACAGGGTCTTTGAGTGGTCGCTGGAGTTTTGAATCAAGCTTACAAATGCTTGAAAAGCTTGTTTTCGCGCTCTTGACACTATTGAAGAAATTGAGACTCCACTCAACGTTTCTAATGCTCGTCGGAAGGCATTCGTTCTTGAGGCATCCGGAGGACTCAACCAGCCAAGCAATAGCTTTCCCCCCGCAATCGTTAGACCTGGCAGGTCAATCGTCTCGGTCTGGCATTGCTTCAGAAACTCCTGCACCTTCCTTCCGCCACTCCCCAGAAAATCAATAAGTTTTGGTAAATACCTCCTGTCGTAGATGCCCAGTAGCGGTTGTGCCATATCCCCCGTTTCGAAACAGTGATCTCACAGTCTGGTGATCTTTGCTGCAAAAGATATTCAATGATTCTCTTAGAAATCAAGGGAAGATCGCATGCAACGACGGCGATTTGATCCGATGGAGAGTTGGTAAGGGCCGAATGGACTCCCCCCAGCGGACCGGCGTTCGGAATAACACCCTCGAAAGCAGGATACGGAAGAGAGGAAAACCGTTCCCTCCCCATCCTACTGCTACGCCCTCCGGCCAACACGGCCCCGGTTAGATTCATTTCGCTTTTTTCTCTTCGATCACGTCGTCCACCCAGCTCATGGCAGCCATCATCGACGGCAAGCCAATCGTCGGCAACGAAAGCAGGACAGTGTGTCTCAGTTCCTCCGGCGTAACGCCAGCGGCGAGTGCTTTCCGCGTATGCGCGTGAACCGCCCCTTCAAATCTCGCGCCTGACGAAATCGCAAGCTTGACTAACGCCCGGGTTTTGTCGTCCAGCGGGCCTGCTCCGTGCACCGCATCCCCAAGCTGCTCATACGCCTTCGCGACATCCGGATAGTCTTCCGTGAATTGCTGAAACCGCTTCGGGATTGCCATGGATCCTCCTGAAGTCTAGCGCTATTGATTGACTGGAAACCAAAATTCCACACCACAGTATAGCAATATTGGGCGATACAATCTACCTCGCACCGAGGCCTTTTTGAAAAGTCAATTGGCGCATAACCGGTAAAACAGTAAAAAAACGCTACGCCACTTGAGCGAGGTGGGACAAACTTAAGAACCAGATTCTCGGGAGTGGGAAGGATCTGACGGGATACCGTCAACCGAGTGGAGAAAAATTCACATCTTTCGATTGGCACAACAATTGTGCTCCAGTTGGACACAATATCTGCGGAGACCTCCCTATGCCTCTCTCTCTCTTCACTGACAAAGAAATTCTCACCGGTATACTTGACAGCCTCAACGTTGGTGTTGTTTTCATGGACAAAGAGAACCGGATCGCTTTTGTCAATAAGGAAGCCGAACGCATCCGCAGGATGAAAAGTGAGGAACGCTTGGGAACCTCCATTTTGGAATGCCACAGCGGAGCTATGCACAAGAGGGTGCAAAATGTCATTGACGACTTCCGGAGAGGCGTGAAAACGACCCGTCATCGCATGGTCAAGACATTCGGGCGGGCGTTCGATAATACGTATAGTGTCGTCGTTGATTCCGAGGGAAATTACCAGGGCCTTGTCTTGGTAGGACAGGATGTGACGGAGAAGCTCGCTCTCGAAGAACAACTCAAGAAAACCAATGCAGAACTTGAGAACAAGGTGCGGGATCGAACTCGGGAGATCAAAGCCACATATGAAAAGCTACGGCTTGCCGAGCAACAACTCCTGCAGGCTGAAAAGATGGCATCTATCGGGCAATTCGTTTCGGGCGTGGCTCACGAAATCAATAATCCACTCGACGGTATCCAGAATTGTATCCGGGCGGTGCTCGGAGAACCTGAGAATCGTGATCAATTGGGACGCTACCTTCCTTTGGCTTTGGAGGGTCTCTTTCGGATCGAACTCCTTGTCCGTCAACTTCTGGATTTCGCACGACCCCATGATTTCGAACGACAGCCGCTTCTCGTCAATGACATCATTGAGCACGCCCTGAGCTTAACCCAGTTCAAGATCAAGGAAAAGGGGATCTCGTTGCACAGTGAACTGGCGGCAAACCTCCCGCCCATCAGCGGAGGGCCCCATTATTTGCCTCAGGTATTTGTTAATATCATTCTGAACGCCATCGATGCCATGAACACGGGGGGCTTCCTTACTGTCGAGACGAAGGCCGTAGGTAAAAGCGCCGCGGTCACGGTGTCGGACACCGGTTGTGGCATATCCCCCATTATCCTGAAAAAGATATTCGATCCGTTTTTCTCAACAAAACCTTCTCATTCCGGCACAGGGCTGGGTTTGTACCTCAGTTACAATGTCATCACGTCCCTCGGTGGGACTATTCGTGTTAAAAGCACCGTGGGAAAAGGCTCAACATTTACCGTTCTCCTCCCTGCGGCGGACGCAGGGCTCCTCGAGGATCCGCAGGTTCAGAATATTTTCATAGGGAAAGATTGATGAGAGTCATTATCATTGAGGATGAAAAGACTAAACGCGTGACGCTGAGGGACGCTCTTGCCAAAGCGGGCCATACTGTGGAGTCCTTCGACCATCCGGGTCCCGCTCTCCAGTACTTTGAGGCACACGGTTCGGACGCCGTGGTATGCGATATCCGGCTTCCCGGGATGGATGGACTGGAAGTGCTGCGTCACGTGAAAGCGATGAATCAAGAAACAGGGATTATTTTGATGACAGCCTATGCGACCGTTGAATCGGCCATCGCGGCGATGAAACAAGGGGCGTATGACTACATCACTAAACCGTTCTCTGACGAGCGTCTGCTGCTGGTTCTGGACAAGTGGCAGCAGGTGCGCGCATTGAGCGAGGAAAATAAGGCGCTGAAAAAAAAGCTGGACCAACGGTATGCGTTTCACAATCTCGTCGGTGGATCCAAAGTGATGCAGGAATTATTTGATCAGATTGAAATCGTGGCAAAAACCGATGCGACCGTCCTTCTTCAGGGAGAAAGCGGAACGGGAAAGGAACTTGTCGCCAACGCCCTTCACTTCAACAGCCCCCGCCGCCATCATCCTTTTATCAAACTGAGCTGCGCTTCATTGAACGAGGCCTTGCTGGAAAGCGAGTTGTTCGGTCACGAGCCCGGCGCTTTCACCGGCGCTCTTCAAGAGCATATTGGATGGTTTGAGAAAGCGCAAGGGGGCACGTTGTTCCTTGATGATGTCGACGATATTCCCGGCACGTGTCAGATCCGGCTGCTCCGGGTTCTCCAGGAACGGGAAATTACCCGGGTTGGAGGCACCACCCCGATCCGCATCAACATTCGACTTCTCTGTGCATCAAAAACCAACCTTGGCACACGTGCTGCTGAGGGGCTCTTCAGGGAAGACCTGTATTACCGCCTTGCCGTTGTGCCGATCCATCTGCCGCCGCTGCGAGACAGAAAGGAAGACATTCCGCTGTTAGTGAATAGCTTTTTGAAATCAGCCGGAAGGTCGGATCTCGAGTTGTCATCGGAGGCGATGGGCTCGCTCTTTCGTTACGACTGGCCGGGGAATGTTCGGCAACTTCAGAACACGGTCCAACGCATCATCGCACTTGCGACGGCACCCCTCGTGACCCGCGAGGAGCTTCCTCCCGAAATCCTTGGCCCCGGACCACGGCGAACTCCGAAAACTTTTCACGCCGAAAGCTCGATCGATCTGGAACGCATGGTTGATGACTTGCTGACTTCAACAGTACGATGGGCAATGGACAAAGCGGGGGGGAATCAATCCGAAGCGGCTCAACTCGTTCATTTAAGTCGGACAACTTTCCGCGACATGCTTAAGAAGTATGGAAGCCATTGAATCGAGAATTATTCTCATTTCCAGAAGTCTGGAAATGAGGGTAGGCTGACGGATTACCGTCAAAAGCACCGCCGACTCATCCATTTTACACTACCTCTTTTCCCTCGAATCAGCACACCCCTTTGTGGCACTGCTCTTGCAAACCTAATCGGAAGAATTGAATCTCAACCCGTTTTCGTTCATTCAGTCACTTATCAAAGGAGTCCTACTATGCTTCGCATCATAGCAGTCATAATGGTGCTGCTGATCGTTCTCGGGAGTGTCGGTATCGCGCAGGAACCTCCCAAGCTGCAGACGAAATTCAATGGCGTCTTCAATGCATGGGGACTGATGCAACGAGACTTTCTCCTTGGCAGTGCGGATTACCGAGATGACTACATCGTGCAAATGTTTCGGTTGAACCTTGCCTTTCTCTACGGCGACAACATCAAAGCCGTGACCCGATTCGATCTCGGCCAGGGCTGGTGGGGGGTGGACAATCAGGGTGCGTCGTACAGGGGCGGGAGCGCAAGCGCGTTATTCGACAACAAGGATACACATTTTTTCCTGCATGTCGACCAGGCTTATCTCTGGTTCAATGTGCCGAATCTCTCAGCGGCCTTTACGATCGGGCGTTTTCAGTGGGCTGTCGGTAATCGTTTGGTGCTGGATAACAACTACGACGGCGTCACGGCTGATCTCAAGATTGGTAAATCAACCCTCAAACTTGGCTGGGCCCGCGTATCAGAAGGAGTGGACGGGATTTCCGATCAGAAAACAACCGCGAAGGACTGGAAAGGAAACTATGACGCTCGGGACGCAAACCTGCTCCTTGCGACATACGGCACGGATCTCGGAGTCACAAAACTTGAGTTCTACGGGATGTATTATGACGATGCATCGATTGGAGACTCTACGGCTTATCTGATCGACGGTCTGTTTTACAACCGACCCCGTTTCACTCCCCAGGTTACCTCGCTTATGGTTCTTGGCGTTTCCGGTACTGCAAAGGTCGATGCGTTGACAATTGCGTTCGAAGCGAACTACCTGACGGGGAAGGACGAGATTAAAAATCCCACGCACAGGGGTGTGCTGAACACGAGCGCCGGAACAGGAGTCGATGCATTGAAATACGACATCAACAACGGTGATGCGTCCGGATACAACGCGTATGTCAAGGCAAGCTACGCCGTGGCACCTGCGGTGACTCTTGGCATTGTGGCGGGGATGGGGTCTGGTGACGACGATCCAACAAGCGGAAAGGGAAATGTCAACAAGCTCCGTACCGCAGGCTTCTTCTACCTAGCGGAAGTTTGGGAAGATTCCATTATGCCTGACGAGGAAGGTATTACGCCTCAAGGTCTTGGTGCACCCAATATCCGAGCCTATCGGGAATTGGAGAACACCACGGTCCTTCAGTTCAACGGAACGTCTACGCTCATGCCGGGCTGGAGCCTGTTCGCGTCCTTTACCTACCTGCTTGCCACCCAGGACATCTATGCCTGGACAATAGCCAGTGGCATTGACAAGAGCCGGAAGGCAAATGACATCGGTTGGGAGGTTGATTTCAAGACCGACTACAAGATCTACGATAATCTCACGCTCACGCTGCGCGGCGGTTATTTCACTCCCGGCAACGCCGCAAAATATCTCATTACAGGAACCGACACCTGGGACAAGAAACCCTGGGAACTCAAAAGCGAAATCACATTTGTTTTCTAGCCTGACACGGAGCAAATCATGAAGTCTCTCACGGTGACAACCCTGGCACTAACGGTACTGTTCGTCTGGTCAGATGGCCTGGCCCAGACATCTCAGAAAGAGAAAAAGAAACAAGCGGCCAAAACAGTGCACCTGTCTGTCGACTGGTCGATCAGTTGCGAAGACTGCCACGTCAAGGAAACACCGAAGGCTGTAAAAGAATGGCAATTCGGAAAACACGGTGAAGTCAACGTGGGCTGTTTTGTTTGCCACGGTGATGGCGTGGAAGAGTATCATCCCCAGCCTTCGACCGAGCGGTGCATCGGATGCCATCCCCGGCAGGAGGCCGACATGCAGGGCCGTGCTGAACCGTCATGCTTCAGCTGTCACCATGGACACACCCTCAAGTTCCATGATTAATAAGGAGGAAATTCGAAATGTCAATCAACCGTCGCGATTTTCTTCGATCGTCTGCCATCAGCGCAGCAGCCGCCAGTATTGGCATTGAGTCGCTTCTGAGCCCGAGGGCATTCGGAAAAACGTTCGCACCGGCCACAATTTGGCACAAATCTGTTTGCCGGTATTGCGGTGTCGGATGTGGCGTCATGGTCGGAGTTGAAAACGGCAAACCGACAGCCGTGAAGGGGGATTCTGAAAACACCGTTAACCACGGTCTTCTATGCGTCAAGGCGTTCTATCTTCACAAAATCATCACCGCGAAGAACCGGCTATTATTTCCGTTGATCCGGAAGGACGGAAAGCTCCAGCGGGGATCCTGGGATGAGGCAATGAACCTGGTAGCTTCGAAGTTCAAAGAAGCTATTGAGACACACGGCCCAGACTCAGTTGCCTTTTACGGTTCCGGACAGGCCTACACGGAAGAAACATATCTTGCAAACAAGCTGTTCAAGGGCTACATCGGTACCAACAACTTGGACGGGAACCCCAGGCTTTGCATGGCCAGTGCTGTGGGAGGGTACCTTTCGTCGTTCGGTGCCGACGAACCAATTGGCACGTACGACGATATCGATGAATGTGATCTGTTCTTGCTGATCGGCACCAACACAGCAGAAGCGCATCCGGTAGTTTACGACAGGCTTGTGGACAAAAAGAAGAAGAATCCGGGAACGCAGGTCATTATCATTGATCCGCGCAAGACACCGACGAACAAGATCGCCGATTTGCACCTCCAGGTCCTCCCCGGATACGAGCTTGCCATTCTGCATGCCTTCGCCCGCATCCTTATTCAAGAAGGCTACATGGATGAGCAGTTTGTCAAGGAGTCTGTCAACTTCAATGACGGGCAAAATCCGATCACGTTTGACGACTATAAGAAGTTCCTTGAAAAGTACACTCCAGAGTACGCTGCATCTCAAGCCCACGTTGAGGCGGAAGATATCGTGAGGGCAGCACGCATGTTCGGAAAAGCGCGCACTGCAATGAGCATGTGGACAATGGGAGTAAATCAGCGAACACGGGGCGTCTGGCTGAACAATCTCATCCATAACATCCACCTGCTGACGGGCAAACTCGGCAAACCCGGTTGCGATTCGTTTTCTCTCACCGGCCAGCCCAACGCTTGCGGAGGCGTACGTGAGGGTGGGGGCTTGTCGCATCTGCTCCCCGGCGGCCGCATGATCGAAAACGAACAGCACCGGAAGGAAGCTGCAGCTATTTGGAATGTCCCCGTTGAAAAGATCAACTCGAAGAGCGGGTTGCATACCGTGGCCATGTTCGAAGCGGCGACGAACGGAAACATCAAGGTGCTGTACGTTATGTGCACAAATCCAGCTCAGTCCCTGCCCAATCTGAACAAGTACCTGAAGGGCATGGCGGACACATTTCTTGTTGTTGCGGACTCATTTCACCCAACGGAAACCACAAAGATAGCGGACGTTGTGCTGCCGGCTGCGTGCTGGAGCGAAAAAGAGGGTGTCTTCGGATGCACAGAGCGGAGATCACAACACATGGCGAAGGCCCTCCCGCCAGCCGGGGAAGCCAGATGGGACGGTGACATCCTTATCGATCTCGCCAAGCGCCTTGGCCACGGAGCCGGTTTCGAGTACTTCAAGAAGCCGGAGGACGTGTGGAACGAATATCTTAAGTTTACGAAGGGGCGTTATAACGATCTCAACGGAGCCACCTACGCTCGACTTAAACAGGTCCGGGGCCTCCGCTGGCCCGTTCCCAACGAGAACCATCCGGGAACCAGCCATCGATTTGTGGACGGTGATCCGCTGTTTCCCAAAGACAAAGCGGCGGGCCGCCGGATGTATTTCTACGGCAAGCCCGACGGCAAGGCGGTCGTTTTCGCTCGACCTGACAAAGGGCCGGAGGAACCGGTCGATGCTGAGTATCCGATCGCACTCAGCACGGGACGTTTGCTGGAACACTGGCATACGATGACCATGACAGGACAAGTTCCGGAATTGGTCCGTGCCGTCCCCAAGCCTTACGTGGAGATCAATCCCGATGATGCGAAGGAAAAAGGGATCGCGAACAAGGATCTGGTCACTGTCGCGACACGACGCGGGTCCCTCACCCTGGAGGCCCGTGTGATTGACCGTCCGCGGAAGGGAACCATCTTCATTCCATTCCATTGGCCAGAAAGCCTTACCAATCTGCTGACCATCGACGCAGTGGATCCCGTATCCAAGGAACCCGAATACAAAATCTGCGCCGCAAAACTCCAGAAAGCCTGATACGATCACCAATCCGGGCCGAAGAGTGCTTCGGCCCGGGTTTTCTTAAGGACAACCGAGCCATGTTTATTGCAAGCATGATTGTCAAGACGGCACCCGAAAGGGCCGAGGAGGCCGTCCTTTCGCTAAACCGGATTCCTCATGTCAGCACCCACGGAATCTACAAGGAGTCCAACATCATCGTCGTCGCCGAGGCAGATCGCGTGGAAGACCTCACAGACCTTTCCCGATACATCCTGAACGAGTTCGAGGGAGTCCTTGGCGTGTTCCCCACATTCCTTTCCAGTGATCAGGCGATCCAAGAGACCTCCCCACAGTCATCAACGATGCCATGAACATTCTGACGGCTCTGCGGGAAATGCTTGAGTGGTCCGTCACGGGTCGTCCTTTGCTTCGCCCTCCAGGAGCAATTCCTGAAAACGAATTCCTCAAGCGTTGCATTAAATGCAACAAATGCGCTCAGGTGTGTCCGTACCAGAGCATCCAGATAACTCATCTCGAATGGGGAACAAAGTTTGGAACTCCCATCATTGTTGCGCGGGAGGTCCCCTGTTACGTTTGCATGAAATGCCCCCCGGTCTGTCCGACGGGGGCCTTGGACAAGAGTGTCGTCCAAAAAGAACAGGTCCGGATGGGCACAGCTGTTATCGATCAGACAAGGTGTCTTCCGTACTTGGGAATAATTTGCAGAGCCTGTTTCGAGCGTTGTCCCATATACCGCGAAGCCATTGTCCTCAAAGACGAGAGGTTCCCGCAGGTCATTCCGGAAAAGTGCATCGGATGCGGCATTTGCGAGAGCGTGTGCTTGGTTGACGAGCCGGCAATCACCATTGTCAGTGCGCATAACGTATGAGAATGCAACGGTCATATTACAGAAATCTCAATATGGTCCGTCTGTTTTCGCAAGTCGCGACCATTGCATTTCTCTTCGCCATTCCACTCCTCAACCTCGCAGGCGTCCATTGGATCCTGGGGACCTTCTATTCTCTCTCCATTGGTGAACTTGATATCGCCGATCCGGCCATGGCGTTGCAGGCCTTTCTTCTGGCAAAGGAAGTGTATGTTCCGCTTCTCATCGCTGTCATTGTCCCCGTCGTCCTGGCAATGACTTTTGGGCGGGTGTTCTGCAGCTGGATGTGCCCCCACAACACGATCGCCGAATGGCTGGACTCGCTCCATCACAGAATGTTCAAGGATCATTGGCGCACCGTTCACCGCTCGGCCATTCCACGGAACCCCCATCCGGTTCTGTCCTTGGGGACGCTTGCTACATTGTTTGTTATCACCCTGATTGCAGGAATTCCCCTGCTGAGTTTTCTCTCATCTCCCGGAATTCTTTCCAGCCAGATATCCCAGACAATTCTCGGCATGGGAATCGGCG
The DNA here is from genome assembly GCA_040882165.1 of Bacteroidota bacterium. Lineage (GTDB taxonomy): Bacteria > Bacteroidota > Ignavibacteria > UBA10030 > UBA10030 > UBA6688. The sequence goes on from JBBEBV010000235.1 coordinate 9,663, forward strand.
CCGAGCTCTCGATCGTCGGGGGAATCCTTGCCATCGAATTTGCTCTCGCCCGACGATACTGGTGCAAGTTCCTCTGTCCCGTCGGGTCGGTTCTTGCCCTTGTTCGTACCAGAGCTTCGCTTCGCGTTCACCATGCCGCCGACCTATGCGATTGTCCGCCGGGTTCGGAACCGTGCAGTATGGCGTGCCCGTTCAATCTCTCTCCAAAGCAGCCGTTTCTCTATCCATCGTGTATCAACTGCGGCTTGTGTCTTGTTGTCTGTGAGAAAACCGGAAGGGGCGCTCTGACCTTCAGGCTTGGGCCGACAGCGGGCGGATCTGTTGAGGCGAGAATTACAAATCCTTCTCAGTTTCTCACCATGGTCGCCAGTGAAAAGGAGTAGAGACATGTTCCGATTTCGCCGCTTCTCCTTGAAACTCCCGGATTCCAAGCAGGCCTCGAGAAGGGATTTCTTATCGAAGCTCTTCGCCGGAGGCGGCCTGATGGCAAGTGTCATTCTTGCCGTACGTCACACCGCGGCGTTTGTTATCCCTGAACAAAAGCCCCCTCTCCGCCGGAAACTGCTTGTCGGACGAGTCGGGGAACTGAAACCCGGCGAAGCCAAAGAGCTTGTTATCGGCGGGCGGGCGCTTTTTCTCGTCCACACATCCGTCGGCTTCAAGGTGTTTTCTTCCGTGTGTACGCACCTTGGGTGTACGATCAAATGGGAACCTCATCGTGACCGATTTTATTGCCCCTGCCATGCCGGTGTATTTGACCGCGAAGGCGTCGTTGTGTCGGGCCCGCCGCCGCGCCCGCTGGATCACTATCCAGTGGAGATTCAGGATTCACTTGTCTATATGTGGATCGACGATCAGCCTCAGCGAGGTATCGCATGAAGACTGGATTCCTGCGTTCGCTCCATGAGCGGGCCCCGATAGACATGCAGCGTGCGTCCCAGGTCCTTGAGCATTTCCTGCTCAAAGAGCCCATTCCAGTACACATGAAAAACTGGTTCTATGCACTTGGAGCCACGCCGCTGACCCTGTTCGTCTTTCAGGTTATTACGGGCATTCTTCTCACCTTTTATTACGTTCCTTCGCCTGAATTGGCGTACGAAAGCGTCCGTTACATCAGCGAAGAGGCCCGCATGGGCTTCTGGATCCGCGGTCTTCATCACTGGGGATCAACCCTGATGGTCATCACCATCTTTCTCCATATGGCCCGTGTGTTTTTTACACGGGCCTATCGTAAGCCGCGTGAACTGAACTGGATCCTGGGGATGTTGCTGCTGATCACAACCCTCGGCCTCTGCTTCACCGGGTACTCGCTCGTCTATAACCAGCTTTCCTACTGGGCGACAACTGTCGGCACAAACATGATTCAGGAAATTCCGCTTGTCGGACCCTTCCTGGTTCATCTCCTTCGGGGAGGGGAAAGCGTCGGGAGCAACACGCTGACGCGGCTCTTCAATCTGCACATCGGCATTTTGCCGACTTTGTTGTTTGCTCTTCTCGTCACGCATATCCTTCTTATTCGCATTCACGGTGTCGCGCGGCTGGAAGGGCATGAGAAGGATGAGGCAACGTATTCGTTCTATCCCGAGCATTTTTATCATGCCGTGATCATTACCCTGATGCTGGTGACCTTCATGAGCGCGATGACAGTGATTCTCCCGCCCGGGATGGGAGAGCCGGCAAACCCCGATGTAACGCCGAATCACATCAAGCCCGAGTGGTATTTTTTCGCGGTCTATTCGATTCTCAAGATTGTCCCCTTGAGGTGGGGGATCTACTTCTTTGTTGCCGTGATCCTGGCGACAACATTCTGGCCGTTCCTCGACGACCTCCTGAGAAACCGCTGGCCGGGTCGCAGAATCGACTATGCTGTTGGTTCGTTGACCATCATCTTGTTTCTCGCTTTTACGGTGTATGAACTCATTGTGTACTAGGAAACCATATCAGAGACCAGAGTGACCTTATGGCTGAACAAACCTCCCTGCGAACCCAACGACTGCTCGTTGGGGTCTTCAGTTTTCTTCTCCTGACGGTACTTGTCATTGTTGCGGGCGTCGAAATGCGGCGAACGCACGAGATCAGACCGGTGATCGACATCAGTGCCGAAACCGAACAATGCATTAATTGCCATGTACAGAAGTCAATAGCAGTGAAGGCCATCGATGCATGGAAAGAGGGTGTGCACGCTGAACAAAACATCGGATGCCTTGACTGCCACAAAGCCCAAGAGGGGGATTTTGATGCATTCTATTGTCCCGAGAACAGCGTGCTGGTTGCCCGGCACCCGACCCCAAAAGACTGCGCCGAATGTCATAAACAACAGGTTGACGAGTTTACCGACAGCAAGCACGCGCATCAGTTCTGGCTGATCAAGAACGAGGATCGGTCGATCTTCGAAAATCCCATCGCAACACGGAACGGTTGCGAGCAATGTCACAACATCGGCATTGTGTGGCCCGATCAAAGCGTAGGCGAATGCGATGCCTGCCACGCGAAGCATACGTTCAGCAAAGCCGTGGCGCGGCAACCTGAAACCTGCGGAGAATGCCATGTCGGCCCGGACCATCCGCATATCGAAATCTATCTCGAATCCAAACATGGAAATATCTTCAGGTCGAAAGAGAAGGGCTGGGATCTTGGCTATGCTACTAAAGACAACGCCAAAATTCCGATTGATGTACCGGTGTGCACAACGTGCCATATGGACGGCAACGAGACCCAGCCGATGACGCACAATGTAAGTGCCCGCCTGGCATGGGAATCTCAGGCTCCCTGGAGTTTCCGGACAGTCTGGAACCAAGAGGGATTGGGCGATTGGAACATGAAACGTTCACGGATGGAAGCCATTTGTAAGAGCTGCCATGCCCCCGATTTTGTCGAGGCGTATCTTCTGACAGCTGACCTGGTCAATTTGCAATACAATGAGATCCGCCGACTGTTTGTCTATTGGACAAAGAAACTCACAGCAAACGGCACAATCAAGGTCCTCCAGGCAAACGGAAAAGACTACACTGACCCCACTCTGATGGGGTATGACGAAACTCCGGAGATCTTGTTGTACAATTCCTGGCATCATGAAGGGAGACGATTCCGGCACGGAGCCCTAATGATGGGAGCCGACTACACACAATGGCTCGGGATTTGGCATTTACAGGAAAACATCAACGAGATGCTCATCTGGGCCGCCGAACATGGAGATCCTGAAGCAAATGAATGGGTGAAGTCCAATCATCCGTCGAAGTGGGCACCCTATGCCCTTTACGACCTCCCAGGGAATGCTTGGGGAATTAACACCTTAGCCAACAAGCCCGTCTTTCTGTACAACAATTATCCGGATTACTGGAATAGAATCAAGGCAAATGTGGAAATGGCGTATGAAAAAGGACTTCTCTCAGAAAAGCAATGGCTTTTCTGGATGAAGCGGTTTGAAAACAAGGACCATTACCTCGGGCTTAAGTACAACACGGACTCGGTGTTTACGTTTTACAGAGATCGCAATGCCCTGGATACAAAGGCTTTCACGGAACAAGCGGTGAAGCTTCAATTGCCCGGCAAGCCTTTCTGGAAACAGCCGTCAAAGGTCGGAGCAACTCAGAAGAGTTCCTCTTCGCCGTAGAGCGGACTATCGTTCTTTTGACATCGCTACTCCGAGCCTCTCACTCTACCGGGTACACCCACGGGTGAGAAGCCGACAGGTCTGCGGGAAAACCCTCAGGCCTTCCAACGAGCCTCACGGCTCCGCATTGAAAAGGAGTGTTGGAACCACAAGAGGTGGACTCTCTCGTCAGGGTCCGCAATCTCTGCCATCCCATCCTTTCCGATGGGATTTTTTTTTGAGGATCGAGATGAAACTTCACCAGCCGCCTCCTCAATATATCGCCTCCACTGCGATTTTTGGAGCGCTTTGGGGACTTTTTGAACTGACAGCAGGCACGCTGCTTCACGCCGGCAGAATTCCGTTTCGCGGCGTCATTCTCGCATGCGGCGCGACGATTATTCTCGTCACCGCGCGCCAATTTCTGCACTACCGCGGTGCTCTGATTCTTATGGGTGCGGTGGCATCCGGTCTCAAGACGGTATCGCTCGGCGGATTTGTCCTTACCCCCATTCTGGCCATTGTTATAGAGTCGGTTGGTGCTGAAATTGTTTTTGGACTCTTCCGCTATCACCTTCCGAGCGCATTGCTCACAGGCGGGTTCATTCTTCTCTACACATTCGCTCACGGCCTTCTTGCCCAAGGGGTGTTTTTCGGACTTGAAATCTACGCAGTCTATGCAAGGATCCTGGGAGAGTTGTTTTCCTGGATACGATTGAATCCGGATTATGTATGGATCGCTCTGCTTGCACTTGCCGGATTGCATCTCCTGCTGGGAATGACAGCGGGTTTTATAGGATGGTTGTTGGCAAAACGAACGAAAATGTATCTCACCGAGGAGCAACTATGAATTTCCGCACTATGTTTGTCCTGATGGGGGTGCTTGCCGCGGTCCTCCTTCCGGGAGCTTTGCTTCCGTTTGCTGCCTTTCCGTTCTGCATTATGTTTGTCATCGTGGACCCGACAACCATCTTCGTCTTTCGTCGAAAAGTGTATTGGCTGGCGTTTGTTCTTCTGGTTCTCCTGCAGCCGCTCTTGCTCGGCGTGAAGGATACACTGCTTGGCGGGTTCATTCCATATTCAAGCAACCTCCTGATCCTCGGTGGTGTGATGATGCTGCGCGCAACAGTGCTGATGTTTGGTTTTTCGATTCTTTTCAAAAAGATTTCCCATAATCATCTTACGTCACTCTGCCAGCGTTTCGGCTTGCAAGGATTTGACGAAGTCTATCGGGAAGCCGAACGTTCCATCCCCGCTGTCCGCAACCAGGCTGTGTCTCTCCTCAAGAATCACAAGCAGCGGCTCCTCTACCAACCTATCGATCTTCTCGCCCGGACCCTCGCCTCTTTGTTGAGACAAGCGGAGCAAACTCGGGAGAATCCTTTACAGAAAGGCAATCCATGAAAACCGCGATCATCATCCTGAGCGTCGTCCTGTCCGCTGCTTCACTGGCACAAGAACAGGGAAAGGATAGTCTACGAACGTATCATCTTGGAGAAGTCGTGGTTATGGCTTCCCCCACAACGCTGACAAAGGTCAGCACGATCGCTGACATTTCGTCTCAGGTCCTCCGCCGCTCCGACGAGTATGCCATCGTCAACGCATTGACAGGTATAGCAGGAATGCACCTGCGTGAAAACTCCAGAAATGAAGTCGTGGTCTCGCTACGCGGGTTTGACCAGCGGCAGATCGGCATTTTTCTGGACGGGGTTCCCCTCTCCCTGCCATATGACGGTCTCGTGGACCTCAGCAACCTGCCTACGATGATGTTCGAGAAAGTGGCCCTCACGAAAGGGATGGCCTCGTTTCTCTACGGCACGAATACAATGGGCGGAACTGTGAACCTCGTGACCCGGGAAATTCACGAGGGGTATGCGACAGAGATCGACGTGAAATATGGTCCGACGAGTTCCCTCGGGGTGAGCACCGGTGGAAGCGTGAATCAATTCTTCTGGCAGGCCGCTGCAACGTATCATACTTCCGACGGCTATTCGCTTTCCGGTTCCTTTCCGTCGCTTCCCAATGAGAACGGCGGGATCAGGGAAAATAGCGCCCGAAGAGGACACGCTGTGCTGCTGAAGGCCGGAGGGGCGCTGTGGGAACATTCAAAGACGGTGTTCTCCCTGCTCCGCGCAAAGAATGTGAAAGGCGTCCCTCCTCATGCCCTGACGTCGCGTCCACGTTACTGGAGATTCACCGATTGGCAGAAATCTCTGGCAATCCTACACCACCAATCGCTCTTTGGCCCGCTCGTTGTGAAGGGAAACCTCTTTTATGAGGTCTATGACAATGTCCTTGATTCGTTTGATGACGCCACCTACACCGCCCAGACGAAACCGTATGCGTTTCATTCGACATTTGACGATCATTCGCTCGGAGGATCCTTGTCCATCATGCTGGCGCAGTTCCTTTCTCTCCCAACTCGTGCCGCCGTTTCCTACAGACGTGATATCCACCGGGAACGGGGGTCCTCTTCCTCGCCGTGGCAACGGTTCGAAACGGAGTCTTTTACCGCAGGTCTGGAACAGGAACTTCCCCTCCCGTATGGGCTTGAATCAGTCGTCGGGATCAGCAGAAATTCGATGATTCCGCTCTTCGCAGACGGTCAGGCGTTGCGATCCGGCGCCTCTTCGTGGGAGGCCTACGCGGGCATGGCGTGGCATACGTCTGACATCGCGATCGTCCATGTGCACGCGACAACGAAATCACGCTTTCCGACCCTAAAGGAAATTTATTCGGAAGTATTGGGAAAGAACGTCGCAAACCCTAACCTCCTGCCTGAAACGGCTCTGAACATCGAAGCCGGTATCACGTTGTACCCTTCTTCACGAACGACGACAAGCCTCAATCTGTTTCGCAGCAATGTCACCGATCTGGTCCAGATCATCCCCCTTAGAGCCGGTTTGCAGCAATTTCAGAATATCGGCCGGGCCTGCTTCGAGGGTGCCGAATGGACCATTGGTGTCCAGATTTCCGGCATGTCGGTGGGGTGTCAGTACACCTACCTCTCGGCGGAAAACAGGTCGCCCGGAGCAGCTTCCCATCTTCTCGAATACAGACCGCGACATACCGCGTTCATTCGGATACAGGCACTGCCGGAAACGAAATTGTCCTGGCAAGTGGAGTCCGAGTACTGCAGGCTTCGTCATGGAGTGAACATCGATTCGCGGGAGTGGGAGCGATTGGCTGATTATGTCCTGTTTCATGCAAGAGTATCATATCCCATCCTGAGTTTCATAGAACTCAGCGTCAGGATTAACAACCTCCTGGATCGACAGTATGAATCCGAATTGGGCTACCCCCAGGCAGGCCGGAATGTTATCGCCGGCGTCAAAGCGCAGTTCTGACCTGACCCGCTTCGTCATTCTCGCGGGCGGCATGAATACGGGCAAGACGACGGCCGTTCGCGATCTCGTATCGCAGCTTCAGCGCGAGAAAGTCGACGTCGGTGGTTTTTGTTCCCCCGGAATCTGGAGGGAAGGGCAGAAGGTCGGATATACGCTGCACGACTTTCACAGCAGCAATGACATTCCTCTGGCTACTTGGCAAGACGGGACGCGAGGGATCCGCCAGGGACGGTTTCTGTTCCTTGATGAAGGATTGCGCGGGGGGAGAGAGGCACTTGAACGTTCGATGTCCAGCAGTGTGATTGTCCTGGATGAAATCGGTCCGTTGGAGCTCCGCGGTGAAGGATTTGCAAAGGCCCTGGAACGGATAGTCAGCACCTATGGCGGGGTCTCTCTTCTTGTTGTACGAAACAGTCTCGTCGAGTCCGTGATTCATCAATTTCGTTTGACTCGAGTGGTCATACTTTCAATTGAGGGACTCTCTTTTTTTCCCGAGCCCATTAGACAGCAGATGGAGAAGAGAAAAAGATCTCTGTAAACAAAGTTCCACGAATAATCTTTTCAATCAATTGGTTGAGTCCCGTACCGACCTAAGATCGAAACTCGACCAGCTGAAGAGAGCCCGACTGTCCTTCCTGACTTCTCCGACGTAGGCAAACAGGCCTCGGCCTTCCTTTTGAACTTTGAAGACAAATTTGAAAAAGCTCCTCTCGAAGAAAGGAAGCTTCTTGTCAAGAAGATCACCTCGAAGGTGATAATCGACAGAGAGCAATAAGTCGCTCGATTCTACATCCTCAGGCTCCCCGCACTGAGCCCCGAAATCGAAGCCCTCTATCAAAAATAAAAAGGCACCCAACGCTCCGCTTGAATCCAGTCTGTCCGGTTACAGCATAAACACAAACGCCCCCAAAGGGGGCGTGCCGGTACAACGAAAGCTCTTTTTTTTTGCTTCCTTTCGGCTGATGGGCCGACGGATTTTCGACTATCGTCGATCGATGGCTGCGACAGTGGCCGCCACGTACACGCTTCCATCCGCGTCAACATCAAGGCCTCGAAAATACGCCCCAAGGCCTCCCCCCACCTCAGGCACGCTGGGAGATGGCGACGTACAGTGGATGACTGCGGGCAGCGGCCTCCTCCACCGATTTGATTCTGATTGAAATCAAATACGCCGTAGACGCTCAGGGCCGCTGATAGACCCTGACATAGTCCACCATCATCGTTTGCGGAAATACTGTAAACTCATCCGGACTGCCCGGCCAGTTCCCGCCCACTGCGACGTTCAGCAACAAATGAAATCTTTTGTCGAATGGCGAGGTTTTTTGCGCGGAATAGTACTTTATTCCGTCCACATACCACAGGAATGAGGTTGAATCCCATTCAACTGCGTAGAGGTGATAATCGCCCGAGTACGATTCACCAGACCGGGTGTATTTGCCTCCAAGTTGCTGATGTGCCGCAACAGATTCTCCAAAATGGATGGTGCCGTAAATCGTCCAGGGGTCCTGACCCAAACATTCCATAATGTCAATTTCCCCGCTCATCGGCCAGCCGCCGTATTCCCAATCGGTTGGAAGCATCCAGATAGCGGGCCACATGCCCCGGCCGTACGGCAGCTTTGCACGGACCTCGATGCGACCAAATTTCCAGTCTCCTTTGTTCCGTGTGCGCATGCGGGCGGAGGTATATTGCTTGCCAAGATAGTTTTCTTTTTGCGCGCGGATCGTGAGCTTGCCGTCCTTCACGAAGGAGTTCGCGGAGCTCGCAGTGTAGTACTGCAGCTCGTTGTTCCCCCCTCCATCCCCGTTTACCTCGTATTCCCATTTTGACAGATCGACCGAGGAGCCGCTAAATTCATCATTCCAGACGAGCTTCCAACCCGGCAGTTCCGGTATCGAATCTGGTTTCGATTCCGCAGCGATTTCCTCGCCGGCCTTCTTGCATCCGGTGCTCGTGTTGAGCATCAGTATCATGACAGCAATCGAGCAAAGTGTTCTCACGGCGTGCATGCTCCACAATAGAATGGATGATGTATCTGGTGTTTCCCGAAACGTGATCGTCACTTCAAATATACCATTTCCTTTGATGCCTGGAAACCCCCCGCGTCAAGCTTGTACACATAAACGCCGCTTGGAAATGCGGCCGCATCCCATCGGACACTATGGATCCCTTCTTGCTGTTGTCTCTTCACCAGCGTAGCGACCTCACGGCCAAGAATATCAAACACCTTCAGCGTCACGAAGCTTTGAGCTGATAGCTGATAGCGAATGGCAGTGCTTGGGTTAAACGGGTTCGGATAATTTTGTTCCAGCGACCACACCAGGGGGACTGCGTTTGTTCTTGAGTCTGATCCGACGCCGGTTGCGAGTGCTCCATGCACCTGAAGTTCATACAACGAATACCCGTACTGGGTAGCCCGTTGCACGCCAAGCACCATCAACTTCCTGGCAGTTACGGAGAGTGAGACTTTTTCCATCCCCCCCTGACCGTTGGCTTCGTGGTAAACGTCTGTCCAGGCTCCGGAAACATCAAGAATCTTGATAGTGTACTCCTTCGCATACGCGCCCTCCCAATAAAGCGTGATGTCAACAATTCGATACAGACCGCCCAAATCCACCGTGATGGCCTGAGGATCAGTGAATCCTGATGACCATCGTGTCCCCATGTTTCCATCCACAGCATTGCTCCCTTCGTAATCCGGTCCCTCCACCGAAGTGACAGCGACCGTTTTCTTCAGAGCCAGGTTAGGAAGCGGCGCCTTGTATATTGTCCATTGTGCCGTGAGACCATTGTTGGATTCGACACATTCATCCACGGTGTCGTCTGGATCGATCTCAGCCTCCACGACGACCGTACCAACGGCAGATGCCGTCCAGGTGTTAACGCCGCCTGCTCCCCTGTTGCCACAGAGGAGCGCCATACCTCCCGGGGGAATGGAACCGTTGAATTCATCAGACCAACTCACTTGCTGTCCACCAACGGAGAATTTTACCTTCAGTGGAATTCCAGCCGTAGTAGCGATCGATCCCTGGTTCTTCACCGTTGCAAGAAAAACAACACTCTGCCCAGGCACCGGATAGGGCGGCACCATTCTGATGCTGGTAATGAACAGGTCGGGTTTGCGGGGACCATCCTGAATTTGCACGCTTGCAGTCAGCGGCAGATTGTCTGAAGACCCGCCAACGCGAATCATGAACTCCCCCGAAATAACTTCATAGGAACTGCTGACGTCGCTATAAGAGTAGAGCTCATCTGCTGTCAATGTCATGGTGATGGTTGAGGTTTCACCGGGATTCAGACCCACTCTTCGAAACGCTTTAAGCTGCTTGATTGCCGTTTGCGTGGCTGTTGGAGGGTGTGTCAGGTACAGCTGCACAACTTCATCTCCCGTCCGCTGACCGGTGTTCCTGACATCGACGCTCACGTTGATTGGGACTCCCGGTGGAGCGCTCCTTGGGGTGAGGACCAGATTGGAATACGAAAACGTTGTGAAGCTCAGTCCCGATCCAAACGCGAACTCGGGGCTCAATCCCATCCTGTCGAACCACCGATACCCGGCACCATAGTCGTCTGTGAGGTCATCATTCCATGGTGGGAGCTGGCTGTCGCTTTTGGGCATCGTGACCGGCATTCTTCCCCCGGGGTTATAGTCACCGAACAGAACGTCTGCCAGAGCGTTCCCTCCCTCCTGCCCCGGATAGAACGCATAGATCAATCCTCGTATGCCGGAAATACAACGACTCAAACCGCACACACCTCCGCTGAAAATGACTGCGACCGTATTTCGATTAGCGGCTGAAAGAGCGTTGAGAAGCTCCTGTTGCCTTCCCGGAAGCTCAAGAGATCCTCCAACACGGTCAAAACCTTCGCCTTCCTGGCTTGGATCGAGTCCTCCGCAAAACACGACAACATCCGACGAGCGCGCAAGCGCAACCGCAGCTGCAAATCCACTCGTGTCGGCGCTGTTGATGTCGCATCCCTTGGAAAAGAGGACGGCCGAGGATCCGAGTTTCGCTTCGAGCCCCTGTCTCGGGCTGATGGAATAAAATGGTGTAACGTACGCACTTCCGGAACCGTCGATGCGCGCCGTTGCAGCGCTGGGCCCGATAAGCGCAATGGTCCGGATGGTATTCCGGTTGAGCGGCAGAATCCCCCCTTCGTTCTTGAGCAGGACGAGCGATTTGCGTCCGGCCTCAAGACAAAGCAGCTGGTGTGCCTTGCTGTTCACGTCCGAGGGATCTCCAGGGGGAAGATAGTCGAGCATGCCGGCCAATATCTTCGTTCGCAACACCCGCCTCACCGCTTCATCGATCGTCGCTTGCGAAACGGTACCGTTCGCCACGAGTGACGGGAGATTGTTTTTGTAGTCATCCGACCCCATGCAAATATCGCACCCGGCCTTGATTGCGCGTTCTGCACTCCAGATTGAACCCCAGTCGGAAACGACATAAAAAGGAAAGCCCCAATGCGTCCGAAGAATGGTCGTGAGAAGATTCGAGTTCTCCGCGCATTTTTGCCCGTTGATGAGTGTGTACGCATTCATCACGCTCATCGCACCTCCCTGCTGGACCGCAGTGCGGAACGCGAGGCCGGCCTCATCGTGCAGGATGCGTTGCGTGGCAAAAATGTTGTTGGTTGTGCGACCGATTTCACGGTGGTTCACGTTGTAGTGCTTGATGGTTGCCAGGCAGGGGGTAGACTGGATTCCCTGAACGACGGCAGTGGTAATCTGCGCACAGAGATAGGGATCTTCACCCCCGGTTTCCGCGCTCCTTCCATTGCGCGGATCGCGATCCAGGTCCAGGGCGGGTCCGAGTGCCTGGTGTTTTCCCTTTCCACGAAACTCTTTCCCCATCGCCGTACCAATGCGCTTCGCAAGCTCAACGTCCCAGGTGGACGCCATACCGATGCCAACAGGGAAACTCGTCGCAAAACCATCTCTCACTCCATGCGGCCCGTCAGCCATGATGAAGCCGGGAATTCCGAGCCTTGCATTGTCCGCGGTGTTGAAACCTCCCTCCGCATGGAGCTGCTTGATCTTCTCCTGCATCGTCATTTGGCTTAGGATGGCATTGATGCGGTCTTCGACTGTTTGAGCGGAGACACGGTATGAACAGAACCCTATCAGGGCAAATACGAAGAAGCCAAATAACCGAGGAGTGGATTCCCTGTGTGCGAACAAGGGCTTCGGGTGTGAGGAGGGGAATATCAGCGATCTATCCGACATCAGCGCGGAAGCTCCATCCCGAGCGCGTGGAGATACCCGGCATTCACCCGGCAATTCCTGAAGCTGGAGAGTTCCACAAAATCATCCAGGGCTTTCAACACAATTTCGGCGGCCGGCCGGTTGGCTCGCAGAGTTGCGAAGCTGCCCCGGGGTCCGTTGGCATACTTCGCGATCGTGTCCCAGTTCTTCGGACGGTCGAACGTGACCAGACAGCTTTTTGCGTCCATCTTCTTATAGGGCCAGAAGCACCAGCCGATGTTGTTCTTTTCCTGCAGCCTCCTGAAGGCGGCGATCCAGGCGTCACTGTTCTCTCCCGAT
>JBBEBV010000236.1:0-9604 GCA_040882165.1 Bacteroidota bacterium
GGGCTGGAGTCTCAAAAGCGCTTTATCGGTTCCCGGAAGGTGGTTTTGGTGAAATAGCGACTCGTGGGGTGTGATGGCAGTATTCTCAAGGGCGGCTCTTTCAGGGCCGCCCTTTTTTTGCAATGCAGTACGGTATTCCCAATTCCCGGACTGGAAGTTCCCTTCCCTGCAATCCTTCCTTCAAAGAATTCCTATTCTCACGAGATCAAAACGGTGTACTTCCAGCCCCCGTGCAAATTATCAGGGGTTCGGCTCTCCTTTTCGTCCTTGCTTCTTTATCGAAAAAGGCACAATATTTGCACACTTCGAGCCACAAGCTCATATTCCTACCACGTGCGTTGTTCACTACAGTGAGGACCCACCATGGCGGCAAACGGACATACCGTCAGTTTTTTCGAAAACGTCAATATCAATTTTGACAAAGCGGCGGCCTATACAAAGCACCCGCAAGGCTTGCTCGATCAAATCAAGATCTGTAACGGCGTTTATCAATTTCAATTTCCCATCCAGGTCGATGAAGGGTACGAGGTAATCTCCGCTTGGCGTGTGGAACACAGCCATCACAAGCTTCCCACCAAAGGAGGTATCCGGTACAGCGAAGATGTAAACGAAGATGAGGTGAAGGCCCTCGCGGCACTGATGACCTACAAATGCGCCGTCGTGGACGTACCGTTCGGGGGGGCCAAAGGGGGTATCAAGATCGACCCGAAGAAATATTCCGTCCAACAATTGCAGAAGATCACGCGCCGGTATACGGCGGAGCTTGTGAAGAAAAGCTTCATCGGACCCGGTATCGATGTTCCGGCCCCGGACTATGGCACGGGAGAGCGTGAAATGGCCTGGATTGTGGATACGTATATGGCCTTCAATCCCGGAACTATTGATGGTCAGGCATGTGTTACAGGAAAACCCATTACGCAAGGAGGGATCCGTGGAAGGCGGGAGGCGACTGGTCGGGGAGTTTTTTTTGGGATCCGCGAGGCTTGTGCGAATGCGGAGGATATGAAAGCACTCGGATTGAAGCCCGGATTGGAAGGAAAACGTGTGGTGGTCCAGGGATTGGGAAATGTTGGTTACCACGCGGCGAAGTTTCTCCAGGAGGGGGGATGCATCCTGGTCGGTTTGGCGGAATACGAAGGGGCGATTTACAACCCGAAGGGTCTGGATCTTGAGGAGGTCGTCAAGCATCGCAAATCGACCCGCTCGATCCTCAGTTTTCCAGGGGCCACCAATCTGGCAAACACGGCAGAAGCTCTGGAACTGGAGTGCGATATTCTCGTTCCCGCAGCACTCGAGAGCGTCATCACAAAAGAAAATGCACCGCGGATAAAGGCGAAAATTCTCGGGGAGGGGGCTAACGGCCCGACGACGGCTGAAGCAGGAGAAATCCTCAATCGAAAAGGAGTCATGGTGATCCCCGATATGTATCTGAACGCGGGGGGAGTCACGGTGTCGTATTTTGAATGGCTTAAAAACCTCCAGCACGTCCGCATGGGAAGAATGGCGAAGCGACTAACGGAAACTTCATTCGAACAGATCCTTGGCGCGTTTGAAAAGAAGACAGGCAGCACGCTCACGGCGGATGAACGGAAAAAGCTGACTCACGGTCCGGACGAGGTCGACCTGGTCAATTCCGGGCTGGAGGATACGATGATCGTTGCCTACAATGAGATTCGGGAGCGGAAGTTTGCATCAGGTTGTGAGGACCTCCGCACTGCAGCTTTTGTCAGCTCCATAGACAAGATTGCCCATTCCTACATTGAGTTGGGGATTTTCCCATAATGGACACGGTTTCTGGTTCTCAGACTTGGTGATGCCTCTCGATCCTTCTCATTCCTGGAAGGTTGATCGTTTGCCGGGGATGGGAAAGGTCGACTTTCCTTGAGGTTTGCCGGGCCCTCCGGGAAACCATCCTTGGAACAGAAGTTGTGCGGGAGGGACAAGCTGAGCAAGGGGAGGTCGATGCGTTGTCGGAGACCCCGTGCAGATTCGGGAGACGGCGCTTGCCGACGCCCCAATCACATCCTTTCTTCATCAAGAACTTGATGAACGGCCGGGTCGATGGATCGCCCGGTCGTCATCCACGGGAGGTCGTTTATGTCAGAGTACGTCGGTAGCTTCATGGCACACGTAAAAGCGAAGAACCAGGGAGAGCCGGAATTTCATCAGGCGGTGCAGGAGGTCGTCGAATCGCTCGCCGGTGTCCTGGACCGGTACCCGGAGTACCGCTCCGCCAAGATTCTCGAGCGGATGGTAGAACCGGAACGCGTCATCATCTTCAGAGTGCCGTGGTTGGATGATCAGGGAGAAATCCATGTCAACCGCGGATTTCGGATCGAAATGAACAGCGCCATCGGCCCGTACAAAGGAGGGCTGCGATTCCACCCATCAGTGAACATAGGGATTCTCAAGTTCCTCGCGTTCGAACAAGTCTTCAAAAACAGCCTGACGACACTCCCCATGGGGGGAGGAAAAGGGGGTTCGGACTTCGACCCCAAGGGGAAGAGCGACAATGAGGTCATGCGATTCTGCCAGAGTTTCATGACGGAGCTCTATCGCCATATCGGTGCCGACACCGATGTGCCGGCGGGCGATATCGGCGTCGGCGGACGCGAGATCGGTTTCCTCTTCGGGCAGTATAAAAGACTGAAGAATGAGTTTACCGGGGTCCTGACCGGCAAAGGACTGAACTGGGGCGGTTCGCTGATTCGTCCCGAGGCGACCGGCTACGGAGCAGTGTACTTTGCCGCCGAGATGCTGGCGACAAGGAACCAAACGCTCGAAGGGAAAACCTGTCTCGTTTCCGGCAGCGGTAACGTCGCACAGTATACTGTCGAGAAGATCAACCAGTTTGGCGGCAAAGCGGTGACGCTTTCCGACTCGAACGGGTATATTTATGATGAAGAAGGTATCGATGCCCGGAAGCTCGCGTTCGTGATGGATCTGAAGAACGTCCGCCGCGGAAGGATCAAGGAATATGTCGACGTGTACCCAAAGGCGGTGTTCACGCCGCTTGATACGAAGTCGGTGAGCAATCCCCTGTGGGATCATAAGGCTCACTGCGCGTTCCCCAGTGCCACCCAGAACGAAATCAATGCGAAGGATGCGGAGGTCCTCCTGAAAAACGGCGTCTATGTCGTGGCAGAGGGGGCAAACATGCCGACAACGCTCGATGGCGTGAAGCACTTCCTGGATGCGAAGATCCTGTATGGGCCGGCAAAGGCGGCGAACGCCGGCGGTGTGGCGACATCCGGGCTGGAGATGGCCCAGAACAGTATGCGTCTCCCCTGGACGCGCGAGGAAGTGGACCAACGGCTCCATTTGATCATGAAGAACATCCATAAGACCTGCAAGGATGTTGCCGAACGGTTCGGGACGCCGGGCAATTATGTGAACGGCGCGAACATCGGCGGGTTTTTGAAGGTGGCCGATGCCATGATGGACCAGGGTCTGGTTTGATCCCGTTCTATGATTGAGACAAGATCGGAGCGGGCATCGTCCGCTCCGATCTTTTTATTTATACCGTAATTCCGTCAAGCTCCACGATCGAACATCCCGGTGCTACGATGCCGATAGAATACGTTGATCCGGACTGGGTAGAGCATGGTTATGGAACCAGGTTCCAGGGGTTCCAGAATCTCATGCGCCAGAGAATCCGGGATGTGCTGCTCGTTTCAAGCCTGTACGACCTGTACCTGTTTGAGGAGGATGGGAGGCTCTATGAGCTGATCCGGAACGAATACCAGGGGCTCCACCTCAGCCATTCCCCGGAAATCACACGGGTGTCAAGCGCGGAGGAAGCCATCACGATCGCGAAGGAGGAAAAACGCTTCGACCTCATCATCACCACACTGCACATCGAGGACATGACCGCGTTGAAGTTCGCGAGGAAGGTGAGGGAGGCGGGACTGGATGTGCCGATCGTGCTTCTCGCTTTCGATAACCGGGAACTCAAGGACCTGCTCACCCACTACGATACCTCGGTCTTCACCCGCATCTTCATCTGGCAGGGGGATTTTCGCCTGATTATCGGCATCGTCAAGCACCTGGAGGATAAGATGAACGCGGATCACGACACGCGGATCGTCGGGGTCCAATCCATTATCCTTATCGAAGACAACGTCCGTTACTACTCTTCCTTCCTCCCCATCATCTACACCGAAATCCTGAACCAATCCCAGCGCCTGATCTCAGAAGGGATCAACCTCTCCCATAAGTATCTTCGCATGCGGGCCCGCCCCAAGATTCTCCTCTGTTCGAACTACGAGGAGGCCTGGGAGTATTTTCAGAAGTATGAAGATTATATCCTCGGCATCATTTCCGATGTGGATTTTCAACGGGAGGGGGAGCAGGATCCCCGGGCCGGACTCACCTTTGCGCGGACGGCGAAGCTCCGGCACCATGACATTCCTATCCTGCTGCAATCCACCACCCAGGAGTACGAGACCGAGGCGAGGGCCATCGGGGCCTCCTTCATTTTGAAGGATTCCCCGACGCTGCTGAATGAACTCCGCCAGTTCATGATCCAGTACTTCAGCTTCGGTGATTTTGTGTTTCGAACACTTGAAGGGGGGGAAGTCGGGAGGGCGTGGGACCTCCAGTCGCTGGAGGAACAGCTCCGGTTTGTCCCGGAAGAAAGCATTCGCTACCATGCCGAACGAAACCACTTTTCCAACTGGCTGAAGGCGAGGACGGAGTTCTGGCTTGCTCACAAGCTGCGTCCCCGGAAAGTATCCGACTATCCTTCCGTGCAGGGGCTCCGCGAGGATCTTATCTCCTCGCTGCGTGAATACCGGCGGCTTCGGCAGCGGGGGATCATCACCGATTTCAAAAAAGAAACATTCATGCCGTCCAGCAGCTTCGCGCGGATCGGAGGAGGGTCGCTGGGAGGCAAAGCGCGCGGACTCGGGTTTGTGAATATCCTTATCAGCAACTATGATGTGCGCGACCGGTTTGAGGGGGTGCAGATCTCCGTACCTCCCGGCATTGTTCTCGGCACGGATGTGTTCGATCAGTTCCTGGATGAAAACAACCTCCGGAGTTTCGCGCTGCAGCCGACCGATGATGCAGAGGTGACCCGCCGGTTTCTGGATGCGAGAAGTTTTCCCGAGGAGACCCTGGGCGAGCTGGCTGCTTTTCTTGATCTTGTCCGCGAACCGTTGGCGGTCCGGTCTTCAAGCCTGTTGGAGGATTCCCAATACCATCCCTTTGCCGGCGTGTATGAGACGTATATGATCCCGAACAGCCACCAAGATCCGTTTGTCCGGTTGAGCGAGCTGGTGAAGACCATCAAACGCGTCTATGCCTCGACGTTTTACCGGAGTGCCAAGGATTATATCAAGGTCACTTCCTACCGGCTGGAAGAAGAGAAAATGGCGGTGATCATTCAAAAAATGGTCGGTTCGCAGCACGAAGACCGCTTCTATCCGGATTTTTCCGGGGTAGGGAAATCATATAATTTCTATCCGATTCCGCCCCAGAAGTCCCATGATGGCATTGTCTCAGTAGCGCTGGGCCTCGGCAAAACCGTCGTGGACGGGGGGGTGACGGTCCGTTTTTGCCCCAAATACCCCCAACATCTTCTTCAGTTTTTCTCGCCTGTCGAGGCATTGAGGAATAACCAGAACGAGTTCTATGCCCTTGAAATGACCGGGCAGCCTCTCCAGCACACCGAAACCTATGATGCCCTGTTGAAGCGATACAACCTGGAGGTCGCCGAACATGACGGCACCCTCATTGCGGTCGGGTCGACCTATTCCCCGGAGAACGACTCCTTGTCGGTGGGACTCTCCCGCAACGGGATTCGTGTAGTGACCTTTGCTCCTGTCCTGCAAAGCAAACTGTTTCCGCTCCCCCAGATTCTCGAACTCCTGCTGGATATGGGAAGCTGGGGAATGGGGACTCCGGTCGAGATCGAGTTTGCGGTCAATATGACCGGTCCTCCGGGGAAAACGAAAGAGTTCGGACTCCTGCAAATGCGCCCCCTCGTGCTCAGTCGTGAGGTGGAGGAACTGAACATCGAGGAGTTTTCACCGGAACAGCTGATCTGTCAAAGCCATCAGGTGTTGGGGAACGGGGCGATACGGGACATCTTTGACATCGTCTTTGTCGATCCGAATCTGTTTGATCGGGCGAAGAGTCGGGAGGTGGGGCGTGAGGTGACGGCATTCAATGAAAAACTGATCGAGGAGCGGAGGCCGTACCTGCTCATTGGTGTGGGCCGCTGGGGCTCGCTTGATCCGTGGCTGGGCATCCCGGTGAAATGGGACCAGATTTCGGGCGCGCGGGCAATCGTGGAAGCCGGGTTCAAGGATATGGATGTGGCTCCTTCCCAGGGCTCGCACTTCTTCCAGAACATTACCTCGTTCATGGTGGGTTATTTCACCATCAACTCCAAAGTGAAGCAGGGATTTGTCGATTGGGCCTGGTTGATGCAACAGGTACCGCTGGAGCAAAAGCAGTTTGTCCGGCACATTCGGCTCGACGAGCCTATTATCGTCAAAATAAACGGGCACCAAAACAAGGGCATCATTCTTAAACCGGAGGGGCGACGTGGCGAAACAACCTGATCGGCGCAAGCCCGGTGATGCGGGCGCGGGAGGTGTCTTCGATGCTTGCCCGCACTGCGGTGCAGCCCTCAGTCCATGGGAGCAGGTTCTCCTGAGTGTGGACAGGGCCATGATGTGCAAGCATTGTTGGTATCGGATCATTCTGGATGTCCGGGATGATGCCGCACGGGGTGAAGCAGACAACAACCAATCGAAGGGTCCCAAGTCATGAAATCCTACAACTCGTTTGCAGTGGCCCAGCAGCAGGTGCTGGAAGCTGCCAGGCTGTTGAATCTTGATGCAGCAACGTGCGAGTTGCTGATGTGGCCGCAACGCGAGTTCAAGTTCACCATGCCGGTGAAGATGGACAACGGAGGCGTGCAGATTTTTCATGGATACCGGATCCAGTATAATGACGCCCGCGGACCCGCGAAGGGGGGTATCCGGTTCCACCCCGAGGAAACCGTTGATACCATCCGTGCCCTTGCGGGGTGGATGACATGGAAAACTGCGGTGGTCGATCTGCCGCTCGGGGGAAGCAAGGGGGGAGTTGTCTGCAATCCGCGCTTGATGTCCGGGCGGGAGTTGGAGCTCCTGGCGCGTGCCTACGTGCGGGCAGTCGCCCGGTATATCGGCGTCGACAAAGACATCCCCGCTCCGGATGTTTACACGAATCCCCAGACCATGGCCTGGATGATGGATGAGTACGAGACGATTATGGGAAGCCACCAGCCGGGGGTTCTTACGGACAAGCCGATGCAAGTCGGCGGAACCGAAGGGAGACGTGACGCGACCGCGCGGGGGGGTGTGATGACGGTGCGCGAAGCCTGTTCGGTTCTGGGTATTGATCCGCGGAAGGGAACCTATGCCATCCAGGGGTTTGGCAACGCAGGACAGCGGGCGGCCCTCTTGCATCAGGAGTTGCTCGGTGGGGGGCGTCTTATTGCCGTCTGCGATTCTCAGGGTGGGATCACCCGCCCGGAGGGATTGAACCCCAGGGACCTCGTCACCTACAAACTCAAGACAGGAAGTGTCGTGGGCTTTCCCGGGAGCCGGGAGATCCCGCGTGAATCGGTGCTCGAACTTGATGTGCAGGTGCTCTACCCGGCAGCCCTCGAGAATGCGATTAATGAATTTAACGCACACAAGATCAAGGCAGCCATCGTCTGCGAACTGGCCAACGGGCCCACGACTCCGGATGCAGACCTGATCCTTCACTCGAAGGGAATTCACCTGATTCCCGATATCCTGGCAAGCGCAGGCGGTGTAACGGTATCGTATTTTGAAATGGTGCAAGACCAGTACTCGTTCTTCTGGGACGAGGAAACGGTTCATAAACGCCTGGATCAGAAGATCATCAAGGCGTACCACACAGTCCAG
The DNA here is from genome assembly GCA_040882165.1 of Bacteroidota bacterium. GTDB lineage: Bacteria > Bacteroidota > Ignavibacteria > UBA10030 > UBA10030 > UBA6688. Next base: position 7,929 of record JBBEBV010000236.1, read on the forward strand.
GAGGCGATCAAGGATAAGAAGGTGCATCCCCGATTGGCAGCCATGGTCGTCGGCGTTGCCCGCGTAGCAGAAGCCTGCAAACTAAGAGGATGGGTATGAGAAAAGTACAGGAGGCCGTCGTCATTCCCTGCCCCGGCAGGAGAGAGTGTATCGTCTCCATCAAACCGATCCGGTAGAGTGAGCGATCCGTGGCACTACGAAAAAAAAGGGGGCGGGATGAGATTCTCGGCATCGTGCAATACCATCGTGGCGTTCGGGGCGAAGGGTTGCAGTATGAGCGCGATCTGATCGTCTGGCTTCCCCCTTCGTACGAGAGGAAGAAGAGAAAACGGTATCCTGTCCTGTATCTGCATGACGGTCAGAATATGTTCGATCCGACAACCTCGTTCCTCGGGTATGATTGGCAGGCGGATGAGACGGTCGATGCGTTGATCCGGACAGGGAGAATCGAGGAAATTATTATGGTCGGTCTCTCGAACACGCCCGATCGGCTCTCCGAGTATTCCGCTACGGAGTTGGGGCGTAGCTACGCCCGTTTTATCGTTTCCCTCGTGAAACCGTTCATCGATACAATGTACCGCACGAAACCGGACCGCGGGAACACAGCGGTGATGGGGTCCTCGATGGGAGGATTGATTTCGCTTCTCATGGTCTGGTGGTATCCGGAGGTGTTTTCACAGGCGGGATGCATCTCGACCGCATTGGCCCGCGATGAAGACCGTCAGCTGTTTGAGGAGATCGAATCCTCCTCCGGCGGTAAGAAGAGACTGCGGATCTATCTGGATGTCGGTGGGTTGGAACGGGCCCTCATACCCGGGTATCGGACAATGGCGGCCCTCCTCCGGAAAAAGGGGTACCGGAGGGGGAAGGATCTCGAGTATTTCTTCGATCGACGGGGCGCCCATAACGAACGCGCGTGGGCAAACCGGCTCTGGAGGCCTCTGACATTCATGTTCGGGAAATAGGGGCGGTTGAATTCCATCAACTCTTCGCGTATATTCCCTCACGCCTTACCTCCCTCAACCTTCATTCAGCTCGAAGCTTAATTCTTTATACGCACCATGGCACTCGTAAAAGAAACAACATGCAGCGTCTGTCAGAGGCCCTTTGTCTGGAAGATCGGGCGGCCCGGCGACGGTTACTGGGACCGCTGGAGGAACGACGACGGTGACAACGCCGCCTCCTGGTTCCTCCGGAACAACCTTTGCTGGGACCACGCGTTCGAGCGAATGCCGGAACAGTTCCGGGGTGTGTTCCAGACGGAACTCTACACAGAATCGTAGCGGTGTCATCCAAACGCGACCGGGGCGGTTGCCAGAAACAAAAAGCCCCGATTGCTCGGGGCTGGACCTGCTTTCACGCTGCTCCCACCACAGTCTCATTATCGCAGGACGGGGTACCCGGGAAAGTCCAAAATCCTTCAGGGTATCAACCGGCTGTGGCGTTCTTCAAAGACTCCTGATAGAAAAGGGTACACAGTTTGCGGACGCGCGCGCTTTTGTCGAAACGTGCCTGTTGCTTCACAGCATACAGACCGACAGAACTGCCGATCTTGTAGAGTGACAGGGCTGCTACGATTCGACCCCGTTCGTCATCCTCTTCCCTCAACATCTTCATCAAAGCAAAAACGGCTTTGTCCGACTTCAGATTTCCGAGCATCATCGCAGCGCTCGTCC
>JBBEBV010000236.1:9704-22113 GCA_040882165.1 Bacteroidota bacterium
GCAAAAACGGCTTTGTCCGACTTCAGATTTCCGAGCATCATCGCAGCGCTCGTCCGCAGGCCGAAGTTAGTCGATTCGACCCCGGTTAACAAGTTCGCTTCAACGAGCTCCCTGTTAAAGGCGAATTTTGCGCGGTCAGGGTTTTCACCCGCGAATGCTGCCGTCGCAAGAATGAGGCTGATGGTCAGCCCCATTTGACAATCTGCACCAGGAATAATACATTGTCCCCCGTCGATCGCACCCGAACCCGACATCCTTCCGTTCCTTAAAGTGAGAATGAAGCCTATGCAAGAGAATCTTCGTCGAATGTTCGCAATCGGCGTTCTGTTTTGCTGCATCCCGGTTTTCCTCCCTGCTGCTGTTCCATCCGTTGTTGAGCATACAACGGTCATCGTGGTGAGGCATGCCGAAAGGGACACTCAGAAAGTCGATCCGCCGATCAGCGTGGCTGGCAGGGAGCGGGCGCAGGTTCTGGCACAGATGCTGGCCCCGGCCGGAATCAGTGCGATCTACACGACCGATTATCTCCGGACACAACAAACGGTCCAACCACTCGCCTCGGCACTTCGTATCCGGTTCGAGGAGGTGAACGCCGAAAACAGGGACCTCAAAGAGCATGTTGCCGATCTGTTGAAACGGATTTCAACCGACAATGCCGGTCGCGTGGTGCTGGTTTCGAGCCACAGCAACGTGATTCCTCTGATCCTGCAGGACCTTGGCGTGGAGTTCAAGGAGGAGATCCCCATGCATCAATACGATGATCTGTTTATTGTCACGAAGAAATCCGATGGAACGGCATCGCTCCTTCGGCTGAAGTTCGGGAGGGCGACCCCGGCTTCGGCGAGCTCAGCCGAGCCGTAGCGGTCCGTGAGGAGGATTTCCTTCACACTGTACAGGGAGGTCTTGAAGAAACCATGCGCACGCTTGCATTTACCTTGCTCTTGACTATGATGACGGGTTTCATCACAAACGCACAAATGAATCCGGAAACGGCAAAGCCACCGGTGGCAAAGAAGATTGCGAAACAGGATGTCCTCCACGGTGAAAGCCGGATCGACAATTACTATTGGCTCAGGGAGAAGACCAATCCCGAGGTCGTCTCCCATCTCGAAGCAGAAAACACCTATACGGCCTCCGTCACGGGACATCTGAAGTCCCTGGAAAACGATATCTACAAAGAGATCCTGAGTCGTATCAAACAAACGGATCTCAGCGTTCCGTACAAGCTCGGGGACTATTGGTATTATACGCGGACCGAGGAGGGGAAGCAGTATTCCATTTATTGCCGCAAACGGGGTTCCATGGAATCCGAAGAAGAGGTGGTCCTCGATCTCAACCATCTTGCCGAAGGGCGTAAGTTCCTCGGCCTTGGCGCCTACGCTGTCTCCGAGAACGGCTCCATGCTCGCCTATTCGCTCGACACAACGGGGTTCCGGCAGTACCGTCTGTACATCAAAGACCTGAGCACCGGCAAACTTCTTCCGGATGACATCGGGCAGGTCAACTCCGTGGTCTGGGCGGCCGACAACAAGACCGTTTTCTATGTGAAGGAGGATCAAGCGAAGCGCCCGTACCGTTTCTTCCGCCACGTGCTCGGGGGGACGAAGGACGAGTTGTTGTTCGAGGAACAGGATGAGCTCTACCGCATCTGGGCATACCGTTCGAGCGACAAGAAGCAAATCATCATGGCGAGCGCAAGCTCGGAGACCACGGAAATGCGATCCCTGCCGAGCGACCGGCCTGATGGGGCGTTCCGGATACTCTTGCCGCGGGAGGAAAAGCATGAGTACTACGTCGATCACCGTGAGGATCTCTTCTATATCCGGACGAACAGGAACGCGAAGAATTTCCGGTTGGTGACCGCGGCCGACAGCGATCCTTCGGAGAAGAATTGGAGGGAGGTGCTTCCTTACAGGCCGAGCGTCAAACTGGAAGGGATCAACCTTTTCCGGGAGTTCGCAGTGTTCACGGAGAGGGAGAATGGGTTGATCCGGTTTGTCCTGCATCATTTTGGGTCGGGGGGACGGAAGACCATCGATTTCCCCGAGTCGGCCTATGCCGCGTCGGGCGGTGGCAATCCCGAATTTAACACGACGGTATTCCGGTACAACTACCAATCCTTCATCACGCCGAGTTCGGTCTACGATTACGATATGCAATCCGGCAAGCAAACACTCATGAAGCAGACCGAGGTGCTGGGAGGATATGACCCATCGCAGTACCATTCAGAACGGATCTCTGCAAAAGCACCGGACGGCACGGTCGTTCCAATCTCCCTTGTGTATAGAAAAGGGACGAAGAAGGATGGATCGAATCCGCTTCTGCTCTATGCCTATGGGTCGTACGGCATTTCCCAGTCCGCCACCTTCTCCCCTGCACGGCTGAGCCTGCTTGACAGGGGAGTGGTGTACGCCCTCGCTCACATCCGGGGTGGAGGGGAGATGGGGGAACAGTGGTACGAGGACGGGAAGATGTTGAAGAAGCGAAACACGTTCACCGATTTTATCGCGTGTGCCGAACACCTCATCGAGGAGCGATATACCTCAAGCAGCCGCCTGGCGATCCAGGGGGGAAGCGCCGGGGGACTGCTGATCGGTGCCGTGATCAATATGCGCCCTGACTTATTCAGGGTGGCCCACCTGGCTGTTCCGTTTGTCGACGTGATCAATACCATGCTCGATGAGTCGTTGCCCCTGACCGTCGGGGAGTTCCTCGAATGGGGAAACCCGAAAAAGAAGGAAGAATACGAGTACTTGAAAACGTATTGCCCCTATACGAATATTGAGGCAAAAAACTACCCGACGATCCTGGTCACCACCTCGTTCAACGACAGTCAGGTGATGTACTGGGAACCGGCAAAATATACTGCCAAGATGCGGGAGTTCAAGACGGATAAGAACCTCCTGGTATTCAAAATCAACATGGGGGCTGGGCATGGGGGGGCTTCGGGACGGTACGATGCATACAAGGAACAGGCCTTTAATTACGCTTTTCTCCTGGGACAGCTTGGCATAGCGCAGTAATACGGGATGTCGGGTCCTGTCCTGGAGCAGCCGTCAGTTAAGACAAAGGAGATCAAAATGCAACCCGTACCATCACCAGCGAAAACACCGCGGCCGGTCGAATATGCAGGATTCTGGCGCCGGTTTGTGGCGTGGATCATCGACGCAATTCTGATCAGCATGGTTTCGTTTATCGTCATTATTCCAATCCTCGGTCTCGTCGGGATCGGCATTGGGTTCGGTGCAGCGTATGATGAGCCGGAAGCTGCGGCGGGTCTCATCATGGCCGCGATGGGGGCGTACTTCCTTGCCGTCTTTGTTCTGGAGGTCGCAGGATGGCTCTATTTCGCGATCATGGAATCGTCCGAAAAGATGGGGACACTGGGAAAGATCGCCATGGGCATCATCGTGACCGATACGGAGGGGAGGAGGATAACGTTCGGCCGCGCGACGGGGCGTTATTTTGCCAAGATCCTTTCTGGGATGATCTTTATGATCGGCTATATCATGGCCGGCTTCACTCAGCGGAAACAGGCTTTGCATGACATTCTTGCCAGTTGTCTCGTTGTCATGAAGTAGCCGGAAGTTCAAGCTCCATTCATCCACGCGGCGGGGAGATTGTTCCCCGCCCTTTCTTTTCCTCTCTTGCCACAATTCTTCATTAACCCGAGGTACGATCCGGCGTATGCTCTTCCGACGGCGGGAGACCGGGCTTTACGCTTCCATTCGGGCATGGAGGGATACCAACCAACACCGCTTCATTCCCTTCCATCACTTCAACTGCTTTGTCATCTGCAACGGCTCTGGATCAAGGACGAGTCCGACCGACTCGGCCTACCTTCGTTCAAGATCCTGGGGGCTTCCTGGGCAATCCATCGCGCGTTGTGCGAACGGTTCAAGGTTCCGGTTGGCAGGGAGCTCACGCTCAACGTCCTGCGCGAAAAACTCTCCTCGGTTCCCTCGTTCGTTCTCACCTCCGCCACCGACGGCAACCACGGACGGGCTGTTGCGCACGCTGCAAGACTTCTCGGCGTTCCGACCCGGATTTTCATGCCGGCAGGCTCATCGCCGCGCCGCGTCCGGGCGATTGAAAGCGAGGGGGTAACCGTGCTCGTCGGCGGCACCTATGACGATGCGGTCGCCGAAGCCGCACGCGCGGCAGAGAAGGGAGGTCTGTTGATCCAGGATACAGCGTTCGAAGGATATGAGCGGATCCCGGCGTGGATCGTTGAAGGATATGCAACGTTGTTGCGCGAAGTCGATGAGGCACTCCGTGTTTCGGGGGAAAAAGCGCCGACTCATGTGTTCGTCCAAATGGGGGTTGGTTCCCTTGCTGAGGCGGTCGTTCGCCATTATCGCGCCGAAGGAACAGAGACGAGACCAAAGATCATCGGTGTAGAGCCGGAGGGGGCGGCATGCATCTTTGAGTCGATGAAGAAAGGGAAGGTGGTAACGCTCGAAGGTGAGCAGCAATCGATCATGGCCGGTTTGAACTGTGGGACGATGTCGTTCTCCGCGTTCCCGATCCTCGAGCGGGGAATCGATTGCTTTGTGACCATCGCCGATGAACGTGCAAGGGTGAGCTCTCATGGGACAGAATGACCGGTCACCGGAAATAATTTCCCTTCACAGGAGCAAGAACCGTCTGTTTTTGCCGTTTTTGTTGCAGATTCTCCTCGTGACTCTCTCCCTTTCGTGGCATAATTCTTGGTATATTGTAAAGTTCTAAGCAGGCTCCTCTTCAATCGCTTAAGATAAAGGGCAACATGGGTACGCAGCAATTGATGCTTGTCATCCTCGGCGTGATACTTATCGGCATTGCTATTGCCGTCGGCATTAGCACCTTCCAGGCGCAGAACGTCCGCTCGAATCTCGATGCGATGATCAACGACCTGAGTCACATTGCTTCCAACGCGTATCAATACAGAAAGCGCCCGGCGAAACTTGCCGGCGGAGAGGGTGATTACAGTCTGTATGAGATCCCTCCAGGTCTTGTTTCCAACTCGAATGCCACGTACACGATTGACAGTCAGTCTCAGACCGAGTTGACGATCCTGGCAACTTCCGCGCTCGACCCCGGGAACACCATCACGGCAACGATCGATGCCGAAGGGACGCTCGGAGGGTGGATCTATACGGGCGCCTTTCAATAGAGAGAATCCCAGAGCGATCTCATCCAACGCTTCCAACTCCTCACTCAGTACTGGTCCTTCTGCGCGCCGCTTCTGATTCTTCCACCTCTCAATTGACTTTCTACGATTGTGTCGGTAGCTTACACCGTTTCTGGATTGCGGTGCAGGCGCAGCCGCGCATCTCCATCTCGCGAAAGGACCCTCTCCCTGATGAAACTCCATCTCCCTATTCTCTCAGTCTGCCTTATCCTCATGTTTTTATCAACTGCTGCCTCCCAACCGGGTCGGGTATCCAAAACGCTGGACGATACACAAGTGGCCGAACTGGTCAAAGCTGAATTTCTCCACGCCTGGAACGCCTATAAACGGTACGCGTGGGGGCATGAGCATCTCAAGCCACTCTCGCGCTCGTATGATGACTGGCACACCGAATCATTGATGACCACGGCCGTCGATGCTCTCGATACGATGATCCTCATGGGCTTCCGCGAAGAGGCTGAAAAGACCAGGGACTTCATCGTAGAACATCTCTCGTTCGACAAGGATGTCGAGGTGAAGAACTTTGAAATCACCATCAGGCTTCTCGGCGGACTCTTGAGCGGGTACCAACTCATGGGGGACGATCGCCTCCTGAAGCTGGCCGATGACCTGGGGCGGAGGCTCTTGCCGGTTTTCGAATCTCCTACCGGCATGCCGTACATGTATGTCAACCTCAGGACCGGTGCGGTTCGCGAGGCTGTTTCCAATCCTGCTGAGATCGGCACGCTTCTGATCGAGTTCGGCACACTCAGTAAACTCACGGGAAACCCGGTTTATTACGAGAAGGCCAAAAGGGCACTCGTCGAAGTCTTCAGCCGACGATCGTCGATCGGACTCGTTGGTGAGCAGATCAATGTGGAAACCGGCCGCTGGGTCGATTCGAGCAGTCACGTCGGCGGCAGGATCGATTCCTACTATGAATACCTGTTGAAGTGCTGGCTGTTGTTCGATGATAAGGATTGTGAACGGATGTGGAAGGAGAGCGTTGCGGCGTTGCACAAACACCTTGCCGATGAGGTCCCCTCGGGTCTCTGGTATGGGCGCGTCGATATGATGACAGGGAAGCGGGAAAAGACCTGGTGGGGAGGACTTGAGGCCTTTCTTCCAGCCGTCCTTGCTCTGGGAGGGGATCTTGACAGGGCAAAGCGACTGCAGGAATCGTCGTATAAGATGTGGAATCTTGCAGGAGTTGAACCCGAACTGATTGATTACTCCACCATGAAAATCCTGAACGCCGGATACCCTCTCCGCCCCGAAATCATGGAATCGGCCTATTACCTCCTGTTTTTCACAGGTGATTCCAGATATCGGGAAATGGGTCGGACCTTCCTGGAAAGCCTGCTCAAGTACTGCCGAACCGAGAACGGTTATGCCGCGCTGCGCAACGTGGAGACAAAAGAGCAAAAGGATGAAATGGAGAGCTTCTTCCTCGCTGAAACCCTGAAATACCTTTACCTCATTTTTGCACCGCGGGAGACTCTGGACCTCCATACTGTCGTCTTTAATACGGAAGCGCACCCGATTCGCCGGACGTGGTGAGCCTTACCTGTCTGAGCGAAGCCGGATTTTGCCATTTCGGGGTTCGTTCTCTATATTAATAAATTATCAACCCCGTTTTTGATCCCCCTCAAGAGGAGACCATGAAGCCCCTATCCTATCTCGCCGTCGCATCGATTCTGACGCTTGTCCCTCTCTCAGCCCAGAACCTTCTGGACAATAAAACCCGCGACCTGCTCCACGAGGCTCTCAGCGGTGAGCTGGCGAAAGAGCACGTCATCCAGATCACCCGCCACCACCGGATCCAGGGCTCGCGTGGGTATCGCGATGCAGCCCAGTACGTCCTTCAGCAACTCCGTTCCTACGGATACTCTGAACACGAGGCTTCGATTGAATCGTTCAAATCAGACGGGCGTGTGTCGTATCAAACGTGGCAGTCCCCCTCCGGATGGGATATCGAGTGGGGGGAATTGCGGATGCTCGAGCCGTACGAAGAACGGATCGTCGGGTATCCTGAAATCGCGATGAGCGTCATCACCTATTCGAACCCCGGCGATGTGACGGCGGAGCTGGTGTGGGTCGGGGCGGGGACGAGCGAGGACGATTACAGGGGGAAGGAAGTAGCCGGGAAGATAGTGCTCGCCACAGGGTATGGCGGATCGGTCCACCGCCTCGCCGTGTTGAAGTACGGAGCGAAAGCTGTCGTTTGTTTTCTCGACGACGACCGCGCGAAAGAGTACCCGGACATGCTGCAGTACACGGGCATGTGGCCGACGACGGAGGAGCTGGAGCGGGTGACCTTCGGGTTCAACCTGACCAACCGACAGGGGATAAAGCTGCGCAGCCTTCTGGAGTCGGGAAAGAAGGTGGTCCTCCGCGGACAGGTTCAGGGGATCGGGCTTGAGTCGTACTTCATGGATGTTCCGGTGTTGCAGATACGCGGCTCGGAGAGGCCGGAGGAGGTATTGGTGTTCAGCGCCCATCTTGATCATCCGAAGGAATCAGCCAACGACAACGCCAGCGGCTCCGGGGCGCTGCTCGATATCGCCCGCGGGCTCAAAGAATTGATCGATAGCGGGAGGTTACCCAGGCCAAAACGTTCGCTCCGGTTCATCTGGATCCCGGAGTTTTACGGGACCATGGCGTACATCGATGCTCATCCGGAGATGGTCGGCGTGGAGCGTGGAGGGAAGTTCCTTGCCAACATGAACATGGACATGGTGGGGGAGAACACGGAACTGCTCCACTCCAAACTGGTGTTGACCCGCACACCCCCTTCGATCCCTTCCGTTGTCAATGACGTCGTGGAGAATATGGCCCGGATGGTGGATGGCATGAACATCCGTACCCCGCGCGGAAGTTTATCCGAGTTCAACTACCGGGTGACGGAGTATCAGGGGGGGAGCGACCACATGATGTTCAACGATCTGAAGATCCCCGGGATTATGTTCTCCCACGATCCGGACTACACCCACCACACATCGGAAGATACGCCGGATAAGGTTGACCCGGTCGAGTTGGAACGCTCAGAAATTATCGCCACCGGCTCGATGATCTACCTGTCGAACCTCGATGCTTCCCAGGCGTTGGACGCAACGTACCTCACGGCGGCCGCGAGTGCAGGACGACTCGGGGTCGCAGCCAGGCGGGCGCAGCAAGTCCTTGTTTCTTCTTCGAATGCAACACGTGCCTGGGCTGAGGCTCAGAATATCCTCGATCAGGGCGTTGCGGTCGAGCAGCGGTCGGTCGCGTCGGTTCTCAATTTCAACTCGGGCGACGGGATCCGACGTGCCGTTGCGATGATGCAGCGACAACTGGCACAGCAGCACGAATCCCTGACCCAATCGCTGGGAGTCCTTGCAGCATCCAGTGGCGTGCGGGGAGGTCGTCCCCCCGTGCTCGATCCCAAACCTGACAGGCGTGTCCCGGTCCGACTCACCCGCGGTCCACTCTCTTCAGACGTTCCCTTCACGGCACTTCCTCCGGAGGCCCTGGTGTGGTACCGGGGTGAGGGCGCGCGCTTGAATGGCATGCACCGCTGGGAAATCGTCAATATGATGGATGGAAAACGGTCGGTATCGGAAATTAGAAATTTTGTCAGCGCCTACTATGGGGAAATCGAAACGGATCTTGTCGCGAGGTATGTGGAAGATTTGATCAAAGCCGGTGCCACACGATGGAAGTAAACCGGCATCGTTTGCTGTCATGAAGTTCTACCAACAGGAGAAGACCATGGAACATTTCAAACAAAGCATGTACGATCTGATTGTCGAGACCTCGACGAATCTTCCGCCCGATGTCCGGCGCGCCGTCAAGGGCGCGATGGAACGGGAAAAGCAAGGAAGCCAGTCCGATCTTGCGCTCAATACCATTGCGATCAATGTCGATATGGCGGCCACGAACTGCGGTCCCATCTGCCAGGATACCGGGATGCCGACGTTCGAGATCAAGACCCCCGTTGGGGCGAACCAGATTGTCATGAAGAAAGCGATCCTTGAAGCTGTGGCCGATGCGACGAAAGCGGGGAAGCTTCGGCCCAATTCGGTCGATTCCCTGACCGGGAAAAACAGCGGCAACAACCTGGGGGAGGGAACTCCCGTGATCCACTTTGAACAGTGGGAGAAGGACGATGTCGAGGTGAGACTTCTTCTGAAAGGAGGAGGGTGCGAGAACAAGAACATCCAATACTCGGTTCCGTGCGAGCTTCCCAACCTCGGTCGGGCAGACAGGACGCTGGACGGTGTTCGTAAATGCATCCTGCACGCGGTGTGGCAGGCGCAGGGGCAAGGGTGCAGTATCGGGGCCATTGGAGTGGCCATCGGTGGCGACCGGACCACTGGCTACGGGTTTGCCAAGCAGCAGCTCTTCCGCACCCTGGACGACATCAATCCAAACCCGGAGTTGGCCAAGCTCGAAAACTACATCCTGGAGAATGCCGACAAGTTGGGGATCGGGACGATGGGTTTCGGCGGCAACGCGACGCTGATAGGGTGCAAGATCGGTGCTTACAACAGGCTTCCGGCGTGCTTCTTCGTGAGCGTCGCTTACGATTGTTGGGCGTTCCGACGCCTCGGCATCGTGCTTGATGCCTCAAGCGGTAAAATCAGGCACTGGCTCTACAAGGATGACACCCCTCTCATGAAACTTGCACGGCAGGAGGAGCTGACGCTCACTGGCAGGGAGCTGCGGATGACGACGCCATTTTCAGAGGACCAGGTTCGAAATCTGAAAGTGGGGGATGTGGTTCTTTTGAACGGAATGCTCCACATGGGACGCGATGTTCTTCATCATCATCTTCTGACTCACGATTCCCCGGTCGATCTCAACGGCGGCGTGATCTATCACTGCGGTCCCGTTTGTCTGAAACAAGGGGACACATGGGTGATGAAAGCTGCCGGGCCGACGACCAGCATCCGCGAGGAGCCCTATCAGGGAACGATCATCAAAAAATTCGGAGTCCGCGCGGTGGTGGGAAAGGGGGGGATGGGACCGAAAACGCTTGCCGCTCTCAAGGAGCATGGGGCCGTGTACCTGAACGCCATCGGCGGTGCTGCACAATATTACGCCCGATGCATTGAGGAAGTGGAAGGGGTGGACCTGCTGGAATTTGGCGTCCCGGAAGCGATGTGGCACGTCCGGGTCAGGGACTTTCCCGCCATCGTCACCATGGATGCTCATGGCAACAGTCTCCACGCCGATGTGGAGAAATCTTCGGCAGGCGAGTTGGCAAAGCTTGCTGAAGTGGTGGTCGGTTAGCGGATTCCACGTTCTGATTCGGGATCCACAGAAAGAGGACGAGTCATGTCTATTATAACCATCGAGATTCTCTTCATCTTCCTGTTGACAATATGTAATGGTGTTTTTGCGATGTCTGAGATTGCGGTTGTCTCGGCGCGGAAGACCCGCTTGCAGCAATGGGCTGAAGGTGGTAACCGCAATGCGCGGCTTGCCCTGGATGTCTCGAATTCACCGGAAGAGTTTTTGTCGACAGTCCAGGTTGGAATCACTCTCATTGGGGTCCTGGCGGGCGCGTTAGGCGGTGCCACGATTGCTCAACATTTGGCCGTCGCCCTCGCGGCCACTCCGCTTCTCACACCGTACGCAGAGACTCTCGCTGTTGGTCTGGTGGTCATTGTGATCACCTATCTTTCTCTGATTCTGGGTGAGCTGGTTCCAAAGCGCATTGCCCTCAACAACCCCGAGCGCATAGCAACCTTCATAGCAAGGCCGATGCGTTTCCTTTCCCGCGTGGCGTCCCCCGTTGTTTGGTTGCTCAGTGCTTCGACAAGGGGACTACTTTGGATTCTTCACCAGCGGGAAACTCCCGAGTCCCCCATAACCGAAGAGGAGATCAGGATATTGCTGCGTCAGGGCGCGGATGTAGGCACCATTCGGAAGGATGAACGAGAAATCATCGAGCGAGTCTTTCTCCTCGGTACTCGACGTGCCAGCACCATCATGACGACGCGGAAAGACCTTGTCGTTCTTTATACTTCAGATTCACTGCAAGAACTTCAGCAGAAAGTAGCCCAGACCGGTCATTCCCTGTTCCCATTGTGCGAAGACTCGTTGGATAATGTTCTTGGAGTCGTTCGTATACAAGACATACTCGGGCAGAGCGTTGCGGGCAAAGCATTTGATCTGAAAGCTGTTGTTCGTCAACCGCTCTTCCTGCCGGAATCTGTGCAGAGTATGAAGCTCATGGACGAGTTCAAGAAGACAGGCAACGACACGGCGCTTCTGCTTGATGAGTATGGGGGTCTTCAGGGTCTCATTACCTCCACCGATATCCTGAAGGCTGTGGTGGGCGAGGTCTCCTACCTCAGTGTTCCCAAGGCAGTCCGCCGAGCCGACGGATCCTGGCTCGTTGATGGGATGCTGCCCCTGGATGAGCTGAAGAGCGTCCTGAAATTAAGCCAATTGCCCAACGAAGAAAGCCGATCGTTTGAAACCGCGGGCGGATTTCTGATGGCTTTGTTGGCCCGGATCCCTTCGGAGGGAGATCATATCAAGTGGGGTCATTACCGTTTCGAAGTTCTTGATATGGATGGTCTTCGGGTGGATAAGATTCTTGTGACACAATTATCTAAAAAGGAAAGTGAACGCGCCTGACGAGCCGCACGACGGCTGCGGATATTCGAAAGCGATCAATGCAGCGGCATCTGTCTGAGGGTTCATCCCGAACGGGGTTCAATGCAGGCATGGCAAAACGAAATGGACCGGGCAACTATGAACGGATCTGGGAAACGGTGCGTCACATCCCCCGTGGGAAGGTGGCAACCTACGGTGAAATTGCCGGGCAATGTGGCTTGGCGGGTCAGCCGCGGCTGGTAGGCTATGCACTGCATAATTTGCCGGATGGCATGGACATTCCGTGGCATCGTGTCATCAACGCGCGGGGAATGATCTCACTTCGCAAAAAGACCCGGGGGCATGCGCGGCAACGGAAACTCCTGGAGCAGGAGGGGATTGCGTTCCGGAACGACCGCATCGACTTCGCAGACTTCGGCTGGCTCCAATCCCTCAAATCCCCATATCGTAGGACCAGCCGTTGACCAGGATCGACTATCCTGTGACACCGGCTGTCCGCGTGTTGCGTGAAAACAACATCCCGTTTGTTCCCCGTCTGTACATCTACGAAGAGCACGGAGGTACTCAAGCTTCCGCCACCGCCCTCAGCGTTCCCGAACATCAAGTCATTAAGACGCTCGTGATGGAGACCGATGAGCGAAAGCCGTT